>DATLDA010000159.1:0-8494 GCA_035526135.1 Flavitalea sp.
GTGAGCATTCCTCCTTTCAGCACATGACCACGATAAGCAATTACTTCATTCACATTCATATTACTTTGCGTTCCACTCCCTGTTTGCCAAACTACAAGCGGAAACCATTTGTCCAGGCTCCCTGTCAATATTTCATCACAGACCTGTCCGATCAATTCAGCTTTCTCTTTTGGCAATACCCCTGCTTCAAGGTTTGTAAGCGCGGCTGCTTTTTTCAAAAAAGCAAACGCCCTGATCACTTCGATCGGCATCCGGTTAATATCCTGGGCGATCCTGAAATTTTCAATACTGCGTTGTGTTTGCGCACCGTAATAGGCATCCGCCGGCACTTTCACTTCACCCATTGTATCTTTTTCTGTTCTGAAATCCATATATGATCAGTTTGACGCTGGTTTGAGTATGTGTTGAATTTTAATTCTTACGTTGATCCATTTGCACCACAAAATTACCGAACGAGATGCCGCGTACCCTCAACTCAGAACTATTATTTATATTCATTCTCCTGAATGTCTGCTTATGAAGTATTTGATTTTCTTCCAATCATTTCTTGTTACGTTGTCGGGAGTTGCTCAATCTTACCAGCCTACCTGGGAATCGCTGGATAAAAGGCCGGTTCCGGAATGGTTTTCTGAAGGAAAATTCGGCATTTTTATTCACTGGGGTGTTTATAGTGTTCCTGCGTGGACAGTCAAAGGAAATTATGCGGAATGGTATCAGCATCAACTTCAAAACAAATCATTCAATGGAGCAGTAGTGGATTATCACAACAGGATGTTTCCGGGCATGACCTATTACCAGCTTGCCCCGCGGTTCAAGGCAGAATTGTTCAAGCCCGATGAGTGGGCTCAATTGTTTGAACGTTCCGGGGCCAGGTATGTGGTATTGACATCCAAACACCATGACGGTTTTGCTTTATGGCCAAGTCACGAGGCTTCTGCAACCTGGGGTTTTCCCTGGAATGCTAAGGAAATCGGGCCCGGCCGGGATCTGCTTGGTGATTTGTTTACTGCGATCCGAAAAACTTCTGTACGTGCAGGTATGTACTACTCTCTTTATGAATGGTTCAATCCATTATGGCTTACTAACAGAGCAAGATATGTCAGTGAACATATGTGGCCACAGATGAAAGACCTGATCAATTCTTATCAGCCAGATGTTTTCTGGACAGATGGAGAATGGGATGGACCCGATACATTGTGGAAATCACGGGAATTCCTTACCTGGCTGTACAACGAAAGTCCGGTTAAAAATAAAATTGTAGTGAATGACCGTTGGGGGGCAGGCATCAGGTTTCACCACGCTGGTGTTTATACACCGGAATACCAGCCGGATCTGGATTTTGAAGACCATGCATTCGAAGAAAGCAGAGGAATGGGATATTCGTATGGGTATAACCGTGAGGAAGACTTTTGGGATTACAATTCTGCGAAAGTGATGCTGCTGCATCTGGTAGACAAAGTAAGCCGCGGTGGAAATTTTTTACTGGACATCGGTCCGGACGAACATGGAAAAATTCCGCCGATCATGCAGGAAAGATTGTTGCAGATTGGTGAATGGATGGCCGTGAACGGAGAGGCGATCTATAAAACACGCCGATGGAAGCGTCCTGTACAATGGAGTGAAGGACGACGTGATTATAAAATGCCTTCACATCCCATGGTGGATGATTGGAAAACAGGTGGGGATATTGCTTTGAAACTTACTGTAGATCCCGATCCCGGATATGCAGTGAAAGAATGTTTTTTCACCTATAATCCTACCTCAAACGCTTTGTATGCCCTTTTACCAAAATGGCCGGCTGGAAATTCATTCACAATAAAAGATCTGGTCTTGTCGGCGGGAACCAAGGTAACATTACTTGATGGCAACAAATCAATACCATGGAGCCAACAGGGAAATGACATCACTATTCAATTTCCACCACTCACACCCGGTATATTGAAATCCGATCATGTAATTTGTGTGCGTTTCGACAATACAGGGAACTTTGCTGCAACGCCACGAATAAATGTCAATTACCCTTCAGGAGCATTCAAACCCACGGTAACAATAGAAAGCAGCGATCCACAATCTTCCATACATTATACACTCGACGGAACTGACCCTACTGAATCCTCTCCGCTGTATACAAGATCAATCATAGTGAAAAACACCGGATCACTGAAAGTAAAAACTTTCAAGCCTGCTTCCCAGCAAGGTGTATTGGTTGAAAAAAAAATAATAGTATATGATTGGCAAAAAGCAACCAATGTAAAGAACGTGAAACCCGGATTGAAAGTCGCAGCCTATGAATTGCAGCCTGCTTCTGTTGCCGATATAGAAAAGGCAACACCAGTTCGTGAAGGAAATACATCCATGGTTTCGTTGGCGGAGGCAACACGAAAGGAAAATATGGCTTTGCGTTTTCAAGGGTATATCAATATTACTACCGATGGGTTGTATACTTTTCATCTTACGTCTGACGATGGCAGCAAAATGTGGATCGATAATACAGTCCTTATTGAAAATGACGGACTCCACGGAGCGGAGGAAAAAAGTGAGGCAGCGGCATTGAAAAAAGGATATCATGCAATTCGCATCGATTATTTTAACGCTACCGGAAACTCCGTCCTGAAGCTGCTTTGGACAGTTGGTGATGGGAGTAAGAAACCTATATCAGGAGGTGCATTTTACCACAATTGACAGAAGAACCGGGCAGGTTACACGTTTAAAAAAGTTACCTTTAACCATGGCATTTGTGTTATCCAGGAAAGTGTTGATGTTAGTCATCTGTGCAGCAGCACTGATCCTCATCCTGTTTGTTACTTCAGGACGTCGTCCGATAGATTATAATACGCAGGTAAAACCGATCATCAATGCAAAATGTATAACCTGCCATGGAGGAGTTAAACAAAAAGCAGGTTTCAGTCTTTTATTTCGCAGTGATGCATTAGCACCAAACGAATCCGGCAAACCTGCAATCATTCCGGGAGATCCATCGCATAGTGAAATGATCCGGCGAATTACCAACAGTAATGAAGATGAAAGGATGCCATATAAACATCCGCCGTTAAGTGAAAATGAAATCAGCATCTTAAAACAATGGATCAAAGAAGGCGCTGTATGGGGTGATCATTGGTCTTATATCCCTTTGAAAGAAATTCCCGTTCCGAAAGAAAAATCATTTTCCGGGTTCAAAGGAAAAAACGATTGGTCTGTAAATGAAATTGACCGTTTTATACTCCACGATCTTAAGGCATTTGATTTAACACCTTCCGCCGAGGCAGATAAACCGACTTTGTTGCGTCGGGTAAGTCTGGATCTTACCGGACTTCCGCCTACACCATCCCTTGCAAAAAGTTTTCTTTCTGATACTTCATCTTCCGCTTATGAAAAGTTGGTGGATACTTTGTTATCGTCTCCCCGTTTCGGCGAACGGTGGGCCGCGATGTGGCTTGATCTTGCACGATATGCCGACACAAAAGGTTACGAAAGAGATGATAGCAGAACGATATGGCATTACCGTGATTATCTGATACGATCGTTCAATGCAGATAAACCTTACAACCAATTCCTCATTGAACAACTTGCCGGTGATTTATTGAAAGACCCTACGGATGAACAATTGATTGCAACTGCCTTTCACCGCAACACCATGACCAATGATGAAGGGGGTACTGATAATGAAGAATTTCGCACTGCTGCTGTTGTTGACAGGGTGAATACAACCTGGGAAACTTTGATGGGAACCACCTTTGCCTGTGTACAATGTCATAGTCATCCCTTTGATCCTTTCCGGAATGAAGAGTATTATAAATTCCTGGCGTTCTTCAACAATTCACGAGATGAAGACACCTATGATGATTATCCGCTGTTACGTCATTTTAATAAGGATGACAGTTCAAAACTGATGGAACTGGAAAAATGGATGCACACGACTGTGTCATCAGAAAAGGCGAAAGAAATTACACGGTTCATAAAAACGTGGCAGCCTGCCATTAATTCTTTACGGGCGGATCAATTTATACAAAGCGAACTCGATGATACGAAATGGCTGAAGTTCCGAAACCACGGTTCAGCAAGATTGGCCGCCATCAATCTTGATAAAAAAAATCTGCTGATTACGCGTTTTTACAGCAATATTAAAAATGGAACACTTGTCATCCACCTTGATAAAGCCGATGGACCTGTTCTTGTTAAAATAAATGTGCCTGAGACAAAAGGTTGGGAAATATTGCAATTTATTTTTCCGGCAACTTCGGGTACGCATGACCTTTATTTCACTTACACCAATCCCGACCTGAAACTGCCTGATGCAAGCGGTATGACGTTCGACTGGATGTATTTCACTGAAAAATTTCCGGCTGAAGGAAGCATTGGATATGATAAGGCAGTTCAATCATTTTGGGAACTTGTACGATCAAAAACATCAGACGTTACGCCCGTGATGATGGAAAATCCTGATGATCAACACAGAAAAACATATGTTTTCGAAAGAGGAAGCTGGATGACGAAGGGAAAAGAAGTCATGCCGGGTGTTCCTGCCTCTTTGAATGCCTTTCCGAAAAATGCGCCACTTAACAGGCTCGGATTGTCTCTCTGGATGACAAGCCCTGATAATCCTTTAACTGCACGAACAATGGTGAACCGGGTATGGGAACAAATATTTGGAAATGGTCTTGTAGAAACCCTGGAAGATTTGGGAACACAGGGCGCTGTACCCACACATAAAGAATTGCTTGACTGGCTTTCGTGGGAATACATTCACACACATAAATGGAGCACGAAAAAATTATTAAAGCAAATTGTTTTATCCGCTACCTATCGCCAGGATTCCCGTACCAATGAACATTTGATGGAAAAGGATCCTTATAACAAATATTTTGCACGAGGACCGCGTGTCCGACTCGCTGGGGAACAGATCCGTGACCAGGCTCTTAGCGTATCGCAACTTTTGAATGACCGGTTGTATGGGCCCAGCGTGATGCCTTATCAACCAGGGGGAATATGGCTTTCACCTTACAGTGGACTTGACTGGAAAGAAAGCACTGCTGGTGATCAATACCGCAGATCCTTATACACGTATTGGAAGAGAACAGCACCGTATCCTACCATGATCACTTTCGATGGTGGTGCACGGGAAGTATGTGTGGCAAGACGCATCCGGACGAATACTCCGCTGCAGGCATTGGTTACACTGAATGATGAAGGGTTCATTCAAATGGCAAGAAGTCTTGCGAAGAATATGAAACGTGCAGGCCCTGATATCATCAGTCAGATCAACTACGGATATCAAAGCATTGTTTTCAAACCTATCCCTCGGGAAAAACTTAACATCTTAACCAAACTGTACACAAGCGCTTTGCAGCAATACAAAACTGATCCTGTAAAAACATGCGAAATGACTGGATTGATGGATGAAAATAATAATCCTGAAACTGCAGCATTGGTGGTTGTTGCGAATGCGTTGCTAAACCTCGATGAGGTAATTACAAAAAATTAAAAAAAGGACGATATGACAAGGGAAGAATTAAATAATGCACGGTTGAAGGTGGAAGCCCAACATGTTGCGTTGCGGTATTCTACCCGAAGACATTTTATCCGCGAAAGTGCAATGGGTCTCGGTGCATTAGCACTTGGTTCATTGGTCGGATCGTGCGGTAGCAATAATAATGTTAAGACAAGTGGAGCATTATTCGATCCGGCGAATCCGCTTGCTCCCAAGATGCCACATTTTCCGGGTCAGGCAAGATCAGTGATCTATCTGCACATGGCAGGAGCTCCTTCGCAATTGGAATTGTTTGACTACAAACCTGAGTTAATGAAAATGGATGGACAGGATTGTCCTCCTTCTTTATTGCAGGGAAAAAGATTTGCATTCATACGTGGCGTTCCGAAGATGATGGGGCCGCAGGCAAATTTTCATCAGCGCGGACAAAGTGGTGCCTGGATTTCCGACCATCTTCCCCATTTTGCAACCATCGCAGATGAAGTAAGTTTTCTGAAAGCTGTTACAACAGACCAGTTCAATCATGCACCTGCGCAATTATTAATTCATTCTGGTGGTGCGAGATTGGGAAGACCGAGCATGGGTGCATGGGTAACGTATGGGCTTGGAACGGAGAATCAGAATCTTCCGGGATTTGTCGTTCTGACATCGGGCGGAAGATTTCCTGACGCTGGCAAAAGTGTATGGGGGAGCGGATTTCTTCCTTCGGTTTATCAGGGTGTGCAGTGCAGATCAGAAGGTGATCCGGTTTTATTCATTAAAGATCCGGAGGGAATGTCCCGGGATGTAAGGCGCGCCTCCATTGATGCGATCAATGATGTCAACAGGCAGGAATATGAAGATTACAAAGACCCGGAAATCCTTTCTCGTATTGCTCAATATGAAATGGCATACAAGATGCAGGTTTCCGTTCCGGAAGTAATGAAGATTGATGACGAGCCGGAATATATCCAGGAAATGTATGGCACGCAACCCGGCAGATCGTGTTTCGCAAACAATGTTTTGCTGGCAAGAAAACTCGTGGAAAAAGGTGTAAGGTTCGTTCAATTATTTGACTGGGGATGGGATGCACACGGCACCGATCCTTCCACAGCACTTGATCTCGGCTTCATCAATAAATGCAGACAGGTAGACAAATCCATGACAGCATTGATTCTCGATCTGAAACAAAGAGGATTACTGGATGAAACGCTCGTCGTCTGGGGTGGTGAATTCGGAAGAACACCCATGATGGAGAACAGAGGTGGCAAAACGAATCCGTTTAAGGGAAGAGATCATCATGTGGAAGCATTTACCATGTGGATGGCTGGTGGTGGTATAAAAAAAGGATATACTTTCGGTGAGACCGATGAAATTGGTTACAGTGCCGTCAGTGGAAAAGTAGAAGCTTTTGATATCCAGGCTACGATCCTGAACCAGCTTGGATTTGATCATGAAAAATTCATTTATCAGTTTCAGGGTAGACCTTTCCGGTTGACAGATGTAAGTGGTCGGGTCATCAATGAAATCGTTGCGTGACATTAGAAGAAGTTTGCAGTACACGTCATTCATAAATTTTCTCATTTGAAGCGAAGAAAATTTTTACAGCATACTACAAGAGCCGGAGTAGGAATTCTTATACCATTGAAACAGCTGGCACCATTTCAAAAACCGATCATGGATAAAGTAAATCTGAAAATTCTAGCTACCAATTGGGGCTTTGCCGGTACGCTCGATCAATTCTGCCAGAAAGTAAAACAAGAGGGTTACGATGGCATTGAAATCTGGTGGCCTACAGAAAAAAAATCACAGGACGAACTGTTTGCCGCTTTACAAAAACACCAGCTCGATGTAGGCTTTCTTTGTGGCAGTGGAGAAATGAATTATGAGAAGCATCTCGAACAGTTCAAAAAAATGGTTACCGGTGCAGCGACGGAATTCGGAAAAAAACCTTTGTATATCAATTGCCATTCCGGACGCGACCATTTTACATTTGAACAGAATACAGAATTCATCAGACATACTATAAAACTGGCAAAAGATACCGGATTGAAAATCTGTCACGAAACACACCGGTCCAGAATCCTTTTTGCAGCCCATGTTGCCAGGCAGTTCCTGATACAGAACCCTGACCTGCGGATTACGCTTGACATTTCACATTGGTGTAATGTGCATGAATCATTATTGCAGGATCAACAGGAAAATGTAAATCTGGCATTGCAACGAACCGATCATATTCATGCACGCATCGGCCACCCGGAAGGACCTCAGGTGAATGATCCCCGCGCCCCGGAATGGAATGATAGCGTACAAGCACATTTTGCATGGTGGGACAAGGTGGTGGAATTCAAGAAAGCGGCAAATCAGACACTGACCATTCTTACAGAATTCGGCCCGCCGGATTATATGCCCACGCTTCCTTACACACGCCAGCCTGTGGCCAATCAATGGGCCATTAATGTGCATATGATGCAGGTTTTAAGAAAACGTTATTCATCTTAATCTGTGGTGGTGCTTTTATCCATTGAAACTTTCATTGCACACCTTCATCCTGCATTGGTTCATCTTCCCATTGGGATTTTATTTATTACATGTGTTTATCAATGGATGACGCCCGCCAGTGGAACTGTACATTCATTTTGGTCCGGTATAATGTTGCTGACTGGGTCGATCACCGCATTATTATCGTGTATTACAGGACTCGTTTTGTCAGGGAATGGAGAATATGAATCGGATGCGGTGCAGTGGCATCAGTGGTCCGGAATTGTCCTGTTTATTTTTTCGCTGCTGTTACTTTTTCTTCACTATACAAACAGGATTTACCGCAATAAGATTCTTTTCACGGTGTTGTTTGTTCTGATAGTAGTGACCGGTCATCTGGGTGCGAACCTGACACATGGAGAGGGATATTTATTTGAAGGCTTCACGGATAGCGAGGAGCAAAAAGAAAAAATTCCCAAACGAATCATTTCAAATGTTGATAGTGCTGCCGTTTATGCTGATCTGGTGGAACCAATTCTCAAAGAC
>DATLDA010000164.1:0-5650 GCA_035526135.1 Flavitalea sp.
AAAAAAATTAAAAATCATGCCATGGTTATATCATTTCCTCAAACAAAGGATGCCAACATAATATTTCAGTGATCATATTTTGCATTTTTCATTTTTAATTTTTAATTCCGCGCGCTTGAAATACCAACTCGAAGTTTGTGCATTCAATGTTCAGTCCTGTCTGATAGCTGAAAAAACAGGCGCTGTGCGGGTAGAATTGTGTGACAATCCCCTGGAAGGGGGTACAACACCTTCTTACGGAGCCATAGATTATGCAAGAAAAAATTTGTCCATAGATCTGTATCCTATTATCAGGCCGAGGGCAGGAAATTATTTTTATGATGATCATGAATTTGCCATCATGAAAAAAGATATCCGGATTTGCAAAGACCTGGGTTGTAACGGTATTTCTGTCGGCATACAAAAACAGGATGGCAGCATTGACGTGAACAGGTTTAAAAAGCTTGTTGAATGGGCTTATCCCATGGGCGTTACCTGCAACCGGGTATTTGATGCTGCTCCAAATCCATTTAAAAGCCTTGAAACAGTGATTGACTGCGGGTGTGAGCGGATTCTTACTTCCGGTTTGAAGAGCAGCGCCCCTGAGGGAACAGAGCTGCTGGCAAAACTTATTCAGGAAGCGGAAGACCGGATCGTGATCATGCCGGGCGCAGGCGTTCGTTCAAATAATTTATCCAAACTGGTCAGAGAAACCGGTGCATTTGAATATCACACTTCAGCAAGAAAAATTATCTCTGACCAAATGGAATTTCAAAACCCGGACATACTTGATATCGGGAATCAATTTGTAGCGGATGAAGTGGAATTAAGAAAAATCGTGGAATTGTTTTCCATTTTTGAGAAGCAGGAAGACAGAATAATTAAAAATTAAAAATTAAAATTCTGTACTCCCCAGACCCCTTACCTCATACCTCATACCTTACTCCACCTTGGTAATTTTCAACATATTTGTCGGCAGGTGAAGATGTACGGGCAGACTTCCTGTATTTACCACAGTATCGCCGGCTTCCAGAAATCCGCGTTCTTTCAAAATTTCTATCTGGTCATGGATAATACCATCAGCGCTTTCTTCCTCTGCATAATAAAATGCACGCACACCCCAGCTCAGGCTTAATTGATTGATCAGGCTTCTTTCTTTTGAAAAGATATATAAAGGAGATTCAGGTCGGTAACTGGAAAGCATAAACGCAGTATAGCCGCTTTGCGTCATTCCTACCAGCGCATGCGCTTTTGTATCCCGCGCCAACTTACAGGCATTGTAACAGATCGCATCACTTAAAAAAGAAGGTGAATGCGGTTGCGGAGCCAGTGAGTCTTCCAGATTATAACGGTAATCTGTTTTTTCAACATGCATGATTATTTTGCGCATCGTTTCAACCACCAGAACAGGATGTTTGCCTGTGGCAGTTTCACCACTTAGCATCACGGCATCAGCCCCTTCCAACACTGCATTCGCCACATCGGTGATTTCGCTGCGGTTTGGTTTAATACGATCGATCATGCTTTCCATCATCTGCGTGGCAACGATCACAGGTTTGGCACGATGTAAACATTTTCTGATAATTTGTTTCTGAATCAGCGGAACCTGTTCGATCGGAAGTTCAACCCCGAGATCGCCGCGCGCGATCATGATGCCGTCTGATTCTATAATGATATCCCGGATATTGGTCATCGCTTCAGGCTTTTCAATCTTCGCGATGATCTTCGTCTTGCTTTTCTTTTCAGATAATTTGCTTCGCAGAATAACAATATCTTTCACACTCCTTACAAAAGAAAGCGCTACCCAGTCCAACTGTTGTTCTATGATGAATTCCAGGTCCGTTAAATCTTTTTCTGTCAGTGCGGGCAATGAAATTTTTGTATCGGGCAGGTTGATCCCTTTTTTGGATGATATAATTCCACCCATTGTTACTTCCACTTTTACATCGTGGTTTTTTTCGATATCGACGACCTTCACTTCCAGTTTACCGTCATCGATCATGATCTTGTTGCCTACCCGTACATCTGAATGCAGGTTGGGATAAGAAACATAAATTCTTTCTTTTGTACCAACCAGTTTTTCATTTGTAAACGTGAGAATGTCACCGGGAAATACTTCCAATGCATTATTCTGAATTTCACCCACCCGTAATTTCGGGCCCTGCAGGTCACCAAGAATAGAAATATTATATGGTTCGGTTGAATTGATTTTGCGAATGTGTTGTATGATTGAAGCTTTGTCTTCATGGCTTCCATGAGAGAAGTTCAATCGGAATACATTCACACCGGCCTTTACAAGATCCAGCAGCTTATCGTAACTGTCACATGCAGGTCCAACAGTAGCTACAATCTTTGTACGATGATTGGTATGTTCTTTACCTGCCTGTTTATCCATTTTCTCATGCAGGTATTTTGAAAGATCTCTTGCCATTCGTTTGTCTGGTTTAGTTTCGGTATTTGATAAAGGATATTGTGGATCTTGCATCAGGATCGAGGTTTTAAGATGATCAGCTTGCCAGTATTTTTACAATTTTCAACCATTCATCACTGATCCGTTGTTTTGCTTTCACGGCTTTTTCCAAAGGAGTAAAATGCATTTTATTATTCATGATACCCACCATCACGTTGTGTCGGCCTTCCACGAGGCATTCCACTGCGGCATATCCCATCCTGCTTGCGATCAATCTGTCGAGGCAGGAAGGAGAGCCTCCCCGTTGAATATGCCCCAGGATACACACGCGTGTTTCGGCATTGGGTAAACGGTCCTTTAAAATTTTTGCTACTTCCAGTGCGCCGCCGAACCCGTCACCTTCAGCAACCACGACGAGATTTACGAGTTTCTTTCGCTTTTCTTTTTCCAGCAGTGAATCAACAAGGTCTTCCACATCTGTTTTCCTTTCGGGAATAAGAATATTTTCCGCTCCTGTTGCAATGCCACTGTGAAGTGCGATATACCCAGCGTCACGTCCCATCACTTCTATGATAAAAAGCCGGTCATGCGCATCCGCCGTATCGCGGATTTTATCAATGGCTTCGACGGCCGTGTTCACAGCAGTATCGAAACCAATCGTGAAATCTGTACCTGCAATGTCTTTATCGATGGTGCCCGGTAATCCAATGCAGGGGATATCAAATTCCCTGCTGAATATGTCAGCTCCACGAAAAGAACCATCACCACCGATGATGACCATTCCGTTGATACCGAGATTTTTTAAATTGTTGTGAGCCGTCTTCCTGCCTTCCTTATCAAAAAATTCCTTGCACCGCGCCGTTTTTAAAATGGTTCCGCCACGCTGAATGATGTTGGCAACACTTCTCGAATGCATTGGAATAATTTCATTGTCAATCATGCCGGCATATCCACGCATGATACCAAAAACTTCCAATCCATTGTAAATTCCCGTTCTCACTACTGCACGGATGGCGGCATTCATGCCGGGTGCATCGCCACCTGAGGTCATGACGCCAATCTTAGTCACCTTATTAGCCATGAAATGAAATCTGTGAGTTTTGATTAAAAATTTTCAACAAGGGGCAAGAATCGTTAAAAAATTTTTACCAGTTGCGCAAAAATGAGGCGTAAAAATAGGGTTTTGTTTTCATACATGTGTGGTAGACAAAAGCCATATGAAATCCTTAGATTGCCTGTACAAAATTACACTTATGCCCTTATACCGAATTCTTATATGGTCGTTATTACTTTCTTCAACTGTTTCATCGGGTCAGTTACAATATCCTCAAACCCGTAAAACTGATCAGACCGATGATTATCATGGGCTGAAGGTAGCTGATCCTTATCGGTGGCTGGAAAACGATACCAGTGCCGACACCAAGGCATGGGTACAGGAACAAAATAAGATCACATTCGACTATCTCGAAAAAATTCCCTACCGGCAACAAATGAAAAAACGGATCGAAGAAGTTTATAATTACCCGAAATATTCCGCACCTTTTAGAAACCAGCAATATTATTATTTCTATAAAAATGATGGATTACAAAACCAGTCTGTTTTGTACCGTCAGAAAGGTTTGAATGGCGATCCTCAATTGGTAATTGATCCTAACAAATTATCTACAGATGCAACGACCCGGTTGGCCGGATTTGTTCTGTCAAAAGACGGACGTTATGCGGCATGGGGAATTTCTAAAGGAGGATCCGACTGGCAGACCTATTATGTTCGTGATATGCAAACAGGCAAGGACCTGAATGATACTTTGAACTGGTTGAAAGTAACGGGGATTTCCTGGCAGGGCAACGGTTTTTATTATAGTCGTTATCCGGCACCCGGTAGCGGCAAAGAGCTTTCATCTAAAAATGAAAACCACCAGGTATGGTTCCACGTTGCCGGAACTCCCCAGGAGCAGGATAAGCTCGTGTATGAAGACAAAGCAAGTCCACAACGATTTCACACCATTTCTACCAGTGAGGATGAGCGCTTCGCTTTTTTGTATGTGAGTGACAGAGGTAAAGGACATGACGGGAATGCATTATATTATAAGGATAGATCTGACAGCAACTTCAAACCGATCATTGCAGATCCCGGAGAATTCAGTTATGGTATTGTCGACAATATTGGTAGCCGGTTCCTGATTGAAACGAATGATGGTGCTCCGAACAGTCGAATTTTCCTATATGATCCGCTGAAGCCGGACCGTTCTGCGTGGAAGAATATTATCCCGGAGAAAAAAGAACCTTTGCAAGGATCAACTTCCGCCGGCGGATATCTTTTTATCACTTATCTCAAAGATGTAACCTCACGGATCTATCAGTACACATTTGACGGAAAATTGGTGCGAGAAATAAAGTTGCCGGGGCTGGGAACAGCGGGAGGTTTCGGCGGTTATCGTGAAGATAAATTTGTCTTCTACACATTCAATTCATTCAATTTTCCTCCTACGATCTATAAATATGATATTGCTACAGGAAAAAGTACTGCATTCAGAAAACCGGAAATTTCGTTCAATCCGGATGATTATGTAACGAAACAGATTTTTTATACAAGTAAGGACAGTACAAAGATCCCGATGTTTATTGTTCATCGGAAAGGACTCACACTAAATGGAACAAATCCGGTATTACTCTATGCCTATGGCGGATTTAATATCAGTTCATTACCGGGATTTAGTCCGACCCTCATACCCTGGCTGGAACAGGGAGGCGTGTATGCATTGGCTAACCTGCGTGGCGGAGCAGAATATGGTGAGAAATGGCACGAAGCCGGCATGCGTTTGAAAAAACAAAATGTATTTGATGATTTTATTGCCGCTGGAGAATATCTCATCCGGGAAAAATATACAACATCAAAACGGCTTGCGATTCGCGGAGGTTCAAACGGCGGATTGCTGGTCGGAGCTGTGATCAACCAGCGACCTGATTTATTCAGAGTGGCTATTCCCCAGGTGGGCGTGATGGATATGTTACGATTTCACAAATTCACAATTGGCTGGAACTGGATTGCCGAATATGGAAGCAGTGATAATGCCGAAGATTTTAAAAACCTGTATGCCTATTCACCGCTGCATAACCTCAAAAAAGGGGTGCAGTATCCTGCTACGTTGATCACGACCGCCGATCATGATGATCGTGTTGTTCCCGCACATTCATTCAAATATGCGGCAACATTGCAGGATAACCACCATGGTTCCAATCCGGTGTTAATTCGCATTGAAA
>DATLDA010000287.1:0-4018 GCA_035526135.1 Flavitalea sp.
AGCCCGCGCAATCGGAGAATTGGTAAAAAAAGGATTTAAAATAAAAAGAACGTTGATCTATTGTGCGTGGGATGGTGAAGAAGAAGGATTACTTGGCTCGACCGAGTGGGCTGAAGATCACCAGGAAGAATTGCGCAACAAAGCTGTGTTGTATGTGAACAGTGATGGCAATGCGGGTGGATTCATTGGTGCAGCGGGGTCTCATACGCTGGAACCTTTTTTCAATGAATTGACGAATGATGTAATCGATCCGCAAACAGGAGTCACTATTAAAGAAAGACGTTATGCACGCACGGTAATTGATGGCGATCGCACAAAAGCTTCAACACTGCTTGGAAATAAAACGATCAAACTCGGCGCATTGGGTGCAGGGTCTGACTGGTCGGGATTCCTGCAATACCTGGGCATTGCTTCCATCAATTTGGGATTTGGTGGAGAAGGTTCGGGTGGGGAGTATCATTCTATCTATGATTCGTATGATCATTTTATCCGCTTCAAGGATCCCGGCTTTCAATATGGAATCGCCCTATCAAAAACTGCGGGCCGCTTTATGCTGCGCATGGCGAATGCGGAAGTGTTGCCGTTGGACGTGAACAGTTTTTACAAAACAGTAATGGAGTATGTAAGTGAATTGAAAACATTACTGGATAACACCCGTACGTTGACGGAAGCGGAGAACACGATAATCACTTCGAAACTGTATGATCTTGCAAACGATCCGAAAAAACCGATGCTTTCGCCTGAAGTGAAAGAGGCAGTGCCTTATTTAAATTTCAGCGAGCTCGAAAATGCATTGGTACAATTAAAAGAAAGTGCAGATACATTACAGAAGACATTTTCTACTGCCACCCAATTGCCTTTGGAGAAACAAAAACAATTGAATGCGATCTTATTTCACATAGAACGGCAGTTGATCCAGGAAAAGGGGTTGCCACGCAGGTCGTGGTACAAGCACCAGGTGTATGCGCCGGGATATTACACAGGATATGGTGTGAAAACATTACCGGGTATTCGTGAAGGCATCGAAGAGCGGAATTGGACAGAGGCGCAGGAAAATATCGTGGTTGTAGCCCGCACGATGGAGGCGTATACTTCAGAAGTGAAGAAGGCCGTGGAAATTGTGAAGGTGGTTGAACGGAAGAAAAGTTTTTAATACAGGCTGTCAGCAGTCAGCGATCAGCTATCCCACCATGACTATAAATCACAATTCACGAAAGAAGCAAAGGGCGTCTTCTACGTATACCTCCCGCCTAGACGGGACAGGTATGTATCTATGTTTCTATGTGGTGTTTTCCTTTCCTATTTCATTTTTTCCATTAACGCTTTATACCTTTCGTCAGACCGGATCTTATCGAAGTCCCCATCGCTTTCAATTTGTTGTTTCGAGCCGTAACCTTGCTCCAATGATTTCTCTAATGCCGCAAACGCTTTATCTTTTTCATTGATCTTGGCATAGGCACAGGCCAGGTTGTAATAATCGAAAGAACGCTGCTCCATAGCTAACGCTTTTTCATAATAGATGGCCGCTTCCTTATTTTTATCAGCGACTAAAAGCGTATATCCCAATTGCGCATAATCATTGCGTGTCATCAGCCCGGACGCTACCGCTTTTGCAATGTATCCTTCTGCTTCGGCAGGTTGATTCCTCGTATATAATAAAGCCGCCATCCGGATCATCGCTTCGGTATGATTCGGTTTCACTACCAGAATCTTTTTGTAAACGATTTCCGATTCTTCCAGTTTTTGCGCTTGTCGCAGGACATCAGCATAAAAAGAAAGTACCTGGATATCCTGCGGGTATTTTTCGGACATTGATTTGAGTAGATTGAGCGCCTTCGGCCGGTCCATTTGTATGGAAGCCAGTACATCCCTTCCTTCAGAATATTTCCATGCAGGAGCGGGAACCGGATCGAGGTGATTCTTCCAGAAAGAGATGGTTTCTTTAATAATCTTTCGAGCTTCCTCATTGTCAGAATACGCATCAAATGCATGCGGCATGCCTGTGCCCATTTTGATTGTCCACGGTGCATTATTTTTCAATACTTCATTCCATAGTCCGGTATATGCATTCGGACGCACATCCCCTTCCGAGACAACAAATAAAACAGGCAGGTCTTTCCGGAAAGGGCCCGTCGGTGGATTGCCGTAATAAAGTACTGCTGCTTTGATGCCGCGTGAAGCTTCGGGCTTCATGAGATAAATAGCAGATTGTGTAACATTGGCAGAGGCTGCGTACACACCTAATCGATTTGCATCGATATGGTATTGACTGCCATTTTCTTTAAGAAAAGTAAACAGTCCCTGGATGGATTCCTGTATCCTGTTGCCATCGGTTTCCATGGAAATGCCCATATATCCCTGCGCTGCCATCAGCGAAGGCCAACTGGTGTAGATGCCCCAGCTCTTTACTTTTCTTTGTCCCGCTCTTTCTCCAATAGCATTGAGGAAAATAATGGCAGGACGTTTTTCATTCGCTTTCAATCCGGGTGGCGTATAAAGATCAAGGCTCAGCGTTTCTTTGTCGTTCGTCAGATACGTGATGTCTTTCTTTACAAGTACATTTTTCATCCCCGGATCGTCGAGCACGACACCGAAAGTGAGTGGATCCAGTTGTGATGTGGTGTTCGTCGATTGGGCGATTGTTTGTACAACGGTAAGCACCAATGCAGCGGTAAGGAGCGTTTTCATGTTGATGATTTTTATTCTGGATCAAAATAAAATCATCAGTGACACGATACCTACCGAACCGATCAATCCGGAAGTAATTGTTTCAACTCCCTGAAAGGGCAAGTAAGGTTAACCACATAGTCACATAGGAACATAGTTACACATAGAAATCCCTTTGCGTCTTTGCGACCTTTGCAGCTTTGCCCGCCCGGCTGCGCGGTCGGACGGGCGTGAAATAACAGCGGTCACACCCGCTGTCTTTCTCCGGCATACCTTAGAAATTGGGAAGGCGGGCAGCCGGTTAATTTTTTGAAGACCTCATTGAACGTAGACAAAGAATTGAAGCCTGAATCGTACGCAATCGAGGATATCTTGTGATCTTTTCTTGATACATCAAGAAGCAGGGCTTTGGCCTGTTGAACACGATGCTGATTGACGAAGTCGTAAAAGGATTGACCCATGCATTCATTCAATACTTGTGATAAAGCATGGCGGCTGCAGTTGATTTTTTCTGCCAGCGAATCAATCGTGAGCTCCGTATCCAGGTAAATCTTATCCTGGTCAACCAATTTACTTAAGGCATTGCTGATCCGCTCTTTTTCAGATACATCAAGGGTAGAGCGGGCATATTTTTTTACCTGACGATGGACCACCAGCCGCGGAATATTCTCCGGGTTTGTTTCGCGCGTGGTAATTATTGAAAACAGGATAGGCTCTGTGAGTGCTGAATAACTGATCCAATAGATAAATAGTGTAAGTGAAACGAATCCATACCGGTATTCATGTCCGTTCGGATAGTTGATGAACAAGAGGTAGAGTGCTGTTGCAATCAGACTGCACACCATAGCAGATACTACGACGAATTTTTTCACCCAATTAATTGTATAAGGAGTGGCTGCGATTTTATTTTGATCGATGGCGATGTATTTTCCGGAGGTCTGGTAAGCGAAGTAGTGATACACTCCCAATGAAATCCCAAGCAGCACAAAACGTACGTGTGGATTGGACAGGATAAATTCAAAGGGGAACGCGATCTCCTGAGCTGATAGAAAAGTAAAAAACAGCACAACCCCGAACGGTAGAAAATGCAACAGGTCTTTGGGGGCGAAGGAAAATCTCATTATTCTTTCCTTTACGAAGAGGTAAATCAGAGGTCCATATAATAAAGGCAGGTTGTGCGAAAGTGAATAGAGCAGTGACCAGTTCTCCATCAGCCAGATCTTGCTCATCACTTTCAGGGTAAGTTGAAGGAGCAGCACCCCAATATAAAGGAGCAAAAAAGTATTTCCGTTCCGGTGAAGTTTTTTATGAAAACCGAACAGTAATAAAAGTGATCCCTGAAGTCCGCCGA
>DATLDA010000202.1:0-7337 GCA_035526135.1 Flavitalea sp.
TATGAACCTGGCTCCACTTATAAACCATTAGGGGCATTGATTGCGCTTGATGAAGGATTAATCAATGCGAATTTCGGTTATAGTTGCTCGGGATACTATACGTCTTGTTACAAACTGGTAAAATGTACACATAACAACCCCGGGCATGCAGCGAACTTACGTTTGGGAATAGCGAATTCGTGCAATTCTTATTTTTCACAAGTGTACCGGATGACAGTCGAAAATTCCCGAATTGGCGGATTGAGAAAGGCTTTTCCTCTATGGAAAGACTATCTGAATAAGTTCGGCCTGGGAAAAAGGCTCGGAGTTGATATTCCGGGCGAGGCGAATGGTCTGGTTCCAGACACAAGTTTCTATAATCGTATTTATAGGGGATCCTGGAATTCGTGTACAAACGTTTCTTTGGGTATAGGACAGGGCGAGATGCAGGCCACTCCGCTTCAGCTGGCAAACGCTATGTGTATCATTGCTAACAAAGGTTTTTATTACACCCCTCATTTTGTGAAGAACATCGATAATGAAAGCAGTGCGGACACTATTCTTCGCAATTATCGTGTGAAGCATGAAATCCTGACCCGCATTTCAGAAGATTCATATGAAGCCGTGTACAGCGGTATGCAGGATGTGGGAGAAAGAGGAACCTCAATGATTCCCGGAATCAATGTATGTGCTAAAACCGGTACTGCTGAAAAATACCGTGTCATTGATGGAAAAAGATTCAAACTTCCGGATAACTCCATGTATGTATGTTTCGCACCGCGTGAAAATCCACAGATAGCGTTGGCAGTCGTGGTAGAAAATTCAGGATTTGGCGCCACATGGGCATCGCCGATAGCGTCACTTCTTATGGAAAAATATTTGAATGATACACTGCGCGCCGAAAGGAAAACGGAAGTGGAACGCATCAGCGCTGCAAACCTGATGCCTACGTATCTTGACAGGCTCCAGTATATTGAGGATTCAACGCGTGCATTCAGGTGGTTCAAAATGACAAAAGACAGTACCTATATCATGAAATACCTGAAGCGTGGAAGACCTTATATTCCGCCACCGGCAAAACAACCCGCCGTGCCAATCCACCGCGTAGCGGCACTTCCCCGTGAACCAAAAAATATGAAAAAACCATTGAGTGTATGAACCAGAAAAATCCTGCAATATCAAAAGGAGTCGACTGGGTGCTGATATGGCTATACATTGCATTGGTAACGATTGGGATATTCAGCATTTTTTCTGTAACCTATCGTGAGGGCGAAGATATTTTAGGAAGCATGACTAAAATGCGTTCTGATTATGGTAAGCAGACATTTTATTTTATTATATCATTGGTGCTCGGACTCTTCATAATCCTAACAGATAGCAAATTCTTTACTGCCACAGCCAATATCTGGTATGCCTTCGGAATTCTTTTGCTTCTTCTGGTTTTTCCATTTCATACAGAAGTAAAAGGTACCAATTCGATTATACGGTTTGGTGGTTTCCAGTTACAACCTGCAGAAGTGTGTAAGATCTTTGTAAATCTCGCACTCGCTAAATATATGTCACGCGTCGAAACAAACTTTACGCGGCCACGCTCGCAATTGATAGCTGCTGGCATTGTTCTACTACCTGCACTGATTACCATCGCACAAAAAGAGACCGGTCTTGCTTTAGTGTTTTTTGCATTTTTTATTGTGATGTTTCGCGAAGGTCTTCCGGCTGGATATCTGATCACCGGCTTTTCCCTCGCCATTATAATCGTTGCAACCCTGCTTGTCGAAAAAAATATGTTGGCCATTTCGATTACCGCCATCGCTGTGGCTGCTATCTATATGATGCGCCGGCAGATCAAACGAAGACGCAGCCTGTTATTTTCGATCGTACTGCTTTGGTTGTTCTGTGTCAGTATTCAACGTTTTGCAGTTCCATTTTTATTCACCAATGTTTTTCAAAAGCACCAGGTAGAACGGATCTTCTCACTGATCGGCCGCGAAAATCCATATGCGAACCTCAATAAAGTAGGAGATGATGCAGCTGGTACAAAACCAAAGGATGCTGACTACAACGTAAGGCAAAGTAAAATTGCAATTGGTAGCGGTGGTATATTAGGGAGAGGCTATCTGAAAGGAACGCAAACCAGGTTCGATTTTGTACCGGAACAAAGAACAGATTTTATCTTTTGTACCATTGGCGAAGGTTTCGGTTTTCTTGGCAGCTTGCTTTTTTTGAGCCTGTACCTTTTTATGTTATTGCGTATCGTCAATATTGCAGAGCGGCAGCGGAGTGTATTCAGCCGCTGTTATGCTTACGGTGTTGCTTCTGTATTATTTTTTCATATCACCATCAATCTTTGTATGACAATCGGCCTCGCACCGGTAATTGGCATTCCCCTTCCATTCATCAGTTACGGCGGTACTTCACTAATAACATTTTCTGTTTTATTATTTATTCTGATTCGTCTTGATGCAGACAGGCAGATGGTACTTCGCTAAGCGAAGTTCATAGTTCTTAGTTCCTGGTTCACAGTTATTGATTCGGGTTGAATTGACAACTATGAACTATTTTGAAATCGACTAAGAACCAGGAACTAAGCACTAAGAACTATTTTAGTTATGAAAATCATTCCACTTTCTGAAGGAACTTTTACTATTGATAAATCCAAAAAATTTGTTCCTTTCGATGAAGCGAAGGATGATTTACAAAACCGGCCTGTAGGTAGTTTACTGGTAGAAGTGCAGCCATTCGTTGTAATAACCACGGAAGATGTGCTGTTGCTTGATGCAGGGCTTGGATTTTCAAATGCAGATGGCACCCTTATGATCCATGATAATCTGATGAAGGCAGGAATCAATCCATCTGAAATCACCAAAGTGCTCATGACGCATCTGCACAAAGATCACTCAGGTGGAGTTGCAAAAGAAGAGGGGAATAAAAGCAGGCTCGCTTTCCCGGGTGCGAAGTATTTTATTCAGCGAAAAGAGTTGGATTTTGCATTTGAAAAAGGGTTTCCCTCTTATATCACAGAAGAACTGGAAGGTTTGCGTGATGCACCGCAGGTAAGTTATCTTGATGGAAATGGCGTACTTGACGGATACATCAGTTATGAAGTCACCGGAGCGCATTCTCCTTTTCACCAGGTATTCAAAATAGTGGACGCAGGTGAAATTATTTTCTTCGGTGGGGATGATGCCCCGCAATTATATCAAATGAAAACCCGGTTTGTTGCGAAATATGATTACGATGGCAAAAAATGCATGGAATTGAGGCAACAATGGCGGGAGCGTGGCCAAAAAGAACAATGGAAGTTTTTGTTCTATCATGATATAAGAACACCCGTGTACCAATTTTAGCGTTCACCAGACCGAAGCGAAGGATCTTTATTCCAATTTCAGATTTTAGATTTTGTTTTACGCAAAGATGGAAAGTAAATCGAAAATCTAAAATCTGAAATAAAAAAATGGCCTGCCCTGGAAAGAGCCGGCCGTTGCTAACCTATGAAAAACACCAAATTAAATTTCTTAATCTTTATTACGATTCCCACGGTTCTGAAGTTGGCGCCTCTCCATCATTTCTTTTTGAACGATGTTGCCAAATTCTTTTTCGGATCGGAATAAGGTATTTACTTTTTCAGTTGTAAGGGCTTTACTGAATTCGTTGTTATATTTTTTTCGAATGTTAAGAATCCTTTCTTCAATCTCAATTTCATTTCCTTTTTTTTGACGGAATTCGGTACGGGCACTCCGGATCTCTCCTTCATATTTATTATAGATCGGCCAGAACCTTTGCGCTTCCTCCGGTGACAGGTTCAATTTTTTTGTAAGAAATGCGATTTTATATGCCTCCAGCCTGCCCCCGTCGTTTTTCAGCTCATTATTATCCTGTGCATATGATGACAGCAGGGTGAAGCAAAAAGAAAATATGAGTAATAATTTTTTCATAGTCTGAAAATTAGTTGATCACGGATTTTTCTGAATTGGCATGTTGTTCTAAATAACTTTTCAGTTCTTCATCAGGAAGATCGGCCAGCATATCTTTCAGGTCTTCCGTATCCATTTCTACATTTGCGGTACTGATCAAAGCATTTTCAATGATAGCGACGTTGTCGTTCTCAACATAGTTTCGAATTGCTTCATCAGAAATCTTACTGATATTCCGGGTAATTACTGAATCAGATGATTGAACTTCTGCAACCTGTCGGGGTGTGTCCTGTCTGATAAAAAGAACTCCCAAAATAAATAATCCCGCAACGGCAGCTGCTGTTGCAAATTGCATGATCGACCGACGGGTCGGCAACTGAAATATCTTAGCTTTTTTACCCTGGATCCTGTTCAGGATTAATTGTGGTAGTTGATCAAAATACCTGGTTGGTACGGTATAAACGGGCCTGTTTTTAAGATCATTTAATATCGGATGGTCAAGTTCTTCTTTTACAAAATCGATCGCTTTCATTCCGGAAACCAGGTTGTCTGCCAATTCATCAAAATATCCTGCAGGTGTTTTGAAAGGATTTTCTATTTCTGCTTTATGTAGAAGCGGAGATAAATGTTTCAATTCATCATTGACATTTTCAGCTTCCAATGCGTGAATGCGTTTTAATAAATTGCCTGCAAAATTTTCAAAATAACCGGAAAGCACTTTAAACGGTACTGCGGCTGTACCCCTGAAAGACAATGGCGGCTCCTGACCGGATACTGCTTCTTTAATGAAATCCGGAAAGGAAATAAAATAGTTATCCGGAACTTTATAGGGACAAACAGGTGGGAGACCTGCCACCAAAGGACTGATGGCGTGTAACTCTGTATTTATGGGATTCCTGTTATCCATTTCTGACTCGCTGTATTTTACTGGTTTTAAGACCTCTTCAGGTGGTGAAAGTTTAATGATTCAGGATATAATCCTCTATTTTCTTGACTGCATGATGGTACGAGGCTTTTAAAGCGCCTTCGGAAGTTTCCAAGACGCGGCTCATTTCCTCGTATGGCATTTCATCGTAGTATCTCAAATTAAATACAATTCGTTGTTTCTCAGGAAGTTGCTGAATAGCAACCTGTAATTTCCATTCTAACTTGTTGGGATCGAAGTGTTTATCGGCTTTGATCCGGTTGCTGAGGGTTTCTTCGACGTCATTAAATGATACTGAAGCCCGTTTCTTTTTTTGCTCCAGGAAGGTGAGGCATTCATTGGTAGCAATCCGGTACAACCAGGTATATAGTTGGGAATCTTCCCGAAAATTTTCCAATCCATTCCAGACGCGGATAAAAACATTTTGCAGTACATCATTGGCATCATCATGGTCAATAACCATTCGCCGGATATGCCAGTATAATTTTTCCTGGTATTTTTTTACAATAGTGGTGAAAGCTGTTTCCTTTTGCAGAGGATCACGGAATTGTAACAGCAATTCACTATCCGGGGTCGAAATAGCCATGGTGGTGTTTTAACAGGCTGTACTTATGAACGACAAACAATGTTCATAAGTGGTAGCATCAGCTCCTGAATATTTATTGATTTAGGAAAGGTTATCTATTTTCTTGCCATTACTTTTTTCGCTGCTTCGACGATGAAAGGAGTATCCAGTCCATATTTTTTCAGCAGATCAGCGGGTGTACCACTTTCACCAAATGTATCTTTTGTACCGATATACTCTATGGGTATAGGAAAGTTTCGCGCAGCTGTCTGACCGACCGCATCACCCAGCCCTCCGATGACATTATGTTCTTCTACCGTTACAGCACATTTGGTTTTCCGGATTGAACTCAGGACCGCTTCTGTATCAAGCGGCTTGACGGTATGCAGATTGATAATTTCTACACTGATGCCTTGTTCTTCCAATATGCGACCTGCTTCAATAGCTTTCCATACCATATGTCCACAAGCGAAAACGGACACGTCAGTTCCTTTTGAAAAGATCTGCGCTTTGCCAATCTGAAATTTTTCAGAAGGATCGGTAAAGATGGGCCAGCTGGGCCTTCCGAATCGAAGATAGACCGGTCCATTAAATTCTGCGATGGCAATAGTAGCCGCTTTTGTCTGGTTATAATCACACGGAACTATAACTGTCATACCCGGAAGCATTTTCATCATTCCGATATCTTCCAGTATCTGGTGAGTGGCACCATCTTCACCTAAGGTCAATCCGGCATGTGAGGCACAGATCTTTACATTTTTTCCTGAATAGGCTATGCTTTGCCGGATCTGGTCATAAACCCTGCCTGTAGAAAAGTTGGCAAAAGTAGTGGTAAATGGAATTTTGCCTCCGATCGTGAGACCTGCAGCAATGCTCATCATATTGGCTTCACCAATGCCACATTGAAAGAACCGGGCAGGAAATTCTTTGATGAACTGATTTAGTTTGAGTGAACCCGCAAGGTCTGCAGTCAATGCAACAACATTCGGATTTTTTCTTGCTGCTTCCACGATACCGTCTCCGAAACCACTGCGGGTATCTTTCTCACCCGTAACGGTGATTTCGTTGAGCATACTTTGTTTTTGAGTGACTTCCATGGTGAAATGCAAAATGTAAAATTAAAAATGTAAAAAGATGACCAATTGCTTTTCATCTTTCGTGACCATTTTTTAATTTTTAATTTTTAATTTTTAATTTTTTAATTAAGATCAACCGGTTTGCTTTGGAAAAATTTCTCGTCAAGTTTCAGTCTTTGTTCCCACTTCCACGCGGTCAGCATCATATCATCTAAAGAAAAATTCAGATTCCATCCGAGGGTTTTCCGTGCATAATCATTGTTTGCGTAGATAGCGATCACATCACCTGGTCTGCGCCCGCCAACCATATAATTCAGTTTTACTCCACTTACTTTTTCAAATGCATGGATAGCTTCCAGCACGGTGACCCCGTTTCCGGAGCCGAGGTTAAAGACCTCGCACCTTTTCATTGTTTTTTCATTCAGCAAAAAATCAATGGCAAGCGTATGCGCATGGGCAATATCACAAACGTGGATATAATCGCGGATGCACGAACCGTCGCGGGTGGAATAATCATTTCCAAACACCATCAACTGTGGAAGTTTACCAATTGCAGTTTGCGTAATGGCAGGCACCAGGTTAGCCGGTTTCCCAATGGGCAATTCTCCGATCATACCGGAAGGATGGGCGCCTACCGGGTTGAAATAACGAAGCAGGACACATTGCGTTTCGTGCGCTTTTGAGAATTCGTTGATAATCTGCTCTCCCATTTGTTTGGTATACCCATAAGGAGACTCAGCGGGTTTGGGTGGTGTGGATTCTGTCACGGGTATTTTATCGGGATTGCCATAAACGGTGCAGGAAGAAGAAAATACGAAATAAGGAATGTTGAATTCCTGAACGCATTTCAGCAGGTTGATGAGAGATACCAGATTGTT
>DATLDA010000212.1:0-2944 GCA_035526135.1 Flavitalea sp.
AAAGACCGTAAAAAGAGCCGTTCCAAGTATGGTACAAAGCGTGAGAAAGCAAAAAAATAAACAATAAAAGCTGATCAAACAGTTCATCAATGAGGAAGACTAAAGCAAAAAAGATTCCACCTGCTGCAGATGCACGTTTCAATGATGCACTTGTCACCAGGTTTGTAAATAACCTGATGTGGCAGGGCAAAAAAAATACTGCCTTCAATATTTTTTATGATGCAATGGATCGTGTTGCAAAGCAAACCGGTGAAAACGGATATGATATCTGGAAGAAAGCACTTTCCAATATTACACCTTCCGTTGAAGTAAGAAGTCGACGTATCGGCGGTGCCACTTTTCAGATCCCTTCTGAAGTAAGGCCAGACCGTAAAATTTCCCTCAGCATGAAGTGGCTGATCCGCTATAGCCGCGACCGCAATGGAAGAAGTATGTCGGAGAAACTGGCAGGAGAAATCGTTGCTGCAGCAAAAGGAGAGGGAGCTGCCTTCAAGAAAAAAGAAGATACTCACCGTATGGCTGAAGCAAACAAAGCTTTTGCTCACTTCCGGATTTAAATAAAATAAAATCACTTTGAAGGCCACCTTAGCAGGTGGCTTTTTCAATTTAGACACTGTCAGCGTGTAATGAGCAGTTGCCCTTTGCCGGTGGTAACACCTTTTTGTACGATCCGATAAAAGAAAATTCCGCTTCCGGTTTTATTAAGTGAAATGTGGTTGGAGATATCTGTTATTCCTATTTCTATAATAAGTTTTCCCATAGTATTAAATAATTGAAATTTCATTTCTTCCGGATTGCGGGCCGCAATCGTTATGCCTCCGCTGCTGGTTGCAGGATTGGGAAAAATAATAAACTCATAGTCTGGAAAATGGATAACTGATTCGATTCGAGAATATAAAATTTGTCCATCATCCAGACTCACTTTGAGTCGGTATGCATTAACGCCTTTCTGTAATGCCGAATCATTCCAAAAAAACAATGCAGAAGATGGAATGGTATGGTAGCGTGTCACGAAAATATTCCCTGTCAATTTCTGCACTTCAACTGATCTCACCGTGGTTAACGTGCCGAGTTCAATTTGTAACCGGGCAAAATCATCGAACTTGTCAACGAGGAAGGTTCTAACATAACAACCGGCACCCTGGTTATTTAAGTCGATTGCATAACTACGGAGTCCCTGCTTGCCTGCGGCGACAACGGGTGCAACTGCAAAATAGTTACTACCACTTATCGCACGAACTGTAAACGTTGTATCTGTTGTGTTCCCCTTTGGTTCAAGATATTTTTCTCCGAGTTTGTACAGCACAAAATCATTTATCCCGTGGCGATTCCAATACAGCAATGCCGAATCGGCGCATAAATAGGCAACATGAAGGAATGGCCGGGCTGCAACCACTGTGGTATCACTGGTGAAGGAAGATGTGTTTACCGCCATCCGGAAAAGAATTGTGGTAACTGTATCGGGCACACGAAATTTAATCCAGGGCACCGACAAATTCACATTATTTGAAATCGGGGACCATTCTGCACCTCCTTTCAAACTGTATTCGAGAAGACCATGTTCAGTGCCACTAAAGTTTTCCCATCGCAAAACATGCTCCTGCGAGGGCAGTAACGGATCGCTTTTCGTCGGATATGTCCATTGAAACGTTGAGAGGCTATCCAGTTGCCAGGTAATAGCAAACAATTGATCGGCGACTAAGCGGGTGCCAGAGATACCAATTTCATAGGTTCCTGATGCAGGATTTACAATGGTGATCTGTTCAATCGTATTCAGCGTATCTTTTTTCCGTGAAGGCAATTGTATGAGTGAATCCAAATAAGGTGAACTGTTTAAAACCCACGGAAGCCATTGTTGATTTGTAGTGATATTTTGCAGGGACAAATCGAGGTCCTGAATGAGTGATTTTTTTGCATTGGGATTTGCAGGCAGATCATTCCAGCAAAGAGTAACTTTTAATTGTGCAGATCCGGCAGGTACTTCAATGCGGAAAGTTTTCTTTGATCCATTTGAAACGCTTCCCATGGTGTAATGGTGTGCCTTAACTGCATGCATGGCGCGATAAGCATTTACATTTCCAAATCCTGAAGAAAAATCAATGCCCTGCCTGTCGACATCATCCGCAGAATTCACCAGAATCGCTCTAACCAGGTCGGAAGGTGGTAAATCATGATTGTTTAATTCGGCGTAAGCATGTTGTATCAGCAAGGCAATTCCTGAAACAATCGCAGCAGCTCCGGAACTTCCATCCTGGCCGAACGCTACCAGTTCGGGTTTGATCCTGCCATCGTAAGCAGGGCCTTTAGAACTCAGCGGACTCACATTCAAAAAAGAATCAATCGATCCTACAGTCAGTTGACTTTTTCCCATTTTAAAACTGCCTGTGAGATTTGCATAACCAGTAATCCCACTATAATTACCAGATACCGAAGATTGATCGCCCGCATTCCCAGCAGAGAAAACGTGCAGCAGATCCGGTTTTTGGATTACACTTTGATCATACGCAGCTGCATCAGCGCCGTAGTAGTTTTCAATTCCGGTTCCATAGGAATGATTTTGAACACTGATTTTAAACTTCCTGTAGGAAGAATCACTTTCCGGCAGTAGTGAATTAAAGCTTGCTGAAGTAATAGCTGCACCCCAGGCAACACCTCGTGTTGACTCGTCCGTGTTACCTGCGCCGGCAATTATAGTAGCGACATTTGTTGCGTGTGTGGACAGGATGGTTGCTGCGAAGGGCGTTTCGACATATCGTCCTTTGAAATCAATATCTGCGGTATCAGGTTTTTCTTCTTTGATTGATACCACGATGGAATTACCGTTCAGTAGAGGGTAAACATCATGAACAAAATTTATTTTATTCACACTCCCATCAAAACCTTTAATGGCTTTTTCTTCCCGGGGTTTTCGAACCTTATCTATGAATTGAATGGAGGGATTGTG
>DATLDA010000213.1:0-5174 GCA_035526135.1 Flavitalea sp.
GAGCGCAAAAAGAACATGCGTGTTCAAATAATTATCAAAAAATAATCAATTACGAATGTTTCACGCCCGCCCGGATGCTCGGTCGGACGGGCAAAGGCGCAAATAGTCAAGACGCAAAGTAAAGTATTCTATGTGTCCTATGTACCTATTTTTCTATGTGTTATTTCTCAATTGACTGCATCTGATCGCCTGATCATAACCCCACAAAATGCTCAATAAATAACCGTGCGAAATCAGAGATCATTAAATCTTTTGTCAGACTGCTCACAAAGGGATTAGGCAATGGAACAGGATATAAAGTAAGATAGAAAGGTCGACTCAGATCCTGTGAATTGGCAAGAATGATAAAGGTCAGGTCCTTCTCCGGGATCTTTACAAACAGGGTGGAATATCCAAACCACCAGCCGGTGTGCCACACGATTTTCGTATTATTATAAGATTTTATGAACCATCCGAGTCCGTATTGAATCGATTTTCCATTTGTCGTTTTAATGGGCGTAAACATTTTCTCCCACGTTTGCGGCTTTAAAAATTTTTGGTCATCAATCGCTACAGAATACTTGGCGAGGTCTGCCACCGTACTGATAATTCCCGCTGCAGGGCCAAACCCATAAGACATCTGAACCGGATTATATTTTTTACCCGCCCAATTATAAGGTTTAGCCATGGTCGCTGCAAAGGAATCCATATTATACCCTGTTAACCGGAAATGAATACTATCATCGAGGCTCGGAACTGTATTGCGTAGATGCAGCGGCTCTATGATATTCTTCATTAATAATTGGCCGAATGTATTCCCTGATGCTTTTTCAATTACTTCTCCTAACCGGTTATACCAGCCACCATCATAATGGAAAACAGTGCCGGGTGTATATCCATTCAATGCATTTCCCTTGGCAGTATGTGTCAGCAGATGTTTTACTTTGATCCTCTCATCACTACCCCAGCGGCCACCCAGATTGATACCGTATTTTGCTATCGGATCTTCAAGACTTAATTTTCCCTGTTCAACGAGTTGCATGAGGATGATAGCACCAAATGTTTTTGTGACAGATGCGAGATGATACGCGGTATTTTCATCCGGGACTTTCTTGTTTTCAATATCTGAATATCCGAAACCCTTTTTCCAGGTTAATTTTTTTTCATTTACTATGCCAACAGATAAGGAGGGGATGTGGTAATGCAGTCGTAACGCTTCAAGTTTTCTTTCAAAGGCTGTGATATTACCTGCGCTCCAGACAGGATCGGTTGCTTTCACTGGCCTCACAGGTAGGGGGTGTGAACTGCTACAGGATAAAAAAAATCCAATAACAAGGAGGAAAATTAGTTTGCTAAGAGTGGGCGAGGATACGAATAGTTTAGTCATCTGATACAGTTGCATGTCCACCCGTCTGACGGAAAGGAAGCAAAGACGCAAAGTATATCATTCTATGTATCTATTTGTTATTTTTTGTTTCACGCAAGGGCGCAAAGAACGTTTGAATTTCTATGTGTTCCTCCCGCATGGACGGGACAGGTATGTACCTATGTTTCTATGTGTTATTTTTTGTTTCTCGTAAAGATGCAAAGTCAGCAAAGAACGTTTGAATTTCTCTGTATCTTTTGTATCTATCTGTTATTTTTTTACTTATTCAATCCGCATATTTTTAACCGGGTTGGAAAATGCAGTTTGCATTGCCCGGATTGAAATCGTTGCCAATGCAATGACCAAAGTAGCCATTGCCGCTAAAACAAATACTTCCCAATGGATTGAAATCCGGTAAACAAAATTACCTAACCATTTATTCATGACATACCATACAAGTGGGGTGGCCAGCAAAAAAGAAATACAGATCAATTTCAGAAAATCATTTGAGATAAGTGTAAGAATATTTACCGGCTTTGCCCCTAATATTTTCCGGATACCAATTTCTCTTGTGCGTCGAACGACGGAATAAGTAGTCAGTGCGAACAAACCTAGACATGCCAATAGGATAGCAACTGCTGCAAAAGCAGTAAAAACTCCTGACGTCTTTTGTTCTGCTTTGTACAACGCAGCAAAATCTTCATCCAGAAAATGATATTCAAAAGGTCTGCCGGTAATTCTTTCCTTCCAGGTTTTTTCTAAAAAACCGAGTGCAGCCGGTACATTTCCCTTTACTTTCACGAACATCTCCCGCACCATCGTTTTATCGAGAAAGATCACTAAGGGACCGACAGCTTCATGGAAAGAGCGAAAATGAAAATCCTTCACGACGGCTTTGATCGTACCGCTGGTACCTTTATTGACTATTTTACCAATGGCTTCCTGCGGGGTCCAGCCGAGGGCTTTTGCTGCAGATTCATTCAGCATGTAAGAATAGTGCAGATTTTTGCCCCCGTTGGAAGTATCGAATTGCTGAACATCCGTTTGATTGAAATCATTACCTGCAATTATTTTCAGGTTCATCGTTTTCACAAAGTCCTCATCAACCGGCAATGCATTGATAGAAATACTACTCGAATTATTACTGCCACTCTCTTTACTCAGACCATCACTCCAACCGATATGGGTTGGAGCTTCATAGGCTCCGGTTACTGAAGCAATATGAGAATTCGCCGTGAATGCTTTTTTGATATCATCATACATCAGGAGTATGGTATTGTCAATCGGCAAAATAACAACCTGCTCCTTGTCGTATCCAAGATCTTTATTCTGAATATAGGAGAGTTGCTGGAGGATGATAATAGTACAAACCATTAAAAAAAAGGAAGTAACAAATTGGAAAACGATCAGTGAGCGGCGCAGTGCATTGGATCCGGTGAACCGAAAACCTGATTTCAGAATATTCGTTATCCTACCGGCAGAAAGTATCATCGATGGATACGCGCCCGCTGCTAACGTCACAAGGAAGGCCAGTATAAATAATGAAATAATAACTTCCGGCCTGAGTAAAACTGACCCCGTGAATTGTTTTCCGGCAAGCTGATTGAAATAAGGTAATAGCAGGGAAGCTATTCCCAGCCCCACCAATACAGAGATCAATACAAGTAATAGTGATTCCGTAATGAATTGATAAAATACCTGTTTGTTGGCGGCTCCCAACACCTTGCGCATTCCTACTTCCGCACTTCTGCCCGCTGATTGTGCAATACTTAAATTCGTATAGTTGACGCAAGCGATCAACAGGATCAGTACCGCAACTGCACCTAATACATACAGATAGAGAATATTGCCATTTGGTTCAAATCCATCCTGCTCAGAATGTAAATGAACAGCAGTCAACGGTTCCAGATGAAAACTGGAATAGGAATTACCCTGCAAACCCATTTCTTTTCTCAGGTCAGTTTTGGAGTACCCGTTAATTTTCTCCTGAACGGAATTCAATTGTTTCCCGGACCCCAAAAGAAAATAAGTGATGTAATTCGCTTCATTCCATTTTTCTGTTTTAGAAGCATTGAGGGACGTAAATGATGCCACGAAATCAAATTTCAGTTGTGAATTATCCGGGCCATCCTCCGCCACTCCCGTAATGAGAAAATTCTTTGTTCCGACTTTTACTGTTTGTCCAACCGGCGCTGTGTTTCCAAAATATTTTGTGGCCATTGATTTTGTGATCACTAGTTTATCAGGACCGTCGAGGACTGTCGCCCGGTCGCCACTGATCAGCGGAAATGAAAAAACAGTAAAAAAAGCGGAATCAGCATATAAGAAATTGGCTTCGTCAAACATTTTATTTCCATAGGCGATTACCCGCGGATATTTCATAGTGCGGACGTACGACTCTATTTCCGGAAACTTCCTTTTGAACTCCGGCCCTACTTTCGTTCCTGTTAACGCAACTTTATTGGGATTTCCTTCAAAGCTGTATTCCCAGGTTACACGCGCAATCCGGTCTGCATTCACATGGAAGCGATCGTAGCTCATTTCGTGAGAAACATAGAGAGCTATCAAGATGCAGCTGGCAACTCCAATTGCCAGGCCAACAACATTCACAATAGTATACAGCTTATTTTTCTGCAGATACCGTATTGCAATCGTAAAGTAGTTGCGTATCATATTAAGGTTTGTTTTAGAAACAGATGAAATAGAACTACGACGGATAAAATTTGCGGAAGAATTATGCCAAGGCAATAAAATAATAGAGATCAATCAATTAAGGTGAGTAAAAATTTCTTTAATTGTTCATTTTCGAACAGGAGGCCGGACAGTTTGCGGGCAGGGATTTCCGCAATTCGCATTTAAGATTTTAGATTTGCGATTTCAGATTTGGGTTTTATGTGCCCTATGTATCTATAATACTATGTGTTATGTTTTAAGGAGAGATCCATCGCTTCGCTCAGGATGATGTGTCGTCTCCTTTCTTGAGATATCATTGACAATTATTTCAAAAGAATAGTGAAGTGTTTATCCAATGTGAAATTAAAAGCATTTATATTTCAATGCATAGGTTACGTCACTCCTATATATATATGAAAATGAACCCCCTGACGTGTTGAACTTTTTAACGTACCCATTGGAATAATATTCATAATCATAAAAGGAAGCTACCGATCTTACATTTGATAATCCTGTTTCATCAAAATCTATTGTGGTGGCTTTGATTGGAAGATTCTTATTCTGATTCCCCGTATTGATAATTGGCTGGAAAGCTTCCAATTCTTCCTGATAGGTAAAAAACAAAAAGTTTTTCGCCGGGCGCGCGGGATCATATTCATAATTTATCTCTGTCCAGTTTGTTATACCCCGTGCCTTGGCAACAATTTTCGTCAGATTACCATTGGTCCAGGTAAACCATTTCTCAACGAAGGGTACATCCGGTAAAAACTCCATGTAGCGGACTAGTTTGATGATTTGACCTATTCCATCATATTCATATTTTACGACTATTCTTGGCGCATGAGCACTGTCCATCACATCAAGAAAACCATGAAATTCTTTTACCCGACCTGACGCATCTAACAGAAAATATTGGTTGTCGTTAATATTAATTCTGGAAGGAGCGTAATAGATATAGTAATACAGAAGCCACTCAGACCAGGTAATACGATTGCTTAAATCAAATGAATATTGAACAACAGGACTATAGGCAAGAGTTGAAGAAAAACGACCAACTTACTGAATGATGCAATTACCTGTTATTTCCGGAATTAAAACAACTTCACTTACAACACAACTGTCTGCTTTAACCACCGCATTTCCTCTGACAGTATCT
>DATLDA010000216.1:0-4089 GCA_035526135.1 Flavitalea sp.
GTTCAACGTGCTTTCTGGTTGAATTTTTTCAATAAACAAACGCCATTTGCGACGGGGCCGGAAAAAGGGGCAAGAAATTCAGAGGCAGCCGTATTATTTGCACAGATCCATAAGCCGCGCCGCGGACATTATAAAGCTGAGTTCACATTAGTAACGGAAAATGCGGCCACACTACCGGAAGGTGAGATCACCCGGCAATATGTAAAGTATCTTGAAAAAGTAATTTATCAACATCCTGATGTGTGGCTGTGGAGTCACCGAAGATGGAAACGTGAATGGAAAGAGGAGTATCGGGAGTTGTGGATTGATCGATGAATTGAGGTGTCAGGTATCAGCTATCCCACCCTGAGTATTTTTTCATAACCTTCTTCAAAGAAGATTTTCAATTTAGTGAAACGGGGATACCTGATACCCGATACCTGATATCCAACTCCTAGTTCAAGACACTATTCACCTTATCGGTCTCAATATTTCCCTGTTCTTTTATTTTTGCCCAGCCTCCGACGATGTTGCGGATATTATGAATCCCCTGTCTTTTAATCAGTGAAGCGGCAATCACACTGCGGTAGCCTCCGGCACAGTGGATATAAACATTATGATGGTCTTCAATATTTGCCATGCTGCCCGGATCTGTTAAATCATTCAGAGGCACGTTCACGGCACCTTTGACATGTCCATCACCATATTCTGTTTCACGTCGCACATCCATCACTACTATGTTTTCATCAAATGGAAGATCAAGTGCAAATTCATCGGCTTCGACATCTATGATCAAATCAATTTCTTCGCCGGCATTTTTCCATGCCGCAAATCCTCCTTCGAGAAAGCCCTGAATATTTGAAAATCCTACCCGCGCCATACGGACGACTGTTTCTTTTTCCATTCCGGGATCCGTGATGAGAACAATCGGTTTGTCAAATGGTAGCAGGCTACCTGCCCACTCCGCAAACCTCCCTTCCAACCCAATACTGATTGAACCGGGTACAAATCCGCCCGTGAACTCATTTGCATTTCTTGTATCCAGTAAAATGACATCAGTTTGTTTCATCACTTTATGGAATGAAGAAATATCGAGAGGAGTAAGCCCCTGTTTCAAGACTTCTTCCAACGGATCATATCCTTCCTGGTTGATGCGCGCGTTGATCGGAAAATAATTCGGTGCGTTATCCAGCCCACTTACAACAGCATTCACAAACACTTCGCGTGATTGCGGTTGCAATGCATAGTTCATTTTCTTTTGTTCACCAATCGTGCTGAATGTATCCGGACCCAGATTTTTGCCACAATTACTACCGGCTCCGTGAGCAGGGTAAACAATCACATCGTCTGGTAATGGGATGATTTTGTTTTGAAGTGAATCAAACATCATCGATGCCAATTCCTCTTTCGTCATGTTGCCACTACTTAGATCCGGACGTCCCACATCTCCTACAAATAATGTATCCCCCGTAAAAAGTGCATGTGGTTTGCCCGATTCATCCCGTAACAAATAACAGGTGGACTCCAGTGTGTGACCAGGAGTGTGTAATACTTCCAATGAAATTTTCCCCAACTGAAACACTTCACCATCTGTTGCAAGATGGATCGGAAATTTTGTTTCCGTATTCGGTCCGTATACGATCGGTGCACCTGTTGCTTTACCAAGGTCAATATGCCCGCTTACAAAGTCGGCATGAAAATGTGTTTCAAACACATACCGGATCCTGGTTTTTCTTTCTTTGGAAAGGGAAAGGTATTCGTCAATGTCACGCAGCGGGTCAATGATAGCCGCTTCACCATCAGATTCAATATAATAGGCCGCTTCACTCAGGCAGCCAGTATACAATTGTTGTATATACATGATGCAAAGATAGAAAGAATGTTATGAGGAAAGAAGGAGAGTCGTGTTGACGAACCTTATGAATTAAGAATTAACAATTAATAATTAGTAATTAATAATTAACCATTCATAACGCCCGGAATTTTGAGTATATGATCCCGGCTGGACAACCTTTCAATAATTGATGCACCATAATTAGAATAACTTCTATCAATTGACACCGCGAATTTGTTCGATTAACGAATTCGTATAGACAATACCTTCCATAGTGGGTGCAACAAGTAATTATTAATTACTAATTACTAATTTATCAGTTGCCCGTCTCTTTACTACGGTTCAGATCTTCCACGCACCGCATGACGTGTGCGACACGCTGGCTATTGATCGAATAATAAATAAATTTTCCGTCTCGTTCCGTTTTAACGATGCCGGCCCTTCGCAGGATAGCAAGATGCTGTGACGCTACCGATTGTTCGAGGCGCAGCCGGACGTAAATCTCGGTTACGGTCATACGTTTATTTTCATCGATCAACCTGACAATCTGTTGTCTCAATTTATGATTGAGTGAACGAAGGATCATTGCACCCTTCTTCAGGTTCATAAAGTCTACTTTCACAGATGTGCCATCCGTGGCAGTATTCAAGATCATGGAATAATTACTCGCGACATTCATCAGAGCAGGGGGGCTTTAATGGATGAGAAAATACAGGGCGAATTAGTAGCAGCAGGGTATGAAGAAAACATTACAAAAGTAAACCCAAATGCAATTCGTATTACATTTTAATGACAATTCTATTCAAATTACTTTTGCGCCGGGGTATAAAACTCTTTTCCATAAAAAGGTACAGCGGTGGCTAGATCTTCAAATTTCTTGTCCCTGAATAATTCGTCGGCAAGAATCGCCAGGTGACCTGCATGGGATTGGATGTTTGAAAAACGGTGCCGGGTTCCGGCAATATTCATTAACCTGAATTTACTACTTCCATTACCAAAAAATAGCACTTCTTTTTCTAACGGAAAATGGTCAAGCCAGGTATCGTCAAGCACGATAGCCCGTGGCGAAAGTAACGCTTCCAGTTGCGGGGAATAAATTGCGGTGAAAACTTCCATCCGGCGGGCATCTACCATTGGACAAAACAGTACTTCGTCCTCTCGAGGATGGATATTTGCCGCAGCAACTGCCATAACTTTCAATGTATTCTCAACGATCAGTGGTTTTTGAAGTGTAAAGCAAAACCCTTTAGCAGTGGACAAACCGACACGTAATCCGGTATAAGAGCCCGGTCCACCCGTCACAGCAATAGCATCGAGTTCCTGCAACGCGCATCCGGTCTCCTGAAGAAGGCTTGCTATCGCCAGGTGAATCCATGCGGCATGGTCCTGTTGTTCGTTGTTTTCTGCCATGCCGATAGAACGCCCTCCCCGTGCAATACAGATACTCGCCTCAGGCAACGCTGTGTCGATATTTAAGATGAGTGCACTCAAAATATTCATTTACTCCGCGCCGCCCAGAGTTCTAATTCCATCGCCGGCGCCGGCCTATACAATTTGTCAGATAATGCCAATTGCTGTAACAATTCTGCTACCCTCCTGAGGCCGATCTTCTCGCTCCATTCAAAAGGACCATAAGGATAATTGGTACCCAGCTTCATCGCAATATCAATATCCTCTTTGCTACTGACCTGATCACCCAGGGTGAAATAAGCTTCGTTGATGATGGCCGCCACCATCCTTGCACCGATAAATCCTGCGATATCCGGTACCACCTGATAGGTCCACTGTAAGGAGTGAAAAACTTTATCTGCATATTTTCCCTGGCCTTCTGCCGTCACAGCAATTTCTATAAGCGGTCTCGATAAAAACGTTGGCCACGCATTGATCCTTATCACAGGAATTTTTATTTCGTGCCGTGTAAGGGGAACTGCATTTACAATCAGGATCCTACCCTGGAACAAAGACCATTTCTTCATTCTTTCCCGATCCAGATCACCGGACAAATCAAAGTAAGCATCGGCCTCAATGATCTCCAATGACCTGAGACTGTCAGCAAATGTTAGGCGGATATTTTGCGGAATGTTCTTTGACAGGAATTCTTTTTTCAAAGTGTCATCGGCAAGGACAGCAACATGCATGAAAACAAATTTTAGCTTACCGGGCTGCGATCATACCAATTTCAACATTCACATTTTTTGGCAGGCCTTTCACAGCAACGGTTTCACGTGCAGGAAAATCACCGGTGAAATATTTACCATACACTTCGTTCACTTGTG
>DATLDA010000218.1:0-2880 GCA_035526135.1 Flavitalea sp.
CCGGGTTCGGTACATTGAATCGATGAACGGAATGAATTCTTGAATAAAGAAGTCTTCGTATCGATTCTTTCCTCCGACGTCATTGATATACCAGGTTACGGCGGCATCGGGCATCGCGATCAGCATAGGTGTTGCCTCTCCTTTTTCGATAGTATTGTTTGCGATGTCTTCCACTTCACCAAATTGTGTCCATCCCATTTCATTATCACTGTATCCGTGTAGCAGGTAAAGCACCGGAAACCGCCGGGAAGAATTGTCGTATCCTTTCGGAATGTAGATGGAATATTTTACTTCTCTTCCAAGTATGCGGGATGGTATAGAAAGCGATTCCCGGACAGTTTGCGAAAAGGATGCAAAAGCGCAGCTGAAGATGAAAAAACAATAGATGGATTTCATTTTTTAATATTTCGTGAAACTTTCTTTTATATTCCGTATCAAACTTTTTCGTGAATGTGGTTTAAACTAATGGGACCTGTAGTCCAGGTTAATTTTGGTCGGATCACACCCGGCCATTGCCCGTTCATTTCCTGTTTCATTTCCCCTGAATCAATAATATTGAATGTGATCACTTCCTTTGCCTGCGAAGCTATAGACGAAAGTTCTTGCATGATAATAACACTGATGATAAATGTTCCTTCATTCAAAAGGTTTGCAGGAATGGTGACACGCGAGCGAAACGTACCTATATTATAGGGTGTCGTTGAAAAAGGAGCCTCATTAACGAGGGCCGATTCTCTGTTGGAGGTATAAAATATGCTTATGCCCATTCCATCAAACAGCTGAACATTGATTGAAAAGAAGCCGTTTTCCTTCAAGGTGACAAAATCAACTTCAATAAATAATTCTTCATCTCTATGTAAAGAATCTGAAACCTGGAACCGGCAATTCAGCACCCTCACTCCCACCATTCTGACATTATCATTTCCGGGAGCTTCGTTCATCGGCCACCTCACTTCTGCTTTTGAACTGCCTGCCAGAAGGTTTCCGTACGCATTAATAACATCAGGCATGGAACCATCCAGTACGATCTTCCCGTGTTCAAGTAAAATACCTCTGTTGCATAAATTCTTAACAACCCCCATATTATGGCTGACAAACAGCACTGTCCTTCCCTGCTTTGCTACCTCACTCATTTTACCCAGGCATTTCTTTTGGAATTCGGCATCACCGACCGCCAACACTTCATCCACAATTAAGATTTCAGGTTCCAGATGTGCTGCGACTGCAAAGGCCAGCCGGACATACATGCCGGAAGAATATCTTTTTACCGGAGTATCTATGTGTTGTTCAACACCGGAAAAAGCAATGATTTCATCAAGTTTTCTTTGTATTTCACGTTTCCTCATTCCCAGAATTGCTCCATTCAGAAAAATATTTTCTCTTCCGGTCAATTCATGATGGAATCCTGTGCCCACTTCTAATAAACTTGCAATCCTTCCTTTGATTTTTACCTGGCCGGTGGTGGGGGACGTTATCCTTGAAAGAATTTTAAGAACAGTAGATTTCCCGGCTCCGTTTTTTCCAATTATACCAAGCGTATCGCCTTGTTCTACATCAAAACTCAGATTCCGGAGCGCCCAAAAGTCACCTTTAATTTTGGACTGGTCATGGCCATCCAATGGTTCATATCCATCTGCTTTCCCTCTTAGTTTTGCCCACCATTGATTCAAATCATGGCTTAATGTGCCGGTTCCTATCGTTCCGAGCCGGTATTTTTTACTGATATGTTCCAGTTTGATAACTGAATTAGACATTGATTTATATTATACCACGTCCATGAAATTATTTTCCACCTTATTAAATACAACAATGCCCGTCATCATAATGCCAATCGCACATAAAATGCTATATCCCAACTGCGTAATTGTAAACTCACCCACTCCGAGTAATGCATAACGGAAGCATTCAATTAATGGACTTAAAGGATTGGCCAGTACGAACGGTTTATATTTTTCATTTACAAATGTAAGGGGGTAGATCACGGGTGTTGCGTACATCAGCAGATTAACACCAAAGTTGATCAAGAGTACAAGATCCCTGTATTTTACTGTTAGTGCGGAGATAATCATACCGGCTCCAAGTGCAAGTCCCGCGATGATGGCAAGGATGAAAGGAATGAAAAAAAGATAGCCGCTGAAATTAAACCGCTCCTTCTCGAATAAAATATAATAGAGCATAATGATCAGGAGGATAGAGAACTGAATCCCGAAACTAACCAGATTGGAAAGGACCTTTGATAAAGGCACGATCAGCCTTGGAAAATATACTTTCCCAAAAAGGTGGGTATTTGCTGAAAAGGAGGAAGCCGAGGCAGTAAGACAGGATGAAAAGTAGTTCCAGACTACCAGCCCTGATAAATAAAACACCGCGGACGGAACTCCGCCGGTTGGAATACCCGCCACTTTATGAAAGACAATGATAAACATGATGGTAGTAAGTACGGGCTGTATCACAAACCAGAGTGGACCCAAAATGGTTTGTTTATAGAGTGCTACGAAGTCGCGTTTTACGAACAAGAGGATAAGATCCCGGTAATGCCACAATTCATCCAGTTTCAAATACCAGGGCGAGGATTCAGGCTTAATAACCAGGTTCCATTCGTCTTTATCGTTCCATTTTGATTTTTTATACATCGGTTTTAAAAATCCACTCCCGCTGAAAATATAAAAAATCTTTTTATCATTGACCGGACAGTTTCGAAAAGCGCAATTCGGTACAAAAAACCAAAAGGCCACGTTCCAATATAAAATGGTTTAATTCGATTCGCAATCAATTGGTTACATCATTACTTGTAAAAAATTATAAAGACATCCGGCCCGAATTAGTTGCCATCTCCAAAGCAACCGTTCTATCTTTTATGAGTTCAATTTATTTGAATGT
>DATLDA010000262.1:0-4410 GCA_035526135.1 Flavitalea sp.
CTTCAAACGAAGCATTATTGCTTCCCCATGAACCATAACTATAAAAATCTGTATTCACATATCCTGATGCACCAGGCAAAGACACACGCAATTCATACTCGCCGGCCGTACGCGGAACGAATGAATAAGAATAATTCTCACCGCTGATAGTAACCTGCTGCTCGCTGATTAATTTATCATCCTGTACAGATTCATACCTGAAATAATTTCCATTTTTCACCAGGTTGGTGCGGTATTCGCGTTTTATTACTTTTACATTGGCGACCGCGCCATTTAATATTTTTTCGGATCTATCCAATGCAACAAGAGGAAAACGCACGGCCTGATTGAGCGCATAATAATTGTACCCATCAGATCCAATACCAAAGAATGTGTTTTGTGTGTAAATGTCAGCAGTGACGTTTCGGCTTACTGGTCGTCCTGTTTCATCAAAAACAGTTGCATAAAAACTTGCCTGCAGTATGCCTTTATTTTTAAATTCTTCAGGTACAGCATAACTGGCAGTAGCTTTTCCATTTTCATCTGTTTTCCCTTCGTCTACTACTTTATCGAAAGTGAGAGCGGGGTTTTGAATGGAGAATGTAAATCGTTCAAACTTTTTTGGTGAAAAAGAAATTGGTTTCACCTGAATTTCTGTTTCATAGTTCCTGTTTGCCGCCGGAGGGCCAAAAAAATTCAATGCTGAAATCGAAAGATGTCCTGTTTGTCCGGGTTGAAGTGTCGGCAGATCGAGTGTTGCATTTACTTTGATACGATCAGGAACGAACTCTTCGATATTGAAATTTTTACTTCCAAGCAAAACATCGTTCGATGAATAAACTTCTAATGTATAATTTCCTGTTATCGCTGCTCCGGAAATTTCTACCTGTGCTTCAAGTGATCCCTGTTCATTCAATGTTTTGCGGAAATTTTTCAATTCCTTTCCATTTGGTTGGAGGAATTTTAATTTAACGGGCAGTTCGCCAGGCGATTTCCATTGCCGGTCTCTTAATACAACTGAAAAATTCACGAGCTCACCGGGCCGGTAAATATCTCTCTCTGCATAAATAAAAGCATCAAGGCCAGAGGCATTACTTTTCTTCCCGCCTACTTCAAAACGCGACGTGTTTACTCTGGTCGTATTAAAAGGGAGGTAATTAAAATCATCCGCTGTTCTGGCAATGATCATAGCCGGGCGAAAGCCGGCGAATTGCTTTCTTGTCAGGCCAATATCTGCAACACCTTCTTTATTTGTAGTACCCAGACCAAGTACCTGGTTATTGTTTCCGTATACCGCCACCTGCACCCCATCCAATTGCAGGGCAGTACCAATTGAACTGGCAACCACAACCACGCGATCCCTCGATTCCCTTGCAATTAGCCCGATATCAGATAAAGAAATAAACCTGCTGTCGCTCAGCCAATAATTTTTGGTTGAACGCAGTTTGATATGGTAGATCCCTTTGAATTCCGGTAAGCGATCTTCCGGATCAAAACGAAAAATCCGATGATTTCCGTTTTTCGGTAGGCTCCTGGTATCGATTTCCTGTTCATACACCACTTCACCGAGCGTGAGATCGCCGCCTGATTCCTCGTAATAATCTTCTTCGCTTTCATCATTCGCATTCCTTGAATCAGCCGGAGAATAACCATACCGGTGTGCAGCAAGAATATTGCTTTCATAAATCTTGGAGATGATCACTTTTACTTTTTCAATGTTGGTTATGCTTACTTCGAGTTGCCGGCTGCCTTTCGACGATAAATAGACACTTTTATTATTCGTGAAAGAAAGCGCCGGTTCCAGCTCCCCAAAGGCAACACTATTGTCGTACTGTTCGCGGAGTGTTCCGCCTATTTTTCCGCGCAAACCTTTTTTCAATGTAACGAGATAACTTTTGGCCACATCGAAATTGCTGCTCGTGATAGAGAAGCCATCTTCGGTTTCTTCAACAGTATATTTTATTGCAGGAGTAATAGAAATGTGGGAACGAATATCGTCCATCACCACCAATTGACTGGTATGGACCAATATTGTACCGTCCGTTCCGTCATGTTCAGAAGTGAAATCATTGATGGCAAGGTTGTAGGGCGATGGGATGAGCACGTCCATTGCCATCTCTTGTGGAGTGCCGTTGGTTCCACCTTCAGGTATAACTCCTTTTTCCAGTTGAACAGACGCCTGCAAATCCTTTTCTGTTGGTTTGAGATTATTTATACGGAGTGTGATCTTGTTATCTTTTGAAAGTGTAGTAATTGTATAATCCGCTTTACTACCATCGATCAGCAGATGTAATTTCTCTTTTACCATTTCCGGATTAACACTATAATTGAAATGCAGATCTACCTGCGGAAATGCAATGGCTGACTTCTCGCCTGCAGTAACCCAGGTGATATAGGTATTTTCCAGTTTCAATGCGGGGGTGGAAAAAGTGATCTTGTCTTTTTTGTTTACGACATCATATTTCGCATACTGCAATAATTCACCCCCTAAAAATGCTGTAAAAGTTGTAGCAGGCGGCAACGGACGTGAGGGAGAAAAAACAAGTTCATCAGGATGCTCCCACCGGAACCGGCCGGAAATTTTCGGCTCGAATAATACATATTCGGAAGTATCCCATCGGTTTAGCAATGAATCCGGAACGAGAGGTTTGTCGAACCGGAAAATGAGATTATTCAGTTGTTGAACCTCGCCGGTAGCATTTGTATAATTCAGCGATACGATGTTCCTGTTACAGGCACACAAAAAAATAGTAACCATCACGATGGTTACACGTAAAGAGGGAATAGGCATACATTAAATGGGTTATAGGACGGTTTATGTCCGTAAAGTACACAAAGAAAAAAGATAAATATGCAGACGATGTGAAAAAATGTGAGCGAAGCTATGGAGGCACAAAAAATAAATTGTGTCAGAAAGTTACTCAGAAGAAAACAGAATCAATTGTTAAATGAATATGTATTTTGAATAAAATTAGAAAACTGTTTTGAAGACCCCCTGAAAAAATGGAAATTTAAGCGACAGCCGCACTCCTCCCGGAAATGACATCACGCAAAAAAATATTTATCCGCTTAAAAAACAGCGCAGTTTTTCTGCTCACCGTTTTCATTCTTTTTTTTCTCCTGAATCTTCTCTTCCCTTTGCCGGACAAAATTCAGTATTCTACCATCGTTACGGATAATAAAAACGAAGTGATCCATGCATTTCTGACTGAAGACGAAAAATGGAGAATGAAAATGTTACCGCATGAGATCTCCCCTCTTCTTCGAAAAACGATCATCAGGAAAGAGGACAAGTATTTTTATTACCATCCCGGAATAAATCCGCTTGCAGTACTGCGGGCTATATTTAATAATCTGATAAGTAACAAAAGAACGTCCGGAGCTTCCACCATTACGATGCAGGTTGCACGCTCATTGGAACCGGGTAGAAGAACATGGTTAAAAAAAGTGGCGGAAATGTTCCGTGCACTGCAACTGGAATGGAAGTATAGTAAGGAAGAAATTTTACTTCTTTATATAAACCACATTCCATACGGCGGCAATATTGAAGGGGTGAAATCAGCAGCTGTATTATATTTTGAAAAAAATCCCGATCACTTATCGTTGGCTGAAGTGGTTACCTTATCTATTATCCCCAACCGGCCGTCTTCACTAGTAATCGGGCGAAATAACCAGGTAATTGTAACAGAAAGAAATCGTTGGCTGAAAAGATTTGAGAAGGAAAAGTTGTTTACACAAAATGAAATCAGTGATGCCCTTGCGGAACCTCTCAGTGCATACAGGCATAGCGTACCGCAGTTGATACCACATCTGTCATTGAAATTAAAACAAGAGGGAGGTGACGTAATACACACCTGCATTGATTTGAATACTCAGCAAAAAGTTGACAAACTGGTAAAAGACAACACGAGAAGATTATACCTGAAAAATATTCGTAATGCGGCAGTAATCGTAATAGACAACCGGACCCACGAAGTGATTTCTTATACCGGATCAGCAGACTTTTATGATACAACGGATGCCGGACAGGTAAATGGCGCAGCAGCCGTGCGACAACCCGGAAGCACGCTGAAACCGCTTTTGTATGCGATGTGTTTTGATGAAGGCATCATGACACCCCACTCCTCATTATTAGATGTAGCGGTCAATTACAGCGGTTATACACCTGAAAATTATGATCGCAAATTTTATGGTACTGTAAGTATGAAATTCGCACTCGATCATTCTCTCAATGTTCCCGCTGTACAAGCACTTGGAAAGATCGGTAAAGAAAAATTTATTCAAAAACTTGCGCTGGCAGATTTTGACCAGGTAAAAAAAGACCAGAAAAAACTGGGTCTTTCACTAATCCTCGGAGGATGTGGTGCAACACTGGAAGAATTGACCGTTCTCTATACAACGTTTGCTCATGAAGGAAAATATTTTAGCCCC
>DATLDA010000275.1:0-6667 GCA_035526135.1 Flavitalea sp.
AGGATATTCTGTACCTGAAAGCGCAACGGCTCTTTGTTGGGCGCTACCCGCAGCGGAAATCACAAATTTCCAGGCGCAATCCGTGTCAAAAAAAGTACAACTCTCCTGGAAAATTTCTGAACCCCGGTTAATTGAAGGATACGAAATCCAAAAAACGGTTGACCAGTCACGTTATACAACTGTACAAAAAATCGCAGGAAGTCTGAGAAATTATTTCCAGGTGTTTGATGAGGAGACACCAAGAGTGGTGACTTATTACCGGTTGAAAATAATTAAGAAAGATGGTACCATTATTTATTCCAAGCTCATCCCTGTTCAGGCCATTAAAGAAAAAGGATTGACATATATCGGCGTACATCCAAGTCCGGCCCGATCAAAAATAACATTAGACTTTTTCATCGAAAAAACAACAACAGCAACAATTCATATCATCAATACCTCCGGAACTACAATTTTTAAATCAATCTACGATCTTCATGAAGGGTATGCGAACATTGAAGTTCCTGTAAATAATTTTCGTTCCGGTTTATATTTCCTTTTCATCCAGGCAGATTCGCAAAGGTTGGTAAGTAAGTTTGTAAAGAATCAGTAATTTCACAGTTTGTTCGAACGCCGTCGGGATTAATTCATTTTCTTCCCAATCTCTTCATTGAATTTGAAGTAACACAATGATTTCTGTATCGGAAAAATTTTAGGCTGGCATGAATTTTATAGCTTGTCCAGCTACTGTACTACCTTTGAAAACTGCTTTTATTCTATTTCTTTTTCTCTCATCAAATTATTCTTTAACTTCAAATGCATTCTTAACCAAAACGCAATTTTTATGAAACAATTATTGAAAGTGTCTTTTCTTCTTTTTGCAGTTGTCCTCCTGAATTTTTCGAGTTCGGCGATTGTTGTTCCTGTTTCGACTCCTTCACCATCTAAAGTGACGGAATCTGTAGCGACTCCGTCTCCTTTTGCAGGAATGACTGTAAAAGATTTTTTGGCATTAACTCCCCGCAAGTACAGGGAACTTACTGGAAAAAAGATGAGCATGAGCCAGAAGGTGTCTTTAAAGATTGCTCAGCAGAAGGTGAAAAGGATGGTTAAGAAAAATCAATCCGTTGACCTGTATAAAGTTGCTCCGGGCGTAGACACTTCCGACTTCAGTATAGGTGGTCTTGTATTAGGACTTTTATTGGGCATTATCGGTATCCTGATTGCATATCTTATCGGCGATCGCTCAGTTATAAAATGGGCTTGGATAGGTTTTGCAGTTTGGCTCGTGATTCTATTACTTGCGTTTGTATTGTAATCGCTTTGAACCAAATTTGATCAGCAGTGTTGAGATTTTCAACACTGCTTTTTTTTTACCTCACCAGAACTTGTACCGTTTGGGCAACCTGCTGCATCATTTCAGGTTTTTTTGTACCCATTACTTTTGAAAGTACAGTTCCGTCATCATGTCGGATCGTAATCAGCGTTAGACCTTTTTCGAGTTCGACATCAAAAGTGACCGCCGCAGCTATCGCAAGCTTTTCAATTTTGTCAGTATGATCATCTAAACATAACTGAATTGAAACCGCACCCGTTTGAATCAAATTGGGTTTGATTTTTAATTCTTCAAACAAATGATAGAGTTCTGCTACCGGTTTTTCACCAACAAATGAGAAATCCGTTGAACGCAGATGCAACAGGACCTGGGATTTTTTCAGTACAATAATCGGGGGAAGATTCCTGACTGGATTTCCCTGAATGATGGTACCAGGGAGTTCTTTATCCAGGAAACATTTTACATGAAGGGCTATATTTTTATTATGAAGTGGTTTAATTGTTTTCGGGTGAATTACCTGTGCTCCGTAATACGCCATTTCAATCACTTCTTCGTAGCTCAATGCAGGTAAATACTGCGCTTCAGGAAAATCTTTGGGGTCTGCATTCATAACTCCTTGCACATCTTTCCAAATGGTGAGAGATTCCGCATTGAGCATATTAGCAAAAACAGCTGCAGTATAATCACTTCCTTCCCTTCCGAGCGTAGTGCTTTCATTTTCGTCAGTAGAACCGATAAATCCCTGTGTGATGACAACTTTATTTGAATGTAATAACGGGAGAATATGTGTTGTTACTTTTTGAAGGGTAAAATCCCATTCGATCGTAGCATCGCGGAAATTATCATCTGTTCGAAAAATATCCCTTACATCAATCCATGAAGCGGCGATTCCGGATTCTTTAAGAAAACTACAAACAATTGAGGACGACATCAATTCCCCGGTACAAACTAACTGGTCATAATAATAGTCGAAGCTTTTAACAGGCTTGTCATGCAACAACCATTCTGCTTCCGTAAAGAAATCGTTCAATTGATTTTCAGTTTCATTGAACGTCGTCACCAGCAGGTATTTGGCGGTCTGGATATGATGATCGCGGATTGCCTGGAACAATTGAAGCGCTTCGTCTTTTCTTTCATGAAAAAATGCCTCCGCTACTTTTTCCAGGGCGTTGGTGGTTTTACCCATAGCAGAAATTACTACTACCAGCTTTTCACCCGAAAAAGATTTAAGAATAGCTGCCACCTTTTGAATCCTCTCAACACTATTTACACTTGCACCACCGAATTTAAACACCTTCATGCGTATGATTTGGGGGGCGAAATTAAATGAATTCCGACAACACAAACAGTTCCGAAGCACGATGCTAATACTTTGTGATCCTCGCCGATTTGTCTAATCATGTACATTTGCTGCGCGATCAAAGACTTATTGAGTATGGTGAACCGGAAAGTATTGACCCTTGATGAATTTACATTACAGCAATTGCGGGAGTTTCCTCATGCGACGGGAGAATTAAGTGGATTGCTGAGAGATATAGGCCTTGCTGCTAAAAGGGTAAATGTGGAAGTGAACAAGGCCGGTCTCGTAGATATTCTCGGAGATGCAGGGGCTGTCAATGTACAGGGTGAAGATGTAAAGAAACTTGATGTGTATGCCAATAATCAGTTTATGGGTGTCTTGAAGCATGGTATCAGCTGTGCCGGAATCGCGAGTGAAGAATTGGATGATTTCATTGCCTTCAATGATGAAGTCAGTAATAACTCCAAGTATGTGTGTCTTTTCGATCCATTAGATGGCAGCGGAAATATCGATGTTAATGTTTCTATCGGAACGATCTTTACGGTCTACCGACGGATCACTCCAAAAGGAACACCGGTGGCGCTGGAAGATTTTCTTCAGCCGGGTCACAAACAGGTTGCTGCCGGCTATATTGTATATGGTTCTTCCACGATGCTTGTATATGCTACACGGAGAGGTGTCAATGGCTTTACACTGGATCCGTCAATTGGTGAATTCTCATTAAGTCACCCAAATATCAAATGTCCGGAGTTTGGCAAAATCTATTCGGTCAATCACGGAAATTTTTTCCGGTATGATCGCAAAGTACAGCAATATATTACAATCTGTCAGCAGAAAAACAATACTAACGGCGGGCCGTATACGCAACGATATATCGGCAGCATGGTATCCGATGTTCACCGCAATCTGATCAAGGGGGGTATCTTCATGTATCCGGGAACGGTTGAGAAACCAAAAGGAAAACTGAGATTATTGTATGAATGCAATCCGTTTGCCTTTATAACTGAAGTGGCCGGAGGAAAAGCAATAAATGGTACGCAACGCATTCTTGATGTGGTTCCCACAGAACTTCATCAGCGGTCCGCATTATTTATCGGGAGTAAAGGGATGATGGAAGAACTTGAATTATGCTTGAATGAAAAGAATCAATAAGTCTGTATGACACCCATAATAGAAGTCCATCAACTGTCGAAAAAGTACGGCACTTTTGAAGCGGTCAAAAACATAAGTTTTACTGTTCAGGAAGGTGAAATATTTGGATTGCTGGGTCCGAACGGGGCTGGTAAATCCACAACGCTGGAGATTATAGAGACGCTCAGAACAAAAACTTCCGGTAAAGTATTTGTGAAAGGAATTGATCTGGATTCGCAACCGCAGGAGATCAAAAAAATTATAGGTGTACAACTTCAGACGGCTGGTTATTATCCGGGCTTGAACCTTATCGAGCTTCTCGAACTTTTCGCCGGCTTATACAATAGGAAAATCAATCCCATAGAATTCCTGAAACTTGTCAACCTTGAAGACAAATTAAAAAATAAAGTAAAAGAATTGAGTGGTGGACAGAAACAAAGATTTTCTATTGCCACCACGCTGATCAATCAACCAGCTGTAATCTTCCTCGATGAACCTACCACCGGTCTTGATCCACAAGCAAGAAGACATTTATGGGAACTGATCAGAAAAGTTCGTTCCGGCGGTACAACGGTGATCCTGACCACACATTACATGGATGAAGCGGAGGTTTTATGTGACAGGGTTGCAATTATGGATGCAGGACAAATCATTGCATCCGATTCGCCTGACCAATTGATTGACCAGCTAGTTTCGTCTGGTTTCGAAAGACCAAAAGAAGTAAAGAAAGCAAATCTGGAAGACGTATTTATTCATTTGACCGGGCATTCATTGAAAGAAGAGACCTAGTTTGGGTGAATGGCTAATTTGCAAGTTTGCGAGTTGAACGAAAGCTTTCAATCAAATTACCTCACAACCCGACTACCAGACTGTCCAAACTACCAAACTACCTTAAACTTCCAGATACTTCCTACCTTGCCATAAATCCCCCGCCATGCCTACCATTACCGAAAATCTCCGCTATCCTATTGGGAAATATGAGTCGCAACCTTATTCGGAGGAATTGAAACAGGTCTGGATCAACGATATCAGGTTTTTGCCGCAAACAATTGAAAATGCCATCTCTAATCTTGATGAATCGCAATTGCTGACGCAATACCGGGAGGATGGATGGACATTAAAACAGGTAGTGCATCATGTAGCAGATAGCCATATCAACGCGTATTGCAGGTTTAAACTGGGCCTCACAGAAGATAATCCTGTTATTCGAACCTATGAAGAAAAATTATGGGCAGAGCTTCCGGATACACACGCTTGCCCTGTGAATATTTCAACCACTTTGTTATTTGCACTTCATGCAAGATGGACTGCCTTACTCACAAATATGAATCAGGATGATTTCCTGCGAACCGTATATCATCCCGAACACAAAAAAAATCTTACACTCTGGCACCTCACAGGAATGTATGCGTGGCATGGTAAACATCATGTAGCTCATATTGACGGCCTCAGAGACAGGAATGGATGGAGGTAGAACCACAGACCACAGACCACGGACTTTTCAATTTCATTTCAACAACCTTTTTCTGTCATCCCGAGTTACTGCAAACGAGAATAATGAATAGTCGGTGGACTTTTCAGTAATTTAATTCATTCAACTTCTCAAATGCATAAAATAAGGCGGTAACGTGGAGGCTTTGTACAATCCTGTTTTCACGCAGCATCGACTTTATTTCATCAACAGAGTATAATAAAACTTCGATATCCTCATTATGATCCAGGGCCTGGTCCTGCTTCAATTGTCCTCCCATTGCCAGGAACATATGCATCCAGTTCGTATTCGTGGAAGGATTCGGTGAAATTTTTCCAAGCGGAATATAATCATCGAAAATGTATCCGGTTTCTTCCAGCAATTCGCGCGCAACTGCAGACTCCAATGAAGCATCTGTTTCATCCACACACCCGCCAGGGATTTCGATGATGGTTTGCCGGATCCCATGCCTGTATTGCCTTACAATTACGATTTCCCGGTTACGTGTCAACGCAACTGCGGAGATCCAGGTAGGAAATTCATAGACATAATAAGGAGTTACGATAACGCCATCCGGACGTTCACAGGTGTCTTTTCTGACGGTAAACCAGAGATCCCTGAAAAGATATTCCGATGAAAGCAATTTCCAGTCAAGATTTTTCATGTAGAAAATTTAAACCTTTCAAAAAACCAGCCGACATCTGACAATTAAATTGAACGAACTTCGGGAGTGGCCTTCGAAATGTTTTTATGTGAAGCAATCAATTCCCTGTTCACTTCGCCCACCACAAAGACGCTTCCACAAACAAGAATTATATCATTTGCGCAGGCAGTGGCCAGTGCATGAACCAACGCACTATTAACATCGCTGAATGGTACGCCATGCAAACCGTGGCTGCTTGCTCTTTCTGCAAGCAACTGTTCCGGCAATGCTCTTGGAATTTGCGCCTTTGTAAAATAATAAATTGCTTTTTTCGGTAACATGCTCAAAACTGCATCAATCTCTTTGTCTTTAACCATGCCGATGATGATAAACAATTTTTTTAATTTATCCTGATGGAAGGGGAACTGGCGAATTAATTCCTGCATTCCATCCTGGTTGTGCGCAACATCAAGTACTATTTTAGGGTGATCCGACAATACTTCAAAGCGGCCGGCAAATCCTGTTAGTGTCATCACTTGTTTCAGAGCCGTTTTTATTTGGTCTGCCGGAAGTTTCCACCCTTTGTCAACCAGCCAGTCACATGCAGAAAGAACCACTGGCAGATTATATTGCTGATACAAGCCAGGCAGGTCGAGCCGGTAATGAGTCGTCGAATTCAACTTACGGTTTGTGAGTGATAAATCGATCAGGTTGGTTTCAGGAATTTCAACCGTATTGGTTTCATACGTGGTGGTCGCATCGATATGTTCTGCATCAAGATTCCGTGCGATATCCTTAATGATGCGC
>DATLDA010000288.1:0-2134 GCA_035526135.1 Flavitalea sp.
CCTCTACACCTGACAAATCGGATAACCGTCTTGATACCGAATTCAACAAGTTGAAAGATCTGGTCAGTGAATGGCTGATTGCTTCAGAAGATCTGACTATTCCGGCCATCGTTCGGAAATTATTGAAGGAGCGGGGGAAAACAGTCGGCACCACGGAAAGTTGTACAGGCGGTTACATTGCACATTTACTAACAGGAGAAGCGGGCGCCTCGGAAATCTATAAAGGTTCCGTAATCAGTTATGCAAATGAAATAAAACAGACACTCTTGCGCGTTCCAACAGCAATATTAAAAGGCAAAGGTGCAGTGAGTAAAGAAACGGTACAGGAAATGGCACAAAATGGTTTGGCATTGTTGCACACAGACTATGTAATTGCTACTTCAGGGATCATGGGACCTGATGGCGGTACAGAAGAAAAACCTGTAGGACTGGTATGGATAGCCGTAGGCAACAACACGAAAATAATAACCAGAAAATTTAATTTCCGCTTTGATCGCTCACGCAATATTGAATTGACGGCAAATAATTCGTTGATGTTGTTGCACAATTTTATATTGGAAAATCAAACCGCTTCCGTAACGACCAATGAAAGCCCTTGATCAAATTCCTTACTTTTGCCTGCAGATCCTGATCACTCTATGGCTCACAAATAATTCAGTTCATTTATGGCAGTTGTTGACCTGGTAATGCCAAAGTTGGGAGAAAGCATCATGGAAGCCACGATTCTGAAGTGGCACAAAAATCCGGGAGATGCCGTGCGGATGGATGAAACCGTTCTTGAAATTGCCACTGACAAAGTGGATAGCGAAGTTCCATCCACCGTAGAAGGAATTATGCAGGAGCTGTTGTACCAGGTAAATGATGTTGTACCGATAGGAACCGTGATCGCAAAAATTAAAACGAGTGTCGGGGAAAACATGGAAAGTGAATCTGCGCCTTCACCTGCTACTCAAATAGGCGGTCAGAATGCTCCGTACAAAATGCATGAAAGTCGTTATGGAAATCAACCTGAATCCAATGGTGGTCTAGTGGCGTCCTCTTCTTATAAACCGACGACCAATGGTAACCGTTTTTATTCTCCGCTGGTTTTGAATATTGCAGCCAGTGAAGGAGTTAAAATGCAGGAACTCGAAGGCATTCCCGGATCAGGTAATGAAGGCCGTGTAACTAAAAAAGACATCCTGCAGTATGTTTCCGATCGGCGGATGGCAAAAGGAGGACAGCACGAATCGCTTACTGAGAAGTCTGCGGTAAATATAGTTAACAACAAAGGCCAGGAACAGCAGGAAATACAGAGACAGGTTACTACGCCAAATAGCGCGATGGGCGGCTATACGGGCAATGTAGAGATCATTGAAATGGACCGTATGCGAAAACTCATCGCACGGCATATGGTGGAAAGTAAACATACCAGCCCGCACGTGACGAGTTTTAGTGAGTCGGATGTTACCAATATGGTATTGTGGCGGGAGCGGGTGAAAAAAGAATTCGAAAAAAGAGAAAATGAAAAGATCACCTTCACTCCTCTTTTTATTGAAGCCATCATAAAATGTATTAAGAAATATCCGTGGTTGAATAGCAGCCTTGATGGAGATAAGTTAATCGTAAAGAAAGATATTAATATTGGTATGGCGACGGCATTGCCATCAGGTAACCTGATTGTTCCCGTAATAAAGAATGCCGACCAATTAAATCTTGTCGGACTTACCCGCCATGTTAACAATCTTGCACAGGCCGCAAGGAATAATAAACTCAAACCGGATGATACAAGCGGAGGTACATTTACTCTTACAAATGTAGGTTCCTTCGGAAGTATTATGGGTACCCCGATCATCAATCAACCACAAGTCGCCATTCTTGCTGTGGGTGCAATCAAAAAAAGACCGGTGGTGATTGAGACCCAGCAGGGTGATTCAATTGCTATCCGTCATATGATGTATCTATCCCTTTCATACGATCATCGCATTATCGACGGGGCCCTTGGAGCCACTTTTCTCAATGCTGTTGCCAAAGAGCTGGAGAATTTTGACGGAACGAGAGAGATTTGAATTGCGCGTGCATCGTTTATGGCTGTCAGCAATCAGCTATCCCAACAAAATTAGTGGCGGGAACTGTAACATAAAATGAGAATAAA
>DATLDA010000291.1:0-2488 GCA_035526135.1 Flavitalea sp.
AACAAGCGCCCAGATTACTTTATCACCACGCGTTTTTTGCAGGATGGTGGAAGGCCTGATACCCGCCAGTTCAGAAAAGCGTATGTCAGAACTTTGACTCATTGTAACACAGTTAGCGAAGCACTTTTTTATTATATAAACCCTGTTGCGAAATTTTTCAACTCATTCAAACCCATTCACCGATCAACATGATGCTCACTTATAAATTCCTTACGGCATCCTTGAACTGGTTGCCCCTGTCTTCGTAATTTTTAAAAAGATCAAAGGATGCGCAGGCCGGACTTAGCAGCACAACATCACCAGGTGCAGAAAGACTAAACGCTACACGTACTGCCTCTTCTGCGCTGGCGGTATCCACAATCCTTCCCACCTTTCCATCAAATGCCTGGTGAATTTTTGTGTTATCGATTCCCATGCACACGATTGCTTTTACCTTTTCCGCAACAAGACCTTCCAGTAAGGCATAATCATTTCCTTTATCAATTCCACCCAGTATCAGCACGGTGGGCTTCGTCATGCTTTCCAGTGCAAACCAGGCGGAGTTTACATTGGTAGCCTTACTGTCGTTTACAAAATCAACGCCTCTTACAGTGGAAACGGGTTCCATACGGTGTTCAAGATTTTCGAAAGTTTGTACTGCTTCGCGGATTTTGTTTTTCCTGATGTCCATTGTTGCACCTGCTACACTGGCTGCCATGGTATTATATTGATTGTGTTTCCCCTTCAGGGCAAAATCATAAATGCTCATTTGCTGCTGCTCTCCATTCGCCTTAATATGCATTTCATCGTTCTGGATATACCCGCCTTTTTCTACTTTCTGCTTCATACTGATCGGTAATTGAATTGAATGAATTGGGTTTAGTTCTATATAATCTGTTATGATCTTATCATCAAGGTTGTAAATGAAAAAATCTTTTGAAGTCTGGTTTATCGTAATGCGGAACTTGCTCCTGATATAATTTTCGAATTTGTAATCGTACCGGTCCAGGTGATCTTCGGTAATGTTCATCAATACCGCCACATCCGGACGAAAGGTTACAATATCATCAAGCTGGAATGAACTAATCTCCGCCACATAAAGTGGCTTCGGATCCGTTGCTACCTGTGCCGCGAATGAATAGCCGATATTTCCTACAAGCGCGCAATCAAGACCTGCAGTTTTGCAGATATGATAGATCAGGGATGTGGTGGTTGACTTACCATTGCTGCCGGTAATTGCGATGATCCTGCTCCCTTCCTTATGGCGATAGGCAAGCTCGATCTCACTGATCACCGGGATTTCGTTTGTCCTGATCTTCTGCATCCAGTTATTCTTTTCAGGAATGCCTGGACTTTTCACAATCTCCTCCGCAGCCAGCAATCTCCTTTCGTCAATGCGCTGTTCAAGAAATTCAATGCCTTCGTTCTTAAGCATTTTACGATAACCGTCTTTCAAAGAGCTTTCGTCCATCAACAGAACTTCATAGCCTTTCTTTTTTGCCAGCAGTGCCGCTCCGGCGCCGCTTTCTCCTCCACCTAATATGACCAGTCTCTTACTCATCACGTTTTAAACGCGTACGGAATTTTTGGTTCTTCAAAAGCATTGCATCGCCTCACAATAACTTTGGGCATCTGGCCCTCTTAGTTCGTCCTCCGGTGGTTTTTCTCTAATTCATTTATCTCAGCTTCAGCGTTACAATCGATACAACAACACATAATATGGTGATGATCCAAAACCGGGTTACGATCTTGGCTTCATGATATCCTTTCTTTTGAAAATGGTGATGGAGGGGACTCATTAAAAAGATCCTTTTTCCAACACCGTATCTCTGTTTTGTAAATTTGAAATAGCTTACCTGCAGGGTAACGCTCAGCACTTCCACCAGGAAAACGCCGCAGATAAGGGGGATCAGTAATTCCTTGTGAACGATGATGGCAAGTGACGCGATGAGTCCGCCCAATGTGAGACTTCCCGTATCGCCCATGAAAACCTGTGCAGGATATGAGTTGTACCACAGAAACCCTACGCAGGAACCGATCATGGCGCCTCTAAAAATCGAGAGCTCTCCCAGGTTGGGTATGTACATGATGTTGAGATAGTCGGCAATGAGGAAGCTTCCGCTTGCATAGGCGAAAATGCCAAGGCCTGCACTGATGATGGCTGAAGTACCTGTAGCCAGACCATCCAGGCCGTCTGTTATATTAGCGCCATTTGATACGGCAGTGATAATAAATATTACGATGAGGATATACAGGATCCAGGAATATTCGCGGAGCGATTCCGGCAATAGTTTGGAGTAGTTGAATTCGTGGCCTTTTACAAAAGGAATGGTTGTTACTGGGATCTTGGTTTCAACGAATACATGTCGCTTTCCATTCACGTTCATGATATGCGCATCGGGCGGAGGATTATCTCCTACAAACTCACGCCATGTCTTTACATTGCTGTTGAACCAAAGTGTAGCGCCAACGGTAATTCCAAGTGCAACCTGTCCAAACACTTTGAACC
>DATLDA010000307.1:0-5977 GCA_035526135.1 Flavitalea sp.
CATCACTGCGCTGATCTCCCTGATGACCATGTGTAAGAAGGATACAATAATTTTTTCCATCTGATTGTGTCCGCAGGTACACTGCCTCGCAAATGCTGAGCGCGGATCCGAAAACAGGTTTGAGGTAAAGATTTTGCTGGATGGCGTATTTCCATTCCAGGTCGTGATTGCCGAAAACCCGGTAATACCGGTTTGCCTGAAGGAACTGCAATTCCTTTTCCAGAATATGTTTATTTGCGGTGATAGTATCGGCCGGCGTATTCTCCCACAATTCTTCACAATCCCCGAGCGCAACCAGGGTGAACTGGTTAGCATTATAATATTGCAAAGCAGCCAGATAATTCGGTTCAGCCAGGCGGAAATCATCCGCAAAGTCCCGGACTCCTTTATGCTGGTCGGAAAAAATAATAATTCGTGCTGATGCGATATCAAAATCAACTATCGTTGCATCTTTCTGCTCGGTTTCACTGATTTTAAGCAAAGCGTCAAGGGAAGAAAAGATTTCTTTTTTATCTGGCGATTCTGAAATCCTCCGGGCAATCCAGGTCAGAGGTTTACGGAAGAGCTTAGTAAGAAATTTCTTTATCACAATGAATGGCAGGTAATAAAAGCTAACGTACACACGATCGATTGATAAAACAAAAGTTCCTGCAGCCCGCTCTTTTGATGATCGATATAAATTCCCGGCAGAGCAGGGCAATTTATTTTACAATTTGTTGTTTAAGAATCTGTTTTAAATCGGTATGAAGTGAAGAGATTTCTAAAATGGGTTCAATAAAATCTATTCGAAGAAAAATGGTGTTGAACGATTGAAAATTGATATCGCAAGATGATGGAGAGGCTCTTAAATAGGACTGTAATTCCGCTTGTTAGCAGATAAAAGACCTATATTTGCGGCTGTAGTGAACGTGGTGATTTGGCAGGAAAGCCGCTGTCGGATTGATGGAATTGGTATGACTTTCCAAGCTACACCGCTAAACCATGCAATATTACCTGTGAAGAAGCTAAAGGACCCCTGGTTTCAAAAATAATTTGTGGAAGGGTATAAGGAGTACAATCAGTGACTCTCTTATACCCTTTTCTTTTGTATCAACGCAAATGTTGGTACTGGTGCAATAAATTCATTTTTAAACAGTTGCAGTACGTGTATGTGACTGAGAGGGCGAAGCTTTGTTAAACAATGATCAGGAAATTATCCAATAAATGGTATGCAGTCTACACGAAACCCAGGTGGGAGAAAAAAGTCCATCAGCGTTTTTCTGAAAAGGGCTGGGAAACCTATTGTCCGTTGAACAAAGTGGAAAAGCAATGGAGCGACCGGATAAAGATCGTGGAAGAACCTTTGTTTAAGTCGTATGTCTTTCTCAGGATCCCCGAAGAAATGGCCAACGAGGTGAGGATGATCAATGGGGTCGTGAATTTTGTCTATTGGCTCGGAAAGCCTGCCGTGATTCGTGATGGAGACATTCAGAAGATCCGCCGCTTCCTGAATGAATTTACCAACATCCAGGCACAGCCATTAGAACTGGCCAAAGAGTCCAGGGTACTGATACAGGGTGGTGCTTTCATGGATAAAAAAGCAACGATCAAAAATATCAGAAACAATAAAGTGGAAGTAATGATCGAAAGTATTGGTTTCAGATTGATCGCATACATAGACAAGTCGAATGTTTCTGTTCTGTAATTTTTTTATTTGAGCAGTTTATTATGAAATATTTTATTACGGCATGCATTCTTTTTCTGGTTTTCTGTAGTATGTTCTCTTGTAGAACACCGGAAAACCTGAACTACTTACAGGGAACACTTGATACCGGCAATCCGCGCAAATTTCGTATTCCTGAACCTATAATACAAAAGGGAGATCTTATTACGATCGTTGTGTTTAGCGATAATCCCACCGCCACACAATTGTACAATCAATCGCTGATCAGTGTAGGAACTGCGACAGCAGGAAGCGGAGTACAATCAAGCGGATACCTTGTCGATGGAAAAGGAAATATCCAATTTCAGGGAATTGGAACAATGCATGTAGAAGGTCTGACGAAGGATCAACTCGCTGCGATGCTCGATTCGAAATTGAAGGATACTTTATTAAAAAATCCTTATTACAATATCCGCTTTGTGAATTTCAAAGTAACCATGCTGGGAGAGTTTAAAAATCCCGGACAATACAGTATTCCGGCGGAAAGAGTGAGCATCCTGGAGGCAATCGCGATGGCAGGCGATTTTACAGAATTCGGGTTGAAGGATAAAGTGCTTGTAATACGCGAGAAGAATGATGAACGGGAAATTAACTATATCGATCTTACCCGGCCCGATCTTTTTTCATCACCATTTTTTTATCTGCAACAAAATGATGTCGTGATTGTGGAAGCATCGAAAAGAAAAGCTAAAGTGAATGACCAGTTAACGCCGCGAAACATCGGGATAGCAACAAGCATCGTGTCTACCATTGCAATTATCATTACTGTATTCAGACGCTGATCAATATGAGTGAGAATAATATTGACAATAATAAACCGCTAAAACCGCTGATGGTTTCCCCAAGGGAAATATTTTATAAATATTTAAAATATTTACCCTGGATACTTATTTCAATCGGTATAGCGATGTCAATCGCATTCATTAAGCTCCGGTATTCTGCCGAAATATTTAATGTATCCGGAAAATTGATGGTAAAAAAAGGAACTCCGGAAATGGGTACGGAAAAATTTGATGACATCTTCATGATGCAGGGCAATAACCGCAACCTGAATGATGAGATCGAAATTATCCGTTCGAGGGCTATGGCTTCCCGTGTTGTTTCTGCATTGGGATTGCAAATGCAATTCGTTAATAAGGGAAAAATCCGTTCTTCCATTTTACATCCACGCGAAGTTCCTTTTGAATTCATCATTGAACACCAGGCTGATTCTGCTGCCGGTTTTACCATCATGCTGACGATCGTTGATGAAAAACAATTCCGGATCAATGAAAGTCCTACAATCTATTATTTTAACCAGCCGGTTACGGTTCCCGGGCTCACTTTCAGGTTAAAAAATAAATCAGAAAATAACAGCCTTGCTTTTGGAAGCAACGAATTTATAATCAGTCTTCGCCCGCTCAAAAGTGCAGCCGCCGGTTTGAGCGGAGGCATACGCGTGAATCAGGCAAACGATTATTCCAATGTATTGACCCTGTCTTACGAAACACAGAATCCAAGGCTTGGAATGGATATCGTCGACAGATATATGATAGAATACAAACAGGCGAGCCTGGAAGACAAAAAAGAAATTGCCGAACGCACACTAGAGTTCATAGACGAACAACTCGATACAGTGAAAATGGAACTGGGTGGTGTGGAAAGAAACATTCAGCAGTTCCAGGAGAAAAACAGAATTTATAATCCGGAGCAACAGGTACAATTGTTTTTCGACAAGCAATCTGAAACGGAAAAAGAGATCACACAACAATCCGTGCAGTTGAAGGTGATCGACTATCTCATCAACCATGTTTCCGCGAGTGGGAACAAATATGAAAAAGTGATCTCATCACTTGGGATTGCAGAACCTTCACTCGTACAACAGATAAGTGAGTACAACAGGTTGCAGGTAGAAAGAGAAACGCAATTGAAAACGATTCCTGCCGGTAATCAGATCATCAAGGATATTGAAACCGCGATCGAAAAGTTGCGGAGTGACATGCTAGCTAACCTGAAAAATATCAGGCAAACCTATGTCATGATGATGGCGAGTCTCACTACAAAAACCAGCAAGTCGAATGCAGATATCAATTCGATTCCGGGTAAAGGCAGAGAATTACTGGAACGTCAGCGTCAACAGAGTATTCTTCAGGAGTTGTATTCCTATCTGCTGCAAAAAAAACTCGAAACATCCATCGCATCTGCTTCAACCATTTCAAATATCCGGGTAATAGAACCAGCCGCTTCCAATGGAGTGCCGATCAGTCCTAACCGCAAAGCTTCGTACATGATCGCTTTCTTCCTGGGATTGCTGATACCGGTCAGCCTCGCGTTCCTTAAGGAATACATGAACGACAAGGTCACTTCTAAAACAGACATCGAAACAGTTACTGAAGCGCCTATCCTGGGTGAGATCGGACATGCTGAAAATTCTACTACCCTTGTTGTTTCGAAAAATAACAGGAAATTTTTAGCGGAACAATTCCGTATCATCCGTACGAACCTGCAGTATATACTTCCGAAAGTTGAGAAGCCGGTGCTGCTTGTAACGTCTTCATTCAGCGGGGAAGGAAAATCATTCATCAGTACCAATCTCGGTGCTGTCGTTGCGCTTTCAGGCAAACGGACGATCATCCTTGAATTTGACATTCGTAAACCGAAGATCATGAAAGGCCTCGGCCTTAATGAACGCAAAGGACTTACCAATTTTATAATCGGCAATGTTGAACTGGATGCTGTGATCCACCCGGTTCCGGATGTTGAAAATCTTTTTGTGATGCCCTGCGGTCCGGTTCCTCCAAACCCTGCAGAAATGCTGCTCAATGAAAGGGTTGCAGAAATGTTTGATCGTCTGAAGGAAAGGTTTGATACGATCATTATCGATACAGCTCCTGTCGGACTGGTAAGCGATGGCATTACACTCGGCGCATTTGCGAATGCCGCCATTTATATTGTGCGGCACAATTACACTTTGAAAAAACAGATCCAGCTGATCAATGATATTTATACATGGAAAAAATTACCACACCTATCCATCATCATCAACGATATCGAAGCAAACAAAGGTGACGGTGGCTATTATTCCTACGGCCAGTATGGATATGGCTACGGATATGGCTATGGTTATTTCGATGTTGAGAAAAAGAAAAAGAGCCTCCTGCAAAAGGTTACGGGAATATTTAAATAGTTACAGGAATATTTAAATATTGATTGGTTTACAATATTGAACAACATTCACACGAGAGGAAAACTTAATTGTTAAGCAAAGGGATGGAGATCATCATTGAAAAAGGAAGAACAGAAACCAATTATTGGCAGGACATCTGGAGATACCGTGAATTGTTTTATATACTTAGCTGGCGTGATATAAAAGTAAGGTATAAACAGACGGTCATTGGGGCACTCTGGAGTGTGATACGCCCGCTCCTTACGATGATCATTTTTACTGTGATCTTCAGCAAGATTGCTAAAATTTCGCCTGGTGTTGATGCCCCCTATCCGGTAATGGTTTATGCGGGATTGCTTCCATGGACATTTTTTTCAAATGCATTATCCGAAGCCAGCAACAGTCTCATCAGCAATACAAATCTTATTTCAAAGGTTTATTTTCCCCGGCTGATCGTTCCAACAGCATCTGTTATAACAAGCCTGGTAGATTTCCTCATTTCTTTTGTGCTGATGTTTGGTCTGTACCTGTGGTATGGTTACGCACCCGGATGGCAAATTGTTTTTCTTCCGATCTTTTTACTATTTGCTTTCATGGCTTGTATGGGGATCGGATTATATATTACTGCACTCAATGTAAAATACAGGGACTTCCGGTATATCGTTCCGTTCATCGTGCAGTTTGGATTATATGTATCGCCAGTTGGTTTCAACAGTAATATGGTTCCGGAAAAATGGCGCTTATTGTTTGCACTAAACCCGATGGTAGGGATCATAGACGGATTCCGCTGGTGTCTTTTAAACGGGAAACAACCACTTCAATGGAATACGATGCTGATCTCACTTTCTGTGACGATTATTTTTTTATATATAGGGATAAGCAGGTTTCGTAAAATGGAAAAATCTTTTGCTGATTTAATCTAATGGCATGAATGAACAGGTGATCAGGGTTGAGCAACTCAGTAAGCGATTTATCATTGGTCATAAACAACCGGAACGATATACTGCATTAAGAGATGTCATCACAAAAAATGTTTCGGGAATATGGGCCAAAACCCTTCAGCTGATCAAAGGCGAATACGCGGTTGAGGGTGATGTTTCTGAAGATTTCTGGGCACTGAAAGACATAAA
>DATLDA010000317.1:0-3814 GCA_035526135.1 Flavitalea sp.
CATGCCGCTATTGGAGGCAAATGAACTTGGGTGCCCTGTCGCTTGCAGTAATTTCGAAGGACATGTTGAAATGCTACAGGATGCGGCGTTATATTTCAAACCTTCGGACACGGATGAAATTGCCAGATCAATGAAACAAATAATGGATCCCGCGGTAAGGTCCGGTTTGCTTGAAAGAGGAATTTGCGTGAAAGCAAAGTCAATTTTTACTGTAACCGAAGCTGTAAAAAGGATAAACCAATATTTTATGGAACTTATCTCAGTGCGAAAAACATGGCAATGAACACTGATCACCCAATCTCGCTTATTTCCCCCGGGTTGAGAATAAATAAATTTCTTCCTGTTGCCGCATTGTACTTTTTTGTAAACAGTATTTTTCTTCCACAGGGTTTATTATATACTACACTTTTAACTCCATTTTTTATAGTCTGGTTGTATAACCAGCGATTCATGAAACCTTTCCCCTGGTTCTTCTTTATTACAATCGTTTATGCCTGCATCCATCTGATAATTGGCGTCGAACTTACTTTTTACATTATCTCGTATATCCTTTTCTTCTGTGTATTTGTTTTCTGCTGTACGTTTTATCAATTTACACGTATCTGCTCTTCACTTCGGGACATTTTTCGTCAATTACTGATCCTGAATTTTTTATTATTAATACCCGCTGTTATTGCTTTTTTTATCCCGGATGTGAAGGGAGTATTCTGGATGACCACGAATGTCTCATCCGGCCTGAATCAATTTTCAAGGTTAAAGATGTTTACTTATGAAGCTTCTTATTATTCCATGTTACTCGTCCCTATTGCCTTATACTATTATATTAAGATGCTCTTGTTCCGGTTCCCTAATAAAGGGATCGTCTTTTTCATGATAACTCTTCCTATTATCCTCTCCTTCTCATTCGGAACTATGCTGGGCCTTCCCCTTTCCCTCTTGCTCTTATTTATTTCCGATATCCGTTTGTTTTCGGTAAAACCGGCACTTCGTAAGTTTTTTCTCGCTGCTTTGATCATCTTTATCTTATTGACGGTGCTGTTCATTCAAATCTACCCCGACAACCCCCTCTTCCTGCGAATTGCAAATATTTTTTCCGGCCGGGATTCATCTTTCCGTGGAAGGGTTTTTGAATCGTTTTACCTGGCATTTAAAGCTGCCGAAGAAAAAAGCCTGCTTTTTGGATGTGGTCTTGGACAGTTCAAAGTGGTTGCCAAAGAAATGGTCGCAGCATTCTATCATTTCACCCAGGATTATGGTACTGTGCGTTTACCCAGTTCTGTTTCGGAGACGATGGTAACATTCGGAATTACCGGCCTGGTCATCCGGATTGGAGCGCAGATATATTTATTTTTCAGAACTAAAGTACACGACAATTATTATCGTCTTGCTTTATTTATTTTCATTTTCATTTACCAGTTTACCGGGAGCTTTCTTTTTAATATCGCTGAGTTTGTAATCTGGATCCTTGCCTTCGCACCTGTCTTTGGTGAATTTGATAAATCAAATGTTCACTCAAAGAAAGAATCATGAAAGTGTTATTTATCGCACGGGCGACTTTATTTACCAACCGGGGCGGTGATACGATTCAAATTGTAAAAACAGCTGCTCACCTTGCCGATATTGGGATTGATGTAGAAATAAAACTTACCACCGAGAAAATTGATTACACAAAATATGATTTACTTCACCTGTTCAATATTACCCGGCCAGCAGACATCTTATTTCATATTAAGGCATCAAAAAAAGTTTTTGTTTTGTCTCCCGTTTTCGTTGAGTATGCCGAGTATGACCGCAACGTAAGAACAGGAGTTTCCGGATTATTTTTTAAACTTCTGTCTCCGGATGCCATTGAATACACTAAAGCTCTTGCGAGAGCCATTCTAAAAGGAGAAAAATTAAAAAGCAGTGATTTTATCTGGCTGGGGCAGCGAAAGGCGATCAGACGAATACTGCAAAAAGCAAGTCTTTTATTGCCCAATTCTGAAAACGAATACCGAAGGCTTCTTCGTTCTTACCAGGTTGAAAAAATCTTTGCGGTTGTACCCAATGCAGTAGAAGAATTTTTTTTGAACCAATCTGAATCACCAGTAAGCAGAGATCCGACACTCGTGATCTGTGTGGCCCGGATAGAAGGACTTAAAAACCAATTGAATTTAATCAGGGCGCTAAATAATACAAAATTTACATTATTGATAATTGGGAATCCGACACTCAATCAAATGAATTATTATCATCAGTGTAAACAGGAAGCTGGTAATAACATCCGTTTTATCGGATATCTATCACAGGAACAACTGCTGAAATACTACCGGCAGGCCACCGTACATATTCTTCCAAGCTGGTTTGAAACAACCGGATTAAGTTCGCTCGAAGCTGCAGCCTGCGGATGCAATATTGTGATTACAGATAAAGGTGATACAAGAGAATATTTTGCTGATTATGCCACGTATTGCGAGCCTGCGTCAGTGGATTCGATATTTAAGGCCGTTGAGAAAGCATCGGCTTTGCCTGCAAATGGATTCAGGGAAATAATAAAAAATCGGTATATCTGGAACAAAACAGCCACGATAACAGCCCAAGCTTATGAAAAGGTTTTGAATTTGAAAACATGATATGAAAATCGGAATTATTGGTACGAGAGGTATCCCCAATTTCTATGGAGGATTTGAGCAATTCACGCAATACGTTGCGCCTGCACTCGTGCTGAATGGTCATGAAGTTTGTGTATACACATCGTCCTCACATCCTTATAAAGAAAATCAATGGAACGGTGTTTCACTTCTCCATAAATACGATCCGGAATCAAAAATTGGTACGGCAGGTCAGTTTATTTATGATATGAATTGCATTTTGGATTCCCGGAAAAGAAATTTTGATGTGATCCTTCAACTCGGCTACACGAGCAGCAGTATCTGGAGTTTTCTTTTACCACGGGACGTGGTCATTGTGACCAACATGGATGGTTTGGAATGGAAGAGAACAAAATATTCCCGGCTCACGCAAAATTATCTTAAGCAGGCTGAAAGATGGGCTGTTTTGTCAAGCGACAGTCTTATTGCAGATTCCCTTGGGATTCAGAAATACCTATACCAGATCCATAAACGCAAATCAGTTTTGATTGCATACGGGGCCGGCCTTTTCACTGCTCCTGATGAAACGGTGATTGAAGATCTTGGATGTTATCCCTATTCATACAGTCTTGCCATTGCACGAATGGAACCTGAAAATAATATCGAAACAATTGTAAAAGGTTATCTCAGTTCCACCATTACAAAACCATTGCTTCTGATTGGCAGTACCGATAATAAATTCGGTTCTTATCTGCGCAATAAATATGAAAATCAAAAGATAAAATTCCTGGGGCCCTTGTACGATATGAAAGTATTGGATAACCTGCGCCATTATTCTCATTTTTATTTCCACGGACATTCAGTTGGAGGCACCAATCCTTCGCTGCTGGAAGCTATGGCATCACAATCGTTGGTATTCGCACACGATAATATTTTCAACCGCTCGGTACTTCAAAAAGATGCCTTCTATTTCAGCAATTCAGAAGATATTACAACCGTGCTGGAAAGAGAAAAGGAAAAATCGGCCCATGCCGCAATGATTGAAAGTAATAATGAGAAGATCAGGTTGCACTACAGCTGGGATCATATTGTACATTTACTTGAAAACCATCTGAAAGATGCTGTCAACACATACGGGCGGAATAAAAAAATATGATAACATCCGGCTGTTCCTCACTTCCGCCATGTTGCTTAGCATTCTTATTTCAGCACTGAACCTGAATAGCTATCTCACATTCGGGTTG
>DATLDA010000320.1:0-7697 GCA_035526135.1 Flavitalea sp.
GCCAGCTGCCTATGGGAAATGTACTTTGTGCCAGGCATCCCCGACCTGTCAAAATCAATACCAGCAATACCCTGACCACTATTGACCACATGCATCAAAGTTAGCCGGAATAGCAAGAAATAAACTTCGCTGATCTGGTCAAAATACATTTCTTTGCCGGCGGATTCGGTTCCGATTTTTCATTTAATTGTACTGTCAATGTGGGGACGACTTGCCCGTTTCATTCTCTCCTATCGTTGGATCCTTTTATCAATCTTACTAGCACCTACGGTCCTGTTTAGCTATTATGCTTCGCGAGTGCAATTGAGTTATGAGTTTTCGCGCGCGATCCCTGTTAACCATCCGAAATACAAAGCATATCAGGCATTCAAACAACAATTCGGCGAAGATGGTAATGTGATGGTGATCGCGATTCAGACGGATCAGTTTTTTTCCCAATCATTTTTCAATGATTATGCCGCATTCGTTACTTCCTTGAAGGAGCTTTCAGCGATCGAGGGCGTGTTAAGTATTCCAGGTGCAGGGAATCTGGTAAAAGATACAAATGCAGCAAAAATAACGGCGATGCCGATTTTTCATCTCCCGGAAAATTCCCAGGCTGGTCTCGACAGCAACCGAAATATTTTTCTTTCATTGCCCTTCTACCGAGGCCTGTTGTACAATGCAGAAACAAAAACTTACCTGCTGGGAATTTATATTAATAAGCAGATACTGAATACAAAAAAAAGAAATGAAGCAGTTCCGGCGATTGTGCAACGGGCAGATGATTTCGGAAAAAAGTATGGACTGACTATGCATTACAGCGGGCTTCCTTATATCCGTACTAAAATTGCGATGCAGGTTGCCGATGAAATGAGATGGTTCCTTGCCGGTTCAGTGATTTTGTCAGCCATCATATTATTTATTTTTTTCCGCAGTCTGGGTGCGACACTTTTATCACTCGCAGTGGTGATCATCGGTGTGATCTGGTGCCTGGCAACTATTCACCTGTTTGGATTCAAGATCACTTTACTGACTGCATTGATCCCTCCACTTGTGGTGGTAATTGGCATCCCAAACTGCATTTACTTTCTCAACAAATTTCATACAACATATAAAGAAACCGGTGATAAGCAAACTGCCCTGGTAGAAATGATCTCGCGCATGGGCGTGGTCACGTTATTTTGTAATATCGCTGCAGCGATAGGATTTGCTGTTTTCGCTCTAACGAGAAGTGCGATCCTGAGAGAATTTGGTGTGGTTGCCGGGCTGAATATCATGGCTCTGTTCATTATTTCGATCGTACTTATTCCGGCAGTATTAAGTTTATTGAAGCCTCCTGCCGCAAGGCATATGAAATATCTTGAAAACCGTTGGTTGCTGCAATTGCTTCAACAGATCGAATCATGGTCAGTGAATCACCGAACGCTGATCTATGCAGTGACAACTATTTTGATTGTCGCATCTGTCGCCGGTTTTATTCGATTGCGCGCCGAAGGTTTTATCGTGGATGACCTTCCGCAGGATGATAAAGTATATACAGACCTTAAATTCTTTGAAAAACATTTTAAAGGTGTGATGCCGCTGGAAGTGATTATTGATACAAAAAAACGGAACGGCATCCGAAGCAACCCACTTCAACTTTTTGCAAAAATTGATTCGTTTTCAAAATTTATTGAGGGCCATAAGGAAATGGCGAGACCGCTTTCTTTTGTGGAAGGAATGAAGTTTGCGCGACAGGGATATTATGATGGAGACAGTGCCAGCTATGATCTTCCCAATTCTTTCGATATCGGATTTCTGGCGCCTTATCTCGCAACACGTAACCAGGATAGTTCGGTAAAGCAAAGTCAATTTTCGCGCGTTGTAAGCAGTTTCATCGATACGGCAAGGCAACGTGCAAGAGTCAGCATCAACATGGCCGATGTCGGCAGCCGCCGGCTCGAAGAACTAATTGAAGAAGTGAAACTGAAAAGTAATGAGCTATTCGACAGCACCCGTTTTCATGTTGAAGTTACCGGCAGCAGCGTAACATTCCTGGAAGGGAGTACATTCATCATAAATGGATTAAAAGAAAGTGTATTGTGGGCATTCCTTCTGATCTCTGCCTGTATGCTGTATCTTTTCCGTTCGTTCCGCATCCTTATCTGTTCACTGATTCCCAATCTGATTCCGTTAATTATGACAGCCGGTGTGATGGGTTGGGCAGGTGTAAGAATCAAACCATCTACAGTTTTGGTATTTTCCGTTGCGCTTGGAATTGCGATCGATATTACAATCCGCTTCCTTGTAAATTATAAACAGGAAATGGAACTGAAAAAATATTCCTCTTTCGAAGTTGTAAAACAGACTATACATAAAACAGGGATCAGTATCATTTATACTTCACTGGTACTGATTGTCGGATTCATAATATTTTGTTTCAGTGGTTTCGGAGGTACAAAAGCATTGGGCTGGCTTACCTCTTTAACACTCGTATTAGCAACAATTACAAATCTTGTTCTATTGCCTTCCTTATTAATGACCTTCCAGAAAAACAAGCAACCCTGAATGGTAAATTCTTCGTTGTTACATTCACACGCAGTTACCAATTTTTGATGAGGAATACTTTTGTCGGAAGAAAACCACGGGTTGATTTAATTTGGTTAAACAGCTGTCATCCGGCTGTCAAAATGATCCCTTATCAAAAAAATTTCTGAATCTGAAGCCGCAATTTTGATAAGCGGTATGTCTCTTACCATTATCTTAGCGGCCCATCCAATTTTTTGTGAAATCTCCGGTACCTGAGAGAGCTTAATTTGTTGAGGTTCAATTTTCATTTCTAAACAACACATGGTATGAGAAAAATTCTATCACTCCTCCTGGGGGTGTTGCTCATTTCCGGCCAGCTCCACGCTCAAAGCCGGACGATTACCGGAACAATCACAGACAATAACGGAGCTCCTATTCCCAATGCATCAATTTTAGTGAGAGGTACGAACATCGGTACAACCACTAAAATGGACGGCACCTTCTCCTTAACTGTTCCCCCTACTGCCCGCGTACTCCTTATTTCAGCAATCGGTCTTGCAGAACAGGAAGTGACCATCGGGAACAGAACAACCATTGATGCTTCACTCCGCAATACTGACCGAAGCTTGGAAGAAGTGGTAGTCGTAGGTTACCAGCAAAGAAGGAAAAAAGATGAAGCCGGTGCAATCTCTTCGATCAAGGCAAGAGACATTGAAAATCTGCCGAATCCTACATTGGATAAAGCTTTGCAGGGGCGGGCTGCCGGAGTCTTGGTACAGGCAAGTAATGGTATCCCGGGAGGTGCGATCAATGTAAGGATCCGGGGAGTTGGTTCTTTTAATGCTGGTACACAACCGCTCTATGTTGTAGACGGGGTGCAGTTGAATATCCGGAATGATGCCGGCTTCACACAATCGAATCCGCTTTCATTTTTGAATCCCAATGATATTGAATCGATCGATATCCTGAAGGATGCCGCGAGTGCAGCCATCTACGGGGCACAGGCTTCCAATGGAGTAGTGATCATTACCACGAAGAAGGGGAAATCAGGAAAAACAAAATTCCAGTTCTCGGCCTATGCGGGACAGGCGAGCGCGCTGAAAAGATTCGATGTGCTTACTTCACAGGAGTATGCGCAGTTGCGTCTTGAAGCGTATCAGAATACTTTCCCCACATTTACTACACTCCAGAATAAAAGGTCCGTATTGACTGAATTACGTGTTCCGACTGCTAATATCCTTTCCGATAAATCTGCAGATTCGGCTTTTGCTACGCTACCTACTTATGATTGGCAGGATGCGGTGTTCCGCCATGGCGTGGTCCAGAATTATGAATTGAGTGCAAGCGGTGGTAATGAACGCAGCACTTTTCGTGTATCCACTTCTTATACGAAACAGGAAGCAGTTGTAACCAAAGCAGATTTTACACGCGGGACGGTGAAATTTGATATTACCAACAAAGCAACAGACAGGTTAAACATCGGTACTTCTATTAATCTCAGTACAACAGAACAAAAACTTCCATTCGCGGTGGAAGGAAGTTTTCTGGGAAGTCCTGCATTTGCGTCTGCACTCATCATTCCATCCAACCCTATCTACAATGCTGATGGAAGTTACTTTGGATTATCACCCAGCAATCTCGCCGGTGTTCTCAACCAGAATATTGTCGCCGTTAATGAATTAAATAAAGGATATCAACGCACCAACCAAGCGGTGGGTAATGTAAATTTTGATTATAAACTGACGGACTGGCTTACTTTCCGCTCATTATTTGGAATAGATTATCGTATCGTTCAGGGTAGATTATTCCGCGATCCGCGTACACCAGATGCGTTTGCCAGACGAGGATTAGGCCAGGTTCAAAGCAATTGGAATACAAATATCCTTACCACCCAAACATTGAATTTCTTCAAAACATTTGCTGAAGTGCATCGTATAGATGGTGTGGTAGGATTTGAATATCGCAAAGAGAACAACGAAAGCATCAGTGCTTCCGGAGATGGTTTTCCAACTCCAGACTTTACCACACTCAACACAGCGGCAAACCCTGTTACTGTGGGTGAATTTTTTTCCGGGTTTCGAAGGAATGGCGTATTCGGTGCTGTCAATTATAATTTCGACAGTCGTTATCTGTTAAGTGGTATCCTTCGTTATGATGGTTCTTCCCGTTTCGGTAAAGACCATCGTTTCGGTTTATTCCCTTCTGTAAAAGTTGCCTGGAATATCGATAATGAATCCTTCATGGGTAACCAGAACTGGATCTCTGCATTGCGTCTGAGGGCTTCCTGGGGCCAGACCGGGAACGACCAGATCGGCAATTTTGATGCTCTAGGTTTGTATGCCGGTGGCCTGGTATATAGTGGTGCTCCAGGTATTACTTACGATCAACTGGCAAATCCTTCTTTAAAATGGGAAGTGAATGAAACAGTGAACCTGGGAACAGATTTCGGGTTTTTTAATAATCGACTAACCGGCTCGATCGAATTATATAAGAAACTCACCAAAGATCTTTTATTAAGCCAGCCTCTCCAGCAGACAACCGGCTTTGATAATTTTACAGAAAATGTAGGTCAGATTGAAAATAAAGGAATCGAGCTTACGCTTTCTGCAATACCATTACGATCCAGTCGGGCAGAGGGACTCGAATGGACGACCACATTCATATTCGCCTATAATAAGAATAGTGTAAAAAAATTATATAACAACCTGAAAGTCTTACCGAGTGATGTATCAACGCGTGTTGGCTATCCACTAGGTACAATTTTCACCCAGCATTATGCGGGGGTCAATCCTGCAACGGGAAGACCAATGTGGTATGATTCCACCGGAAATTTGACTTATCTCGTACAAGCCCGTGACCGGTTCATCATTGGTGACAACCAGCCGGAATTTACAGGCGGCCTTAATAACGTCATTCGATTCGGCGGATTCACTCTGGACGTATTTTTTCAATATGAGTACGGCCGTATGATCAATGATGGTCAAATTAATTTTACCATAGAAAACATCGCACGATTCAATACAATACAGGATCAGTTCGACAAAAGGTGGACAACCCCCGGTCAGATCACAAGTTTCCCAAGAATGAATACGTCAGCGGAAACGCAGGGGTCAGGTTCGTTGGCTGGAAGTCGTCCTTTTTTCAAAGCGGATTATGTACGCCTGAAAAATATTACGCTTTCATACGATATCCCGAAAGAAATCGCCGGAAGATTACGGATGAACACTGCTCGCTTTTTTGTACAGGGCACAAATCTGTATACGTATTCCGACTGGTATGGATATGATGTAGAATTTACCGGAGCGGGAACCGGCATCATTCCAAATAGCAAAAATGTTACAGTCGGACTCCAGGTTGGATTCTGATAAGAAATAAAAAATCAAACATGAAAAAGTTTTCATTTTATATCGTGCTCCTGTCTGTTGCAAATATTGCAATATTTACGGGGTGTGAAAAGGCGTTGAATATCGAGCCGCGTCAATCTGTTTCATCAGAAGTCGCACTTCAATCACGGGAAGGGGTAAACGCTGCGGTCACTGGTGTTTATTCACGTCTGAAATCAGCGAGGCTTTACGGAAGGGATCTGATTGCCCTACCGGAAGCATTATCAGATAATGGATGGGCTACCAATAAATCAGGAAGGTTATTGCCTGAAGCTCGAAATAATTTCAATGCACATTTTACCGGAAATCTTTGGTCGAACAGTTATAGAGCGATCAATGACATCAATCTGGTATTGGAGGCACTTCCCAAGTTGAATATTACGCCCGCGCTTACAACGGCAGAAACGAATCAGATTCAGGGGCAAATGTATTTTCTTCGCGGTCTTTTTCATTTCAATGTCGTTCTTGCATACGCGTATATTCCGGGCGCAGTGGTGGCTTCGCAGGATCGGGGTGGCATACCGATATTAATAACAGCTACCAGAGACCTGGGCCAGGCAACTGAGCTCCTTCCGTCGCGTGCTCCTATCAACGATGTGTATGTACAAATAGTAAAAGATTTAGAGGAAGCAAACAGACTTTTGGTTTTCACCGGAACAAATTTTCCAAATCTTGCAAATAAAGCGGCGGCACAAGGTTTACTCAGCAGGGTAAATCTGTATCGGAAAGATTTCGCACAAGCCAAAAGATGGGCGGATTCCTGCATAAATATTGCGGGTACCCGAATTACTACCTCTGGTAATTATGTGGCGGGCTGGCGTGGAGCAACGCATCCGGAAACTTTGTTTCAGGTTCAATTTGCCAATAACTCGGAAAATATAGGAGTAAATGAATCGCTGCAAACTTCGTTTACAACACTTGTCACTCCCGGGGGCACAGTAACAGGTGGATTTGGAGATCTGGTACCGACGTTAACCCTGCTAAATGATCTTGGAATTACTTTAACCGGTGGAAATACACTTGTAAATTATTCCACAGCAAATGCCGCAATCTCAGGTAGAAGTGCTGATGTCAGAAATCTTCTTTACGAAGCTGGTACTACAGGTCGTGGCAAATCCTACGTTGAGACCACAAAATATGTTGGGAAGAATGGATTCATCAACCTTGATAATATACCAGTTATCAGGATCGCAGAAGTTTATTTGAACAGGGCAGAGGCGCTTGCTACACCGGGTTCAACAGTATTCAATGAATCATCCGCTCTTGTGGATCTGAATACGGTTGCGACGAACAGAGGCTTACCGGCTTTCTCACTTTCCGGTGTTAGCCTGTATGATGAAATTCTTCGTCAGCGCAGGATTGAACTGGCTTTTGAAGGCCACCGTTTCTGGGATCTCAAAAGGCTCGGAAGAGATTTGATCAAAGGGCCTCATTATAATGATGTTGGATTTACAGACATCAGGATATTAGCGCCTATCCCTCAGCGTGAGATCGATGGTAATCCAAACTTGAAACAAAATGCAGGTTACTAATAATCAAATCTATTTTATTATGAAAAGGTTCAATCTATATTTCCTGCTTGTTTTGATGGTCGCCGCTACTGGCTGCATCAAGAATGAGGAGGTTGTTTATAAAAGAAATGCGGTGGTGGAATTTGATGCTGCTACCTGGAATTCGAAAGCTGCAGGAGTTAACTTCCCGATCCTGACCAGAGTGCCGCCCTATGGACGTGCCGTGAACACACCGGATCCGGCTATTACAAGGGCATCCGGTACGATCAAGTTACGGGTGAACCTGGTGGGTCCGCAATTCTCAGAAGATAAA
>DATLDA010000321.1:0-2992 GCA_035526135.1 Flavitalea sp.
GTTATCTTATTCGGGTAATTTAATACCGGATGTTCAGGCAGGAGAAAATTGACTACAGCTTTTTCATCGGTTACCCGTCCCCGTGAAATGTTGAAAGGATAAGGGCCGATCTTTGCTCGGTTGGGGCCTACCTGACTGTTCGTATTGTATTGTACGATGAGGTTTCCCCCATTACGAACATATTCCATGAGCACATCATACTTTGCAGTAAGGAATGCATGAACATTATAGGCGCGTACACCGGTGATAACCGCGTCAAATTGGCTTAGTACAGCAGTTGCAAGATCTTTTTCTTTCAAAATCACAACGTCGTATCCCATTTGTTCAAGTGCCGGTAATACTTTATCGCCTGCTCCTTCAATATATCCAACCCGTTTCCCTTCCGTTTTCAAATCGATGTTCAATACTTTAACAACATCCTGGTAGAAATAATTAATATCAGGAATATGATCATAGTTTATAGAGTTCAGGGCGAGGTACGCCGGGATTTCAACGGTATCTTTCTTCACCTGTGCAAAAACCTGCAACAATTCCTCTGTTTTTGAATGAAGCATTGAGTTGTCAATCGTGAATTGCGAAGTCATGGGAGTATTCCTGGCCTGGTTGAATGGAAGCTTCAGCGTTTCATTGGTAGCTGCAAGTCGCCGCGATACGGTCACGATCGATTCATTGAAGTTGCGGTTTGCCATCAGGCGAACAGAAACATTCTTTTGCTGTTTTTCGCCTTTGCGGAAAATGATAATGCCGGGATCTGTATTTAACGTCACGGCAGGAATGACTGAAAGTGGCTCATACAATTCGCCTTTCACAGGATCGGTATACTTATAACGAACAGGTTTTTGAAAACTAAGCGGTACACCGTTCAAATTAATTCTGAACGTAACCGAAAACGCCGGCTTTCCTTCCGCCATACCAATCATTAATTGATCGCTGATATTGAACGAACCTTCATTCATTTTTTGTTCAAGCCAGTAAGGTTGCGTGATTGGAAGATTCGCAGGTACAAGAATTGTTTTCGAAAAGTTGGTATTCTTATTCTTTGCAAGCTGCTGATGCATCACCGTATCAAATCCGGGGAAAGTTACTTCTTCAAGTTGTACTCCTCCCCCTAGCCTGCTGTTTACGGATATATTCAGTCTGATCGAATCACCATGAACAGCAAAAGGATTACCGGAATAGGCTTCCATCCATAACCCACTGCAGCTTTCTATCAATGTCAAAAGGTCATTCAGTTTTTTTTCTTTCCATGGACTCGCATTCAAGCCATTCATTGCAGAATAAAGCTGCATAAGTGCGGGAACCGATAATTCAGGATTGCTCAGTGAAAATTCCTTCAACAGGTCATTTATGCGACTGGAAATTTTATCACCGCCAGGAATTCTTGACCACGTCATGTCAATGCCTTCAGTAAGATCAGCCGTGGCAGTATCTCCGGCAATGAGTTTGAAATACTCCCATTGTTCTCCCCTGTTTGCCGGTACCCCGAAGCCCTGACTTTTATGCTGGCTGCGGCTTAGGGCGGCTATTTCACCATACCCTTTTCCAAGAATCGCATTGAAACCTCCGACATCAATTTTCAACTGACTTTCTGAGGTGGTATTGGTATTTCCGAAATTAAACGTGTTCCAGAATATGCGTTTCGCTTTCCATGGCTTCACACCGAAATTGAATTGAGAAGTAAATTTTGAAGGATCTGCCGCGGCAAAAAAAGCTTCTCTTGCAAGAACGGCAGAACCGGAATGATGGCCATGTCCTGCCCGACTGTCTTCTGGAAACCGGGTAATGATCACGTCGGGTTGAAACTTTCGTATCACCCATACTACATCACTCAATACCTTCTCCTTATCCCATATGGCAAATGCTTCATCTGTGCTTTTACTAAATCCAAAATCATATCCCCGTGTAAAATATTGTTCTGCACCATCGATCCTTCGTGCTGATAATAATTCCTGTGTTCTGATCAAACCCAGATCAATTCCCTGTTCATCCCCTATCAGATTCTGACCTCCATCTCCCCTTGTAATAGAAAGATAACCCGTCCGGAATAATTTTTCATTCGACAGGTAAGCCAGTAAACGTGAGTTTTCATCATCCGGATGGGCAGCGATATACAAAACGGAACCAAGAACATTCAATTTTTTTATTTGCAGATAGATTTCTGCCGAAGTAACTGATACAGGCGATTGACCCTGTCCAATAAAAGATAACAGCGAGACGATAATAAAAATAAAGCCCTTACGATTCATGCAGTAAAGTCATTTTAACGATCAAAAAGAAAATTTTACGTCGTTGTATTCATCAGGAATATTCTTCACTGGCCTACCATAAATATCGCATTGCATACAAGCAGTTTCCCATTTTCCCAAAAACTTCTGAATAAAGGATTGTCTGCGAGTACAACAATATTCCCATTTCCCATATCAACCACCCCAAACAACATTCCGTCACGAAGTCTCTCTCTGGTTTTGCTGCCGGTAAAGCCGGTTACATAATTATTCTTTTTCAAAATGCCAACGTTCCAACCATTCTCGCGAATGTATTCATAGATGTTGTCATCCTGTTTCAATGTATAATAGTTGTCACCGAGTCCATAGGCAAGTGGATGAGAGTTATCCATCTCAACACGGAAGATAGACCCCGGATTTGTATTGGGAATAAAATCGCGTTCCCGATTCGCGTATTTCCGGATCATGGTATAGTCTTCTTTGTCTATCACTTTGATTTCATCTTTTTTCTCATCTGCTCCCTTAATTTTTAGTCCCCAGTCGTTTTTTGCCATTTGTGCAGCAGCATTTTCAAGGGCAATAATCTTACCTCCGTTGTTTACCCATTCTTTCAGTTGGTCATTTAGAGATTTGTCTGTGAAAATCCGGTAATCACCATCTGGCAAAATGAGGACCGATGTCTCCTTCAATACATTTCTGTTCAATCCGGCCAGCGTTACCACATTTACCGGATAACGGATCTCGTTTTCAAAAAAATGCCACATTTC
>DATLDA010000325.1:0-8512 GCA_035526135.1 Flavitalea sp.
TGATACAGAAACCACCTGTGTGGACGCCAATGATTGTGAGCTTGTAGGAATGAGCTTTTCCTGTAAAGCACACGAAGCTTTTTACATTCCATTTCCGCAGGATAAGGAAGCCGCGAATAATATTCTGAAACATTTTGAGTCACTGTTTAATGCTACAACGATCACCTGGATCGGACATAACCTGAAATATAATATTCTGGTCCTTAAATGGTATGGGTATGAATTGAAGGGAGCAATTTTTGATACAATGGTTGCGCATTATACCATTGATCCGGAAGGGAACAGAAACATGGTTGAACTCAGCGAACGCTTCCTTCAATATCAACCGGTGAATATAGAAGAATTGATTGGGAAGAAAGGAAAAGGACAAATCAATATGAAAGATGTGGCAGTCGATAAAATATGCGATTATGCCGCCGAGGATGCAGACATCACCCTTCAGTTGAAACAAACGCTTACCCCCTTATTGAAAACCAAAAATGCAGAGCATGTTTTTTTTGATGTAGACAACCCTTTGGTTAAGGTGCTTGCCGATATGGAATATGAAGGGATCAGGATCGATACAGGTTTTTTGAAGTTGTATTCTAAGGAACTTGATCTGGAAGCAAGGCGTGCGGAAGAAAGTGTATATGAACAAGCCGGCGTCCGATTCAATCTTTCTTCTCCACGGCAATTGGGAGAAGTGTTGTTTGATAAATTAAAGCTGGATCCGAAAGCGAAGAAAACAAAATCTGGTCAGTACGCGACTGGTGAGGATGTATTGCTAAAACTTTCACACCAGAGTAAAATCGTTGATGAAATCCTGATCTACCGGGAACTCACTAAATTAAAATCAACTTATGTTGATGCTTTGCCGGAATTGATCAATCCTAAATCCGGCCGGATACATACTTCTTATCAACAGGCCCAGGTTGTAACAGGCCGGCTTTCGAGCAATAACCCGAACATGCAAAATATTCCGGTACGTTCGGAAAGAGGCCGCGAGATCAGGAAAGCTTTTATTCCACGAGACAGCGATCATGTTATTTTATCTGCAGATTATTCCCAGATTGAGCTACGTATAGTTGCAGCCATCAGTGGTGATCCGGCAATGTGCGACGCTTTCAAAAATAATAAAGACATTCATTCAGCAACTGCCGCGAAAGTTTATAATGTAGAAGAATCCGAAGTAACTAAAGAGCAACGCTATAAGGCAAAGAGTGTGAATTTTGGAATTATCTACGGCCAGGGGCCATTTGGTCTTGCAGCTAATCTTGGAATTAGTCGAACAGAAGCAAAAGAAATCATTGATAATTACAAAAAACAATTTTCCAAGATTCAGAAATACATGGATGATACCATTCACTTTGCTCAGGAGAACGGCTATGTACAAACGCTAGTCGGAAGAAAACGATGGTTGAAAGATATTAATTCTGCAAATTTTACAGTCCGTGGATTTGCCGAACGTAACGCTATCAATTCGCCTATCCAGGGCACGGCAGCCGACATGATTAAGCTGGCGATGTCTAAAATACATAGTGAATTCAAAAAGCAGGGCTTTCGTTCTAAAATGGTGTTACAGGTCCATGACGAACTTGTTTTTGATGCGCTCCGTGAAGAGGCGGAATTCATCAAACCTGTTATTATCGATTGCATGCGCTCAGCGCTACCCCTTCCCAACGGTGTTCCCGTTGAAGCAGAAATTGGGGGAGGAGAAAACTGGCTGGAGGCACATTAAGCAGTCGGCAGTCAGCCGTCAGCTATCAGCAGTCAGCTATCAGCTATTTGAGAAAATCTTTCATGATTGTAGTCTCAATAGCCTGGAAAACTCTCATGCAATTCCTGAATCTCATCACAACATTCGAATGCGCCTGCCGACTGCTGACTGGCTTCATACTTCCGGCATTCGGTCTAATAACTTGATACCCGTAGCTTTTTCCCCTTATCAGTAAAACTTTTGCCTTTCTCTTTCAATGTCTGCCGTTGTACAGTTTCATTTTGTAATAGTTTGTCCATATAATTTTTTACTTCTCCCTGCACAATATTCACTGGTGATCCATCAATGATTGCATCTGTCGCATAGGAAGCCAACAGGTTTTCAAAATTTTGTCTGAACAACCACGGAGTTGCAAACATATCGCACGATAGAATTTTATTACCTGATACGGCAATCACACCAATTACATTTTGTTCCTTTGAGAACCGGTCGGTAAAGTATTTTTTATATGCGGCGAGTTGATGTGTTAGCTGTTTCGAATTCATTATGCTGGTGTAAGTTTGAGTGGAACTACTAGTTTTATTTTTTTGATTGATCTCCGCCACTTTCGACCAAACTTTAGACTGGTCTGCATCTTTTTCAACAACTTTCCTCAGCGAAGATGCGCCAACCGTAAAATGATCATTAAATTCTTCCTCTTTGTCGTTTCGACTGGACCATCGTCCGCTTTCAACACAAAAAACAGGGAGCTTTTTTTTACCTGATTTCGGTGACAGGACCATGTCCTGATTTATCACCCTGTCCTGCTTTCCCCCTTTAATGATTTCGCCGGGGATCACAATAATCGTATCAGCGGAAATGTTCTCAATCACCAGTTCGTTAACCGTTCCACCATTCGCTTTCTCCGTAATTTTTACTTTTTTTGATTCCAGGGCTTGTTTGAGAGACATGTAGTTGCCAACATTCCCGAACGTTTTTTGAAATGATTCTTTTGCTTTGATCGGATACAGTCTTAAGTGCTGATACGTAAAGTTTTTAGCAGTAGCTTCATTAGCGAGGAAATTGACATCGAGTTGCTCATACGTATACTGTGAAAAAGACAGCAGGGGGAGCGCCATAATAATAGCGGGGATCAATTTTTTCATAATCGTAATTTTAATCGGAGATGCCCCGCAGAGGTGAATACACATCGGGAGACAGCAAAATATTTGTTAATGGATGAGTTTATTAATTCCGATTAATTAAAATATTTCCGTGTATTATTTCAGTATGTGCTCATCCGGAAAGTAGATCTGATGAAACCGTTGCTTATTTATTGTTATGACGCCTATTGCGGCTGGTGTTACGGGTTCAGTCCGGTAATGAAAACCCTTGCAATAGATTTCAGGTCTATCTGCCAATTCGAAGTACTTTCCGGCGGGATGATTTTACCCGATAAACCTGTGCATATCAGTGTCACAGCTGAATACATTGCCCGGGCATATCCTACTGTCGAAATTTCTACCGGTGTGAAATTTGGAGAAGATTATTTATGGCATATCAGAAACCCTGCAGAGAGCGATTGGTTTCCTAATTCTGAAAAACCCGCAATCGCCTTGTGCGTATTGAAAGAAATCTTCCCTGACAGACAGGTAGAGATCGCATCGGGATTGCAATACGCACTTCATTTCGAAGGCCGGGACCTTACAGATGATGAAGCTTACCGGCAACTCATTAAAGACTTTGAAGTGGACGAGTTTGAATTTTATCAGAAACTGAGAAGTGAAGAATACAAAGCGAAAGCTTACGAAGAATTTGAGTTGGTAAAAAGATTTCAGGTTAATGGATATCCCACCCTTATGATGCAGGCGGATGAAACCAAATTTTATCTTATTACGCGTGGGTATACCAATTATGAAGCCACCAGAGATGTTATTGATAAAGTTCTGATTACGCTGACCTCAAAATACCGTTAAACAAATTCGGATGATCCTTACAGTTACAATGAATCCTGCAGTCGATAAAAGCACCGAAACAGAAAAGCTTTTACCCGAAAAGAAATTACGATGCAATGAGCTGCTGGTGGAAGCGGGTGGCGGAGGCATTAATGTAAGCAAAGCAATACAAAAACTCGGAGGAGAGTCTTTGGCCATTTTTCCAAGCGCTGGCGCTAATGGAAAATTGCTTGAAGAGAAGCTGGCAGGCCTGAACATCAAATTCAAAACAATCAGTTACACCGGAAATACAAGGGAAAATATTGTGGTACGTGAAACGGCTACGAATGCCCAATACCGCTTTGTGATGCCCGGAACCACCTTATCATCAAAAGAAGCGGATGAATGTATCCGGATGGTAAAAGAATGCCAACCGAAGCCATCTATCATCGTCGCAAGCGGGAGTCTGCCGCCCGGTATTGACGAAAGTTTTTTTGCATCGCTTGCGCGAGTCGCAAAAGAAACCAACGCAAAATATATTGTTGACACATCGGGCTCCCCATTAAAACTGGCTGCTGAACAGGGTGTTTATCTGCTTAAACCAAACCTGCATGAATTAAGCAACCTCGTTGGCAAAGATAGTCTCGACATTATGGATGTAGATGATGCAGCTATGGAAGTGATCCATAAAGGTCAATGTGAGGTAATCGTTGTCTCCCTTGGTCCTGCCGGTGCTTTACTGGTAACGTCTCAGGGGTACGAACATATTCCGGCACCAACTGTTGCCAAAAAAACTACTGTCGGTGCGGGAGATAGTACAGTGGCCGGAATGGTTTGGATGCTTTCGCAGGGCAAATCATTAAGAGAAGCCGTCCGGTTCGGTGTAGCCTGCGGATCGGCGGCGACTATGAATACAGGCACGCAATTATTTAACCGCGCCGATGCAATGAAACTGTATGACTGGATCAATCAGCATGCAGAGAAATACAAATTGAATCTCGATAATTAAATCAAATGAATGTTAAGTTTGACGGCCGGAAATCCCGGCCGGTTCAGGTTCTGTACATTCATAGAAAACCCGCAATGAAAAAATTTTCCCTTTTCTTTTTCTGCTTGCTTCTAATTTTTTGACCAGCGCTCAGACAGGCTTGAAAATGGACTTTGAAAAATACGAGCCTATCAGCACACTCGTTGTCCCCGAGCATAAACTGACGCATTCGAAATTTCCTTTCATTGATATTCATAATCATCAGGGAAACATGCCTACCCAGGATTTGAAAACACTGATCACAGAAATGGATAAGTTGAATATGTATGTGATGATAAACCTGACCGGGCAGGGAGGAGAAAAATTGAAGCAATCTATTTCAAATGTAAGAAGCCATTACCCTGACAGGTTCGGCATTTTTACTAATATCAACTTTTCGGGTATTGGCGAGAAAGACTGGACTGCAAATACAGTGAAGCAACTTGAAGCCGATGTCAGGAACGGAGCAATAGGATTGAAAATTTTCAAAAACCTCGGCTTTTCTGTTAAAGATAATCAGGGCAGGCGGGTGCCGGTAAATGATGCGCGTCTGGACCTTATATGGCAGAAGTGCGGGGAATTGAAAATACCTGTATTAATTCATACCGCAGATCCCAAACCTTTTTGGGATTCTGTAGATGAAAAAAATGAACGTTGGTTAGAGATCACTACTCATCCCAATAGGAAAAGAAGCGCTTCAGACCCCGCGCCGTTTGAACAATTGATCGGTGAACAGCACGCACTTTTCAAAAAACATCCGAAAACAACTTTTATCGCCGCGCATTTCGGATGGTTTCCGAATGATCTCGACAAATTGGGAATGTTACTTGATGAGATGCCCAATGTGCTGGTAGAATTTGGTGCAGTGATCGCAGAACTGGGAAGACAACCACGGGCAGCAAAAAAATTTTTTGAGAAATACCAGGACCGGATCTTGTTCGGAAAAGATTCGTGGGTGCCTGAAGAATATGCGACTTATTTCAGGGTTTTAGAAACAGAAGATGAATATTTTCCATACCACAAGAAATATCATGCTTTCTGGAGGATGTATGGTCTCGGTCTTTCAGATTCAATCCTGAAAAAAGTCTATTATAAAAATGCATTGAGAATACTTCCCTCCCTGGATAAGTCAAAATTCCCCGGTTAGGCCGGCTCAATCATTTCCAGGCACCAATGATTGCGCCCATCAAAGTGAGCGCAAGCAACATATATCCTCCATTAATGAAAATATAGCGTGCTGACTTGTGTTCGAATAATCCGACAATCGCAATGCCGCAGAATATCCAAACCCCGGTAAGAAGTCCATATACGATTCCCATGGTGAAGTCAATCTCCGGTGTATTGAGAAACATCGCAAGGTTGACAGCCATGATCAGAGATAAGACCAGCGACCAGCCAAATATTTTCCCTTTATTCCCTCGCTGCACATCTTCGGTGGTGAATTTGTTTTCAGTCATCCAGGCCTTACCAAACAAGGCAGGGGAATACCATACTCCCCCCAATACAAAAGCAGAAATTCCCGCTACCAATACTGCGAGCCAATTGATCGTAGACATGTCCATAAGTGTTTCATTTTAGTAATCGAAAATTCATTGTTGGATATCAAATCTATTCTCTAATTTTTAGTGCAGAAATGTTATTGGAATGAACCCGTCAACAAGTATGACAAATCACGATTTTAAGCTGACCAAACTGCCGGCTTTGAATGATATTGGTTTTCGGCTCATTCTCATTCCTTTTTTGGGGATCGCCATTCCTATGGCGACTAAACTGGTGGATCATGCCTCATTTTCTCACTGGCAGATCAAAGCAAGTTATTTATATACCATCTTATTAGCTTTCCTGATCTGGCAGGGAAACCGTTATCTGCTATTTACATTACGCAGTTACTTCAATTGGTTCAACCGTCCTCTTAAAAAGATTTTTGCTTTGTTATTGGCTATTTCTTTTTATTCCATTCCACTCAGCATGCTGGCTTTGATCGGGTGGTACCGGATTTTCATGAATGGCGAGGTTGACTGGAACAAAGTTTATTTGTCGGTGAGTATTATTATGATCTGTGTGCTCTTTGTAACGCATGTGTATGAAACTGTATTTCTGGTAAAAGAATCTGAAAATGAAATGCTGCGGAATGAACAACTCGAAAGGGCTAAAGCTGAGGCACAGCTCGAAGCACTGAAGCACCAGGTAGATCCGCATTTTATTTTCAATTCCCTCAACACGCTCTCCTACTTGATTGAAACAGACCCGCAAAAAGCAAGCAGGTTCAATGATACGCTTGCAGATATTTATCATTATATACTTCAAAATAAAATGCGCGACCTCGTGCTTCTCAAAGAAGAAGTCGCTTTCGTTTCAAATTATTTTCTGTTATTACAGATTCGTTTTGGAACGGCCATTGATCTGCAGATAGATATTTCTCCGGACATTCTTGAAACTTATGTGCTGCCACCCATATCACTGCAAACGCTTGTGGAAAATGCTATCAAGCACAACGCCTTTTCTGAAGATCATCCCATGATGATCAAAATTTACCTGGAAAATTCTCAGGTTATTGTTTCAAATAATCTGAACAGGGTACATAGACACAGAAAGAATTCCGGGATTGGATTACAAAATCTGTCGGACCGATACGAACTGATTACACACCAAAGGGTAAAGGTGGATGAAGAGAAGAACCGTTTCATCGTGACGTTGCCCGTCTTAACCATTTAACAAAAATGTTATGAAAGTTTTGATTGTCGAAGACGAAAAGCCTGCTGCGGAAAAACTGCAAAAAGCGTTACATAAAAGCAATAGTGGAATTGATGTGCAGGCTGTTTTGTCAAGCATCCGGGAAACAGTGGCGTGGCTTAAAGAATATCCGTCTCCACAACTCATATTCATGGATATCCATGTGTCTGATGGATTGTCCTTCAAAATTTTCGAACAGTCGAAGATCCAGTGCCCGGTGGTGTTCGTAACTGCTCACGATGAATACTGGCAAACTTCTTTCGAACATAATATGATTGATTACCTGCTGAAACCCGTAAGGCAGGAAAAACTGGATGCCGTCTTGAGGAAATATAAACAGCTGAAAGAATATTTTGCTTCCGATTTTACACCGTTCCTGCAGAAACGTGAATTTAATGATGCGGCGGACGGATACAAAAAAAGAATGCTTGTAAAAAAGGGAGTGGACTATTACAGCATCCGCACAGAAGAGATCGCATATTTTTATGCTGCGCACAAAGTGGTGTGCCTTGTAGACAAACAGGCGCAAAAATTCATTCTCGATCGATCCTTGTCTGATATAGAAAAAGAGATCGACCCTCGTCTTTTTTACCGGGTGAACAGAAAATACCTGGTGAATATGAATGCGATAAAAAGAATTAAATCCTTCGCGAAAAGTAAATTATTGGTGGAAGTCGCACCAGAGGTAAACGAAGAAATTTTGATCAGCCCTGAAAATGCCGGAGAATTCAAAAGCTGGCTTGGTAATTAAAAAAAATCCCCGGCTAAATATGGCCGGGGGAAAATGCTGAAACATTAATTCTGTCCACCTGAAGGAGGATTTCCTCCCTGACGTTGCGGACGCAAAGAAGGTTCAACTTCTTCTTTCCATTTCTTGAATTGCGCTTCTGTAAAAACTTTTTTTAGTTTCTCGTCACGCTCTGTGATGAATTTTTCAAACTGACTGCGATCAGGGCGTGTACCTGGCTCCAGAGTTTCGCGGAACTTGTCCATTGCCCGATAATACTCTGTAAAAGTGCTGTCGGTTTTTGTTTGCTGATCTTTGTCCAGTGTCAGCGCAGGTGTAACTTTCTCGAGTGTCATTTTTACTCTCTCTTCAACTGTTCTGCGTTGCATACCGGCGCCACCGCCCTGTGCCATGAT
>DATLDA010000328.1:0-4971 GCA_035526135.1 Flavitalea sp.
TTTATAGAACTGGTCAACCAGCACAAGGGCCTTATATATAAGGTGTGTAATATCTATTGTCCTTATGAAAATGAGCGTCAGGACCTTTATCAGGAAATTATTGTTCAATTATGGAAGTCATATCCTGGTTTTAAGGGAGAATCCAGGTTCAGCACCTGGCTTTACAGAATTGCGCTGAATACGGCTATTGGGAATTTCCGAAAAAAAAGAATTCCGGTTGTCCATGTCGATCCGTCTCAATTCAACCCGGCCGAAGAAATTGATCTCCCCGGTGAGCGAGTTGAACAACTTGAAAAGCTTCAACATGCAATCAGCCAATTGACTGAAATTGAAAAAGGCATTGTGATGATGTTCCTGGAGGAAAGGACTTATGAGGAGATGGAAGAAGTATTTGGTATATCACAAAGCACTTTACGGGTAAAGATGACCCGCATCAAAGAGAAATTAAAAAAATTAACGAAACCCTTGAAACATGGAATTAAATGAGCTGAAAACATTGTGGTTGGATATATATGCAAAACAGCCTGAGATGCCCATGCCTGCCGTAAAACAACTCATGACACGAAAATCTAAATCATTGGTTGCTAAAATGAAACGCAATTTGCAGTGGGAACTGATTGCAGTCTGTGTTCTTTATGGCGCGGGAATTCTCTACTATTTAAACCAGCCGACTTTCAAGCCGATAGCCTGGATATTGGGAGTTTTGGGCATCTGTTTCGTGATGTATTATTTCAGAAAAACCAGTTTATTGAATGCTTTGCTTTCACCAGGGCAACAAGTTCGCTATCATTTGGAATTACAAGTCCGGCTTCTTGCCCGTACAATGCGCCTCTATTCAATAGCTACCGCAGTTTTTACACCGGTGGTTTTTTTATTGGTATGGTTGATCTGGTTTTATGAATCAAAAGGTTCCTGGTGGCAGTTCACGAAAGAATCGATGCGCTTCTACACTTGGTTTTTGATCACTGGACTGTCATTTACAATCGGCAGTTATTTTTTCAACAAATGGTATGTCGAAAAGCTGTACGGCCAGCACCTTCGGAAGCTGAAGGAAATGTTCAAAGAATTCAATGAGGAATGAACACAGTTTCAAAACGGAGCTTTGGAGTGTGAATCCCTGAGGATAAATGCAGTAGGAATCATATTTGTCCCACTTGCTCCTTTCCTTTTTTTATCCGGCCGGGTGGCATTGATTTTACTATTATTAATTGAGGTCTGTTGCCTTGTTGTCGGATCATGATAACAAGACAGAACAGGCAATAGGCTTTTAGCTCGATCACTGTAAATTTTCTGTCAGCTATCTTGAATGCTCAAAAATTCTATTATCTTGTGTTTCCCTCTCCAAATAACTCTCGAAAAGCCGCACCACCAAAACCCAGGTAGTATCTGTATTCAATGGTCAACATCCATAAAGTGAAAACCTGCGTCTATGAAACGATTTTTACGTAGTGTAATTTTATTCAGTTCCCTATTCACCTTTTCAGCTGTCTGTGCACAATTCCGTAAAGCAAAACAAGGAAAGGACCCGGTGAATTTCAAGGTCCAGGAAATTGTGCCCGGAGTCTGGGCTTGTATTCAGAATGATCAATATGGCAAAGCCATCTGCAATGCCGGAATTATAGACCTGGGAGATAAGACACTTGTTTTTGATCCATTCATGACCCCGGAAGCCGCCCGGGAATTAAAAGATGTTGCCGAACAGCTAACCAAACGGCCGGTTTCTCTCGTAATAAACAGCCACTTTCATAACGATCATATCCGGGGTAACCAGATTTTTACTCCGGGTGCTACTGTGATAAGTACCCATTTTACACGTAATGAAATTGCGCGGGTGGAACCTGAAGAACAAAAATGGGAAGAAAAGCATGCGCCTACCCTGTTGAAAGCATTACGGAAACGCATGAGTGTTGCCAATGCGATCGAAAGGGAAGAATTGCCATTGTGGATAGGATATTATGAAGGCATGGTCGAATCTTCCCACGAACTGCAGATCACATTACCCGATCTGGTATTTAATGATTCCTTATGGCTGATCGGAACGAAGCGAAGTGTAAAACTGGTTGAATGCAAGGATGGGCATACTGCCAGCGATGCAGTAATGATTTTACCCGAAGATGGAATTATTTTCATGGGCGACCTGTTGTTTACGGAAAGACATCCATGGATCGCAGATGGAAAAGTCGCAAGCTGGCAGGCCACCTTGAAAAAGTATTATGAAGATCCGCTGTATACTACATATGTCCCCGGACATGGACCGGTAAGCGACAAGTCGGCACTACAGGAATTGTATCGCTACCTGGGCGATATCCAAAAGCTATGCAATACAGTAGATAACGATTCTATAAAGCATATCGTAATGAATCAACCGATTCTTCAACCGTACCGCCATTGGTACTTTGGAAAATTTTACGAACCGAATCTTGAATACCTGATCAATATACGTTTCAAGGAAAAAGAACTTTTGTCAGAACATAAATCTCAAAAGTAATCGGAGTTTTCCATATGCTATTCCGTAAACTTTAAGTAAACAATTTACTGGTCTCCCTTCCTTATTCTGCTCTGTTTTTTTCAAACATTCAAACTAAAAGTCTTTTAGTAACTTCCTTCCTTAAACCAAATCAACATGACCAGTCGCCGTGCGTTTTTACAACAATCTTCATTATTGGGTGCAGGTTTGCTTTTTAATGCTCCGGACTTTTTCAAATTCAATAAGCAGATTGGAATTCAACTCTATACTGTCAGAAATGAAGTATTTAAAGACCTTGAGAATTCCATTGCTAAAATCGCGGAGGCGGGTTACACGGAGGTGGAATTATTTGGATACAACAATCGTAAATACTTCGGGAAGACCGTTGCAGAAATGGCGGCACTGTTAAAAAAATACAATCTAAAATCTCCCAGTGGCCATTATGGATTGAACGATTTTCTTCATAGTGAAAATTATAATTGGGACAGCTGGAAATACCTGATCGAGGATGCAAAGACCCTCGGCCATACACATTTGGTCATCCCTTACCTTGACGACAAGCACCGTACAGTGGATGATTTCAAAAGGGTTGCCGAAAGAATGAATAAAGGTGGCGAGATGGCACGTAAAGCAAAAATGTGTGCCGGTTACCATAACCATGATTTTGAATTCAATGATCTCGGAGGAACTAACGGTTACGAAATCCTCCTGAACAATACGGATAAAAAAAATGTAGAATTTGAAATGGATATCTACTGGGTGAGATTTGCCAACCAGGATCCATTAGCCCTTATCAAAAAATATCCCGGTCGTTTCACTATGTGGCATGTGAAAGATCTTGCCACTGAACCAAAAAAGAGATCTACCATCGTGGGAACAGGCATAATCGACTTTAAAGAGATATACAAGTTTCGTGACGAATCCGGTTTAAAATATCTCTATGTGGAACAGGAAGAATATACAAAGCCTGTATTTGAATGCATCAAAGAAAGTTACGACTATATCAAAAAAAATATTGTAGTGTAACATTCGCAAAAAAAACTTTTCAATACTAAAGTAACGATCATGAATGACCGCAGAGATTTCCTGCTCAAAGCATCTACCCTGCTTGCAGGCGGCGCAGTCCTTTCCGCTATTGATAATAAGTCTTTCGCTTATTTCAAAAAAAGAATAGCACCGAGTGATCAAATCAATATAGGAGCTATTGGAATAAATGGTATGGGATGGGCGAATGTGAGTGCGGCTTTAACTGTTCCGGGCATCAATATCGTTGCCTTGTGCGATGTGGACAAAAATGTCCTTGATAAGCGGATGGCAGATTTGGCGAAATTGAATGTCGATACATCGAAAGTGCGTACTTATGGAAATTATCAGCAATTACTTGCGCAAAAAGATATTGATGCGGTCATCATAGGCACACCGGATCATTGGCATACCCTGCTGATGATTCACGCTTGTGAAGCCGGCAAAGATGTATATGTTGAAAAGCCTGTTGGGAATACAGTGGAAGAATGCCGGTTGATGGTCGCTGCCCAGCAACGTTATAACAAAGTAGTACAGGCAGGCCAGTGGCAACGAAGCCAGCAACATTTCCGCGATGCGGTAGATTTCTTAAGAACCGGCCAACTCGGAAACATCAGAACGGTGAAAGTGTGGTGCTACCAGGGCTGGATGAAGCCTGACATCGTCAGACCTGACTCTCCTCCGCCTCCCGGTGTCGATTATACACAATGGCTCGGACCCGCTACTACACGACCTTTTAATGCAAGTCGGTTTCATTTTAATTTCCGCTGGTTTTGGGATTATGCCGGTGGCCTGATGACCGATTGGGGCGTTCATCTGATGGATTATGCAATCCATGGAATGAATGCAGCCATTCCTAAAACGGTTTCTGCTCTTGGCGGAGAATTCGCTTATCCGGAATTATACCAGGAAACTCCTGATACCATGGGGGCATTATATGAATTCGATAAATTCAATCTGATCTGGGACCATGCAATGGGAATTGACAATGGCCTCTTCGGCAAGGATCATGGAATTGCCTTCATAGGAAATAATGGAACGCTTGAACTTGACAGAGGAGGATGGGAAGTAATTGAAGAGGGCCGAAGTGCAAATAAAGTAAAAGTGGAAAGAAAAAAACCGTCAGATAACGGATTGCAAAAGCACTGGCAGAATTTTGCCGAGGCTGTGCGTGCAAAAAATCATTCGCTGTTGAATTGTACCGTTCAAACGGGCGCCCATATAGCAACTATCTGTCAAATGGGTAATATTGCTTTCCGTACGCAGGAAAAATTGGCCTGGGATACATCCAAAGGAAAATTCACAAGCAAGAAAGCTAATGAATTCCTGGAAGCCCATTATAAGAATGGGTACAAGTTGCCGAAAGTATAGAGTTACGGGCAGTGAAAAATTTAGGCTATCAGCAATCAGCCGTCAGCTGTCCAACCATTTATCATTTCTCTGTTACTTCAAACTCTTATCAATTGAGATTCTCTTTGCGT
>DATLDA010000330.1:0-4486 GCA_035526135.1 Flavitalea sp.
TACAACCGAGTATGGAACAAGCTTTGAATGGCGGCAGGTTGAGGATACTGCAAAAAAAGGACTTACCCAATGGAACCCTTTTTCTGAAAACACAAAGTATTTTGAACCTTCAACAAAAGACTTTATGATAAATTATAGAGTTGAAAATTTAGAAGCTCTCGTTGAAGAGTTAAGAAAGGAAAACGTGCCTATTGTTGATAAAATTGAAAGCTATGAATATGGAAAATTTGTTCATATTCTCGACATAGAAGGGAACAAAATTCAATTATGGGAACCTGCAGACGAATAGTTGAAGAGTTAAGAAAATTATAGTGAGGACAAATAAATGCAAATGACTCTCGAGAAGTTGCGGGGCATTAATTTGCAATATCTTGTCTTCATCACATTCCGGACACTGTTTAGATCCTCACGCAAAACATCACATCGACCACAACATCCGGTAATAATTAAAATAATATGAAAGAAGGACAAACATTGCTACCAAAATGGATCCTTATTGTTTCAGGATTTTTTGCCTTACTTGAACTTATGGTAAGTATATTAATATGCTTTTCTCCCCAATCAGTTTTGGAAAATGTTGACCTTAATGCAAAAGGTGTAGACTACTTAATTTATATGTGGGCCGCTCGACAATTTGCCCTTGGTTTTATCTTTGCTGTTGCGACCTTTAAAAGGTCAATTCCTATGTTGACAATAGCCTATATTTTCTTTTTGGTAATGTTTGTTGGCGATTTCCTTATTGGCATTTCTCAGAAAAACAATTCACTTATCATTAGCGCTTTAGTAATGTGTATTATTTCTTCAGCTTTGCTATTTGCGATAAATAAGAGAAAAATAGCCGTAAGCGTAAACAAGAACAGATAATAAATCTTCTAAAGAAAACAAATGAATAAAAAAATATTGATCACGCTGGCACTCATTGGAACTTTTGGACTTGGTTTCGCTTTCAATTCATTTATTACAAAATTTAATAACCACCCGGCGGCGTTGAAAAAGGCAACCGGCATTGGTGGAATATTTTTTAAATGTAAGGATCCTAAAAAAGTGAGACAATGGTATGAGACGCATCTTGGTTTAAATACCAATCAATATGGAGCAGTTTTTGAATGGAGGCAGGGCGCCGATACAACAAAAAAAGGTTTTACTCAGTGGAGTCCGTTTACTGACAGGACTAAATATTTTGAACCTTCAACGAAAGACTTTATGATTAATTACAGAGTTGAAAATCTTGAAGGACTCATTGAACAGCTCCGAAAAGACAGTGTAATAATCGTGGATAAAATCGAAACAGTAGAATACGGAAAATTTGTTCACATTATGGACATCGAAGGCAACAAAATTGAACTATGGGAACCAAACGACAGTGAATTTGAAAAACTTGGAGAAAAAATTGGTGCTAAGACTACGAAATAATTTATTATCATTTTTTCAAAGTGAAATGCTTTCTCTATTGCAATAGGCTGCTCCTGCGAAAGATTTTAGAGATGGTGCGAGCATCAACTTTTGATACATTATGGAAATTAGCGCCATAAAAGGAGATATTACAAAGATTTCTGTAGATGCAATTGTGAATGCTGCCAATAGTTCTTTAATGGGAGGTGGTGGAGTTGACGGTGCCATACACCGGGCAGGTGGTCCAGACATTCTGAAAGACTGCATGAATATTGTTTCCAGGCAAGGTGGCTGCAAAACGGGGGAGGCTGTGATCACAACGGCTGGAAAGCTCTCTGCCAAATTCGTGATTCACACGGTAGGCCCAATTTGGAATGGGGGCAAGCAGTATGAAAGGGAATTACTTGCGCGCTGTTACGAAAACAGTTTGACATTGGCGCTAGAAAATAAATGCAAATCCATAGCTTTTCCAAACATTAGCACGGGTATTTACCAATTCCCAAAAAAAGAAGCTGCGAAAATTTCTATAGATGCAGTATTTGCATTTTTAAAAAAATCAGATAAAATAGAACGCATATACTTTGTTTGTTTTGATGAAGAAAATTTGGAATTGGTCGGAAACGAAATCAAAAACAGACTCACCCATTCAGACCCCACGTAGCAAATAATATTAGCCGACAATACACAATTTCACAAATCATAAATGATATGCAGGCAAATAGTACAGAGGATGAGACAGTAATGACTTCTGACAACCTGACTTCGCAGAAGTTTTATCATGGAACAAAGGGCAATCTAAAAAATGGAGATCTTATTGAGCCAGGCTTCAATTCAAACTATGGCTCAAGGAAGAAGGCGTCCTATGTCTACCTAACCGCCACCCTGGATGCTGCTATTTGGGGCGCTGAACTGGCATTGGGAGAGGGACCCGGCAGAATTTATATAGTAGAACCAACAGGCCCCATCGAAGATGACCCGAATTTGACTGACAAGAAATTCCCGGGCAATCCCACAAAGTCATACCGTACCCGGGATCCGCTTCGTGTCTCGGGTGAGGTTACAGATTGGCAGGGGCACTCGCCTGAACAACTGAAGACTATGAAGGACCATCTTGATCGACTTAAGGAACTTGGTATTGAGGCAATCGAAGAATGAGAAAAGATATGAAAATCAAATTGACACAGATAATTAAAACAACGAACTGGTAGCATGGTTTGCGTTAGGCGTAGTAGCATTAATCGGAACATCTAATCGTGGATTTTACCGGCGGGCAGCTGTGTTCACTATATAATTCGGACAGTATGAATATTTCATGATAAAATTTGTTTGTCTCTTTCTAGTTTTTGCGTTTGCCTTTCTTTTTGGCACCACCCTACTTTTAGATCAGTCACCTGAGTCTTTCATCGGATCGAATTCACAAGTATCCTGGAAATCTGCTGTATCCACAATTCTATCTCCTATTAAAATCGTTTTAGTAGGTCCACTCTTGCCTTTTATTAAATTTTTGCATAAGGATCCGGATACACCGCCTCCATTTTTTCTTGTCGGGTTTGCTTTCTACTGGACGCTGCTCGCCCTGATTCTTCATTATCTCCTCAGTAAAATCAAACACTTGAAATGATTTCTCTATATTCAAAGGAAGTAATCCAAGGTAAATCTTAGAAACGGGAACTAATATGACAAAAACTGAAATTTCCGGCATTGCGCCATTCTTTATTGTAAAGAATGTTCCGGCCGCATTGAGGTTTTATCAGGACAGACTCGGGTTTAGCATCATGTTTCAAGGCCCCAGTGAATACGATATTTTCTTCGGTATTGTCCAACGCGGTGCGGCAATGATCATGCTGAAGGATGTTGGTGTTGATCCCGTGCCGAATTATACCCGTGACATCAAAAAAGGCATTGCCCGGTGGGACGCTTATATCCATGTGCCGGATCCGGATGCGCTGGCTGCAGAATTTTCACTAAACAAGGTAGAGTTTTTTGAACCTCTCAAGGACAATGATGATGGTTTGCGGGGATTTGAAGTCCAGGACGCTGATGGTTATCTATTGTACTTCGGGCGCCCTCAAAAGAAATAGTGCACATTCAGATTAACACACGCCATATTTATCTGTACAAAGCTCGATTTGACGATAATTATTGAATTTAAAATTCTTTTATGCAAAAACAAATCTGCATTTCGGCATTTTTTTTAGTGGCCATCTTAACGACAGAATTATCAGTCGCCCAATCGCGTTGCCATCCAAAAGATAGCGTGGCTATCCGGAAAGTTATTAATGAATTTAATGATGCCTGGACAGCGAAAGATCCTGTCCGTTATGCAGCTGTTTTTGCCAACGATGCAGACTGGGAAAATGCGTTCGGTGGCCATTTAAGAGGTCGTGATACGATTCAAAAGACCTATCAAAAAATGATGTTGCAATTCACTACAGCAGTGGAAACGATAACCAGAATACAGGTTTTTTGTATGTCGCCGGACTTTGCATTGGTTGATATTTATCAAACCGTTGATGGCCAGAAGTTACCGAAAAGCGGCAGAGTTGTACCTACCCGTCATTTACGTATGAGCGATGTTTATCAAAAGAAAAACGGTGATTGGCAGGTGAAAGTCCATCGTGTGACCGATTTGAGAGAAATGGGACAAAACCAGAATGTCAATCAAACTGACAGCAGTAAAATCATTACCCCAAAAGAAGTAACAGGTAATTAAGAAGAACTCCGGACGGAATTAAATAGAGTAAAGCCCCGTCGTTTATACCTGTTAGTTATATTAAGCCTGAACACGCCTGGCAAGGGCCGTTGAATGGCGGAAGTGTATCACCTAAACCATTAATAATCCGGCCTTAACGACTTTGCCCCAAGAATAAACTCCCCACAACTTAACAATATTTTACGCGTTGTTTAGTTGTAACTGAACAACAGTTTTCCAATCTTGTATCAATAGGATTCTACCCGTTATTTAAACCCTGACATATGAAAACTCTTTTACTCAAAATGTTGATTTTTCTGATCCTGTTCAGTGCCTGTACTGCATCTCTTAAAAACAATTCTTCTATCAATAACCTGCAGGTAAATGCTGAACCGTCAATAC
>DATLDA010000335.1:0-19112 GCA_035526135.1 Flavitalea sp.
GCCATGGGAGGTGATCTGACCACGGAAAGAATTTTGCTCGCTTATAAACAAGGGATTTTTCCCTGGTACGAAGGCAATCATATACTTTGGTGGAGTCCCGATCCACGTTTTGTTCTTTTTCCGCATGAACTTCGAATTACCAAAAGCAGCCGTGTGTTGTTGAAAAAAAACACTTTTGATTTCACGATCAACAAGGCTTTTATTTCCGTGATAGATCTATGTAGCAGCATTGAACGGAAAGACCAGAATGGTACCTGGATCACACCCGGCATACGTGATGCTTATATCCGGCTGCACGAACTGGGATTTGCACACAGTGCGGAAGCGTGGCAGGATGGTGAATTATTAGGAGGATTATATGGCGTTCGGATTGGTAAGGTATTTTTTGGTGAAAGTATGTTCAGCAAAAAAAGTAATGCAAGTAAAATGGCTTTCATTTCGTATGTCGAACAATTACAAAAGGAAGACGTACGCTTAATCGACTGCCAGGTTTATACCAGTCACCTCGAAACCCTTGGTGCCCGTATGATACCGAGAGAAGAATTTGTGGGAATGGTGAAAGTTCTTAGTTCTTAGTTCCCGGTTCTTAGTTCACATAATTATAGGTTATTCAAGACTACAACTATGAACGAAGAATTAGGAACTAAAATCTCGTGCCTAAATAATGCGGTAACATTGCTCTCCATGTAGGCCAATCATGTTTCCATTCGTGGCCCCAGATATCCAGTTCATACCAGATACCTTTTCCATAGAGAATTCCGGCAAAACGTCTTGCCGAGTCTGGATCTTCGTATGCACCACTTCCTGAAAGCAGGTGAATATGGCTGCTGTTGCGTACTTGTTCCAGCAGTGCATGGTCCGTTAAATTTGGTAAGAAATGCATCGGACTGTTGAAATATACATCTTCATCGTAATATCCATTTGTATATTCAGTCAGGTCATACACCCCGCTCATAGCGATACAGCCATTTAACAGATCGGGTCGCTTGAAAAATAAATTCGCGCTGTGCAAAGCTCCGAAAGATGCTCCGCAGGTAATGATTGGTGTATCCCAGCTCGTATTGTTTTTGATGAAAGGGATCACCTCATTATACACATAATCATTAAAGCAAAGGTGACGGATCATCTTCTCACGCGGGTCCATTTGTTTGTTCATCCAACTTTCATTGTTAATGCTGTTGATGGAAAAAACTTTTACTTTCCCAGCGTCAATAAAAGGAGCGATGGTGTCTATCAGTTGAAATCTTTCATATTCGAGGTAGTCTGCCGCTGCAGTGGGAACAAGTAACAAGGCAAACCCGTAATTACCATATACGGCTACCGGCATATTGCGGTTCAGTGAAGGACTATGCCAGGATGTGAGCAGCCTCTCCATGATAATAAATTAAAAATGTACAAGGAAAATGAAAAGAAAAACCGGAAAATACAAGTTGAAATTACTTTTTGAATTTTGAATTTTTAATTTTTAATTATTTCCCTCGTACTTACCGCATAATGACGGAGTGCTGTAATTTTCAGTGTATTGTTTCTTACGTAAACTTTTTTATAAACTCTGAACGAATCATTATTATCCAAAAAGCCGATGATACACGAATATTTTTCCGGTCCTTTTTTCAGAACGGGGGAAGGAGGCTGACCGAAATCAGGCAGCCGTAAGGTATCAATACCCCGAATCTCTTCATATTGAAGTTTGATAAGATAATGAAAGGTGTTTTTGGTCTCAAAAAGATCAACACCAAAGTACCATTCATTTAACGGATTTTCAGTTCGTTCCCGATAACGTGCCACTGCTTCCTTACGGATCGATTTTCTTTTTTCGGGGACCTTATTTTCTTTCTCTGTTGAAGTATTGCCGGTCGGTGATCTTTGATTCCGTGTTTTCCGATCTGAACAGAAACTAAGAGATACCATGATTACAAATATGATAATGCATTTCATAGGATTATTCAGTGCGCAATTACAATTTTTTTATCGGGGAATTTATCTGCATACTGGTAAACAAGTCCCCGTATATAATCGGATTCGGGATAAGGCGTGAGTTGCGTTTTTAATTCATCCAGTTCTCCGACAGGATGATGGACGGGAACGTATCCCATACCATAGAACTTTCCTTTTTCCATGAGAATGCAGCTTTGTTCTTCCGGATGTTTCCCTTCGTCAATCACTGCAAATGTGGGTAGTATTCTTTCCAGATAGGTGATGGCGGCGTTCACCCGCACGTTATAATCCGCCGGTGGTTCCACATGGTTACATTCGTCTCCGCAAGGGTAATCATCTGTCATCAAATGACACCGTTTTTTACACAATGCAAACTCTTTTACCAGTTTGTGTAACAGGTTCCTCCCTTCATCGAGGCCATTGAACGTATATAGGGGTGCGAGCGTTTTTCTCTTCCGTTCGATTGCAAAACGATAATATCCTGTTCCATCTTCATATACGTAGAGACCGAAAACAGGTGTGAATCGCTTCAGGCTTGAATTGTATGGAGGCCATAATCTTCGAATTTCTATGCTTTCTAAAATAAAGGCCATCAACTCTGTACTGCATGCCCGGTATGAGATCCGGTGTACCTGCCTTAAAAATTCCTGTCTTTTTCTTCCAGGGCCATTATTGGTAAAATGACTGCTGACACGATACTTGAGATTCCTCGCCTTCCCGACATAAAGTACACGGTCTTTCCTGTCATGGAAATAATAAACGCCCGGCGAATAAGGAAGTTTATCAATTTCTTCTTTGGGAAGATGGGGAGGCAGACATTGTTCGCGGGATCCTCTTTTCAGGAATTGATCTATCATTTCCCGGCCCCTGTTTCTTAACAAATGGTCGAATAAATGTACCGTGGCATCAACATCTCCGCCTGCCCGATGGCGTCGAAGAATGGGAATTTCTAAATGCCGGCAAAGGTTGCCAAGGCTGTATGAAATCAATCCGGGGAATATTTTTTTTGCCAGTCTTACTGTACAAATTCGCTGGCAATGAATCTGATGCCCGCATTGAGCAAGGTGATGTTTCAGAAAAGAATAATCAAAATTGACATTATGTGCGATAAAGATCTTTCCATCGAGCATGCGTTGAATGCGATGAGCCACTTCTTCAAACGTCGGAGCCGTCGAAACAAGATGATTGCTGATTCCTGTGAGGGTTTGAATATAGTAAGGGATGGTCCGGTTAGGCCTTACCAGTGTTTCAAAGCGGTCGATGACACGGGAACCATCGTGCAACACAATAGCCACTTCAGTTATATCGTTATTAGCTGCAAATCCGCCGGTAGTTTCTATATCAACGATGGCATACATGAGAGGTAAAGTTATGAATCACCTTCGGAATGACGGATAAGTGGAAGCTGGAAAAAACGAATTGAATTTAGTACGAGTATAAGTTCCCTTTTGAGGTATTCAGTTAATAACCATTAACCTCAAAATCCAAATCCATGCAAAAGCCCAATCTGCAAAAAGCAGAGGAAAACGCAGCACTTGCCGCCGCAGCCATCTTATATTTTTCGGCGCTGGTATTGTTTTCATTCTGGTTCACGCAAAGCTAAAAAGTTAATTTCCTGCTGGAAATTTGATTAATACCCGGAGTACCCCTCCCGGGTATTTTTTATGTCCCTGCTTTACACTACGGTTTTCTTAAGACTACGGTAGTCCTGAGAAATATTTTATCTGTATTAACTAAATGAGTTGCAGAAACTGACTTTATAAGGCGCCTAATTTTCACCGAAAAGAAGAATGTATGCGGTAGTTGTCGTAAGTCGTAATTGATTTAGAATCGGTTAGCTTACCCCCCACTACGGTAGTCTTAAGACTACGGTAGTGTTCCTAAAAAATACCCCTGCATTCTTCCAGAGAACCTACAGAAAAATCGGTTTAATACCCGTTACATTCCCGATTATTCGGACCATAAGGGTAGTTGTCAGAATCTGTTATTGATTCACAATAGGTTAACACATCAATAACTACGGTAGTCTTGAGACTACGGTAGTTTAAAGCCAATGTTCTATTTCCAACATTAAAAGATCAAATCCGTCCGTTTTATACGGGCCTCAGCAATTACCAAAAAACCCTTAATAACTCATTTTTTTTCGATGAAAGGCGCTAATTCGCTTGCAGGTATGAAAAGGCATGATTAAATTTGTTCAGGCTGATGAGCTAAATCCGCTCTCAGGCCTCCTCTCCCGAATATCCTCTGCAAACTCCTTTTAATTACCCGTAGCCCTTTGAAAAGTTTCACGGATCGTACGTAAATCATTTAAACGCAACGTATGAAGAAGTTAACTTCTTTTCACATGGCAGAAAACGCGAAAATCGCGTTGATCGCTTTTGGTTTCTTAACGATTATCATGCTCTTGTCCTACCTGTATTGGTACGCCTAAGAGAAGTAGATCAAAATATGATTGCATCAGGATCGTGACTTGCCCGAAAGGCGGATCAATAAGTTATTGCCCTGACAATCCCATTCCATACCTGTGAAGAGTCTGTAATCAACGTAGTCTAAACCCTAAATCAAACGTATGAAAACGACTTCTTCTTTATCTCATTGCCTCCTGGCAATGCTAACAACTATCGCGGTTGCTGCCGCTGTTATACTGGTGAATCATACCTGATTAGAATTCTCATACTATCGCAATAAGCGATTTCATATAGCTCCAAAGTCAAATCCTGTGAAGAGTCAGTAATCAACGTACAAACCATAAAAACGTAACGTATGAAAACGACATCTTCAGAAAAGGTTGCTGAAATGACAGAAGTTGCATTAACAGCAATCGGCTTCCTGGCATTTGTAATGCTGATGGCATTCCTCAGTTGGTTCGCGTAAGTCTTCTGCGTACCAAATCCTGATCATACTTCGCTGAAATCACCATCCTGTGAAAAGTCGTTTTGTGAAATTTAAATTGTAGTGTATGAAAAAAACGTCTGTAACAAACATTTCTGAAAACGGACTCAAAGCCTTAACAGCCGGAGCTTTCGTAATAATCATCCTCTTGATTAATTACCTGAGCTGGGTTTTATAACAGCTATACCCGGAGCGAACCATTGAATATTTTATTATTCGGTTACGCATTACCGGTAAATCCTGGGAATCAGTATTCATAATCCTTTGAAGAGTCATAATCATAGTTATTCATCATTAAAACGTAACGTATGAAAAAGACATCTTCTACCCCTTTGTCAGAGAACGCCATTGTAGCATTGACTGCTGCAGCCTTCCTGTCAATTGTGATGCTGGTGAACTACCTGAGCTGGTTCGCATAGACATTAGGATTTTTTATCATCCAATTCTTTGAAGTCCCTCGCTAATCACTGACACAAATAAAACTTATGAACAACACGTCAACTTTCGACATGACGGAAAAGATTCAAGTTGCTCTTACAGTATCGGGGTTTCTCGGTTTTGTATTTGCCATGAACTACTTGTATTGGTTTTCCTGATCGTAAACCATCAATTGCTTTCTCGCCACCATCTGTGCCGGGCTGTTTCAGCAGCCTGGCATTGCTTTTTTCAGCCGGCAACCCTTTCTTGCGGTCAACAATTTGTACTTTTGCCGACCTGTTTACACGCTGAATAAAGCATTATGGAGTTAAGCAAGAATTACGATCCAAAACCAATAGAAGATAAATGGTCGGCACACTGGAAACAAAAAGGTTATTTCAACAGCAAGCCGGATGCCCGTAAGCCTTTTACAGTAGTGATCCCTCCTCCCAATGTCACCGGCGTTCTCCACATGGGGCATACACTCAATGAAACTGTTCAGGATATTCTCGTTCGACATGCCAGGATGCATGGCTTCAACACGTGCTGGGTGCCCGGAAGTGACCATGCGTCCATCGCCACCGAAGCCAAAGTAGTAGAAATGCTTAAGCGGGAAAAAAGGATTGAAAAATCACAGCTTACCCGCGAAGAGTTTTTGAAATACGCCTTTGAATGGAAAGAAAAATACGGCAATATCATTTATCATCAGATTGATAAACTTGGATGCAGTGTTGATTGGAGCAGGGTTACATTTACGATGGATCCACATTATTACAAGGCAGTGATCCGGGTTTTTATTGACCTGTATGGAAAAGGACTGATCTACCGGGGTGCACGTATGATCCACTGGGATCCTTCTGCCAAAACTGCATTGAGTGATGAAGAAGTGGAATACCGCGACATGGAGGGTGCGATGTATCATATCCGCTATCAGGTTGCTGATGGAGAAAATGAAACAAAAGAATATATCACTATTGCTACGCAAAGACCGGAAACCATCATGGGTGATACCGCGCTCTGCGTAAATCCGGGTGACAAAAGATATCAGCACTTGAAAGGTAAATCTGTTATTGTTCCATTAGTCAATCGTAAAGTGCCGGTAATTTTTGATGAATACGTAGATATGAGTTTCGGTACAGGCGCTTTGAAAATCACCCCGGCACATGATATCAATGATTACAACCTCGGATTGAAGCATCACCTCCCCATTATTAACACCCTCAATGAAAATGGAACACTCAGTGATGAAGCCGGAATCTGTGTTGGCATGGACAGGTTTGCAGCGCGCGAAAAAGTGATTGAATTACTAAAAGAGGCAGGATTATTTGTAAAGGAAGTACCTCATTCATCACGTCTCGGTTTCAGTCAACGCACAAATGCGGTTGTTGAACCCAGAATATCCACCCAATGGTTCGTTGCCATGAAATCCCTTGCTGAAAAGGCATTGCATGCAGTGGCATCGGCTGATATCATCATCCATCCGGAAGGTCGTTTTGATAATACCTACAGGTACTGGATGGAGAATGTGAAAGACTGGTGCATTAGCCGGCAATTGTGGTGGGGACAACGTATTCCAGCCTGGTACGATGCCGATGGCAAAATGGTGGTGGCTGCAACCGAAGACGAAGCAAAGCAAGAAATGCAAAAAGTAAACGGCAATATCAGCACGTTACGGCAGGATGATGATGTGCTTGACACCTGGTTTTCTTCGTGGTTATGGCCAATGGAAGTGTTCAAAGGAATCAGTGATCCAGGCAATGATGATTTCAAATACTATTATCCCACCGCTGTTCTCGTTACTGGTCAGGATATTATTTTCTTTTGGGTAGCGCGTATGATCATGGCCGGACTTGAATACAAAGATGAAAAGCCATTTACTGATGTTTATTTTACCGGCATGGTAAGAGATAAGCTGGGAAGAAAAATGAGCAAACAGCTTGGTAACTCACCGGACCTGTTAAATCTGATCGACCGTTATGGCGCAGATGCAGTCCGCTTCGGTATTCTGATTTCATCTCCCGCCGGAAATGATTTGCTTTTCGATGACGCTTCACCAGAACAGGGAAGAAATTTTAACAACAAACTCTGGAATGCCCTGAAGCTTGTAAAATTGTGGGAAGCAAAACGGGCAACCGGAATTGGAAATGGTCGTGGTACCATCCCAGGCGAATTCGCCATCCGGTGGTTTGAGCAAAAACTTAATGAAGCAAAAACGCTCGTAGAATCCCTCTATATTAGTTTCCGTTTAAGTGAAGCCCTGAAATTAATTTATTCATTGATCTGGGATGATTTCTGCAGCTGGTACCTTGAATGGGTGAAGCCCGCCACAGATGAACCAATCGACGCCAATGTGTATAACAGAACGGTGGAATTCTTCACAGAACTTGTTCACCTTTTGCATCCTTTCATGCCTTTTATTACAGAAGAGATCTATCACCAGCTTATGGAGAACCGAAGTGATGATCTGTGTATACGTCAACAGAGGCCGGCTGCTTCTGTAGAATCACAGCTGATCACCGACGGAAACCTGCTCAGGGATTTGATCACGACCCTACGTGATGTAAAAATCAAAAACAGGATCAAACCAAAAGAACCATGTACACTCTATATTCAAACAGATAACGAAAATAAATTTCAGGCCTTATTGCCTATCCTGAAAAAACAAACTAATCTTACCGACATAATTTTTACTTCCGCTCCGCAACCGGATTCTATTTCAGTTGTGTCAGGTACAGACAAATATTATCTTACTACGGTGCAGCCGATCAATTCTGATAACCAGCGAAACGCATTGAAAAAAGAAATAGATTATCTCCGCGGATTTCTTCAGTCAGTAAACAAAAAACTGACCAATGAGCGTTTCATTCAACAGGCAAAAGCAGAAGTAATTTCTCTCGAACAAAGAAAAAAAGAAGATGCGGAAAATAAGATCCGGGTGTTGGAAGAGAGTTTGAGAGAAATCAGATGAACCATGGAGAAATACAAATACTGGGTATCAGGTATCAGCAATCCCATATTGCTTTCATCGAAAAATAAAAATCATAAACTTATAAATTGTTTGACAGGGATACCTGATACCTGATACCCGATACCAGAATCTTTTTCTACTTCAGGCTGCCGATCACCCTAATTTCTCGTCTGCAAATTAACCGGCAAAATAATTTCCCACTGGTTGGGACCTATATTTTGTTCTTCATTATCGAGTAAACGACTGTAACGTATTCCGAAACTTACCGATTGCTGGTTCCACCATTTTGTATCAAAAAACAATTCTGCACCAACCGATCTGTATTCATTCCTATATATATTTCCTGTATTGGAATAATCTAATACATTGGTATAATCATAAAAAGCTGCCATTCTTATTCGCTGAAAAAATACAATACTGCCGAACCCCCAATCAGGATATACCAATGGAAAGTGATAATCTGCGCCCGCTTTGATCATGCGGTGAAAGTTCTCGGCAATATAACCGCGTGAAAATGGGAAACTATTTGAAAACCGGATCTTTTGCATTGTATCACGAAGATGGAAAGCTGTATTTAAGACCAGGTTATGAGTAAGTGCCAGTCCGGGGAAATACCAGTCCGCCGTGGCGAGGAACTGCCGTCCGGTGAATACCGTTACCGCATGGGAATAGCGCATGAATAAAGTTTGTGCAAAGCGGGGATAGACTTGCTTTCGCGCTTTTTGAATCTGGTTTGTAAAAGTGAGGAAAGAATTCAGGTAAGCAAACCCGCGATTATCAAATGTATCTTTGAATATACCGGTATAATAACGTTTGTTATAAACAATGTCAGTACCAAAACTTAAATTTCGGTAATTCCTTCCTGAAGTCAGGTTCAATGGAATAATAAATCCGGCATTACCCTCCCATTCATTCCAGAAAACCGGTTCTCCCGAAAATCGTGCCTGGCGATCCATAGTATAATTTGCTCCGGCGCGTATCCATGGGAACAACGCACCATAGGTTGCAACAAATCCCAATTGTTTACTTTTTTCATTGCGGTTATAGGTAGCAAAAATTTCTGAGTGCAGTGTGTTCAAGATATTTTCACTGATCAATGAAAATGTATATTCCGGGTCGGTGATCACAGGTCTCCAGCTATGTACATTGAACAACGAAAATGATTTACGGTACCTGGTAACCGGAAAGGTTTTATTTGAATAAACAGGTTGTGTTTGTTTGAATGCCGGGCTGTCAAAAGGCGGATCATTCCGTGTGAAATCATTTTGTGAAAGGGGGATCCAGTTTGCAGACGCTGCATCAGCGGTATATATTTTGATACCGGTAGCGGTGTAGTCAGACCAGCAATATTTTCCATTCAGGATAGATAAATGGTAGCTTCCGGTTAAAATATTGTCCGCAGCGGGCTCAAACTGAAAAAGTTTATTGCCGGCAATACAAAACAACTCATCATGACCGTTGCGCGATGCGGTAAAAGTGATTGTGTCATCTTTCACCTGCATAAATCCGATCACTCCGTTGATAGCTGGTGTTAATGGCACGTGACGGCCTGTTTCAAGGTTTACTTTTACAAGCAACATTCTTCCTGTGGTATCACGCACAGCGCTTACCACGGAAGCAGAATCCAGAAATTTCGGATAAGTATAAAAATATTTCTGTGCGCTCCACCGACGCAGAAGTTTTTTATTTTTCAGGAGGTGCAATTCACTTCTTCCATCATTTCCGACGTGTACGGCAACAATGTTTTTTCCCGACGCATCAATATCCGGAGAAAAATACTTGGTCTTTCCGGCAATACTTTCCTGCCTTCCGGTGGAGAGAATTAGAATTTTAATGATCCCATAATCCTGCCATCCCCATCTTGTGTCAGGCTTAAGCGATGTATACACCACCCTTCCATTTTTATAAGAAAAATAATTATCGAGGGAGATATCGAACGCACGAATTCTATTTTCCGATCCATCATTGACATTACGAATATGAAAAGAAGCAATCGCTTTATAACTGCTGTGTACATAGATCAGGTGCGAGGTATCGATCCATTGTGGAAATTCTTCATTGGCTGAAAAATGTTTTTGCCTTGATGCATCCAAAGCAGCACGATCAGGTAAGGGACTTTTATCAGGATCCAATTTGAAATACCGGAATGCATCTGTACGAAACCGTGCATAAGAAGCACCTGAATATTTTTTGATTGCTTGTTGAAACGGATAAGTTATTCCTTTGAAGCGGACTGCATCTTCAGTCACTTTACGCCAGAAATCCTCACCATATTTTTCCCGTCCATATGCCACCAACATATATCCAAGCTGATAGTGGTTAGGAACATAATCCTGGAGCGATCCATTTCTCAGCTTCATCCAGCTGTAATTTTTTCCTGCTGCCCACAGGGAACGATATCCGTTGAAAAAAAAGGGTAAACGACCTCTCCCCTGTCCACTCATAATCGTTTCCTGATATACCGCATCTCCTTCCCAAAACCAATTTGGAATTGCGGTACTGTTGGCAAGTTCCTGTCCCTGTTCGCCAAACAGGTAATAAAAAACTTTTGAAATGCCCTTTCGGAAGTTATTGTATTGCTGAACATGTCGGTATTCATGCAATGCAAGTGTGTGAGGCCAGTTTATGCTTCCTAATTCAAAACTGTTTTGAAGGGGAGTAAGTTGAAATTCACTGCGCCTTGGTCCGAGCCCTACATAACCATTTGAAATGGTGGTCTCATTTTGCAAAACGATATTGATCTTGCGAACGTTGTCGCCGATACTGAAAGATGTACGCCGCGCCATCTGGTGGGCAGTGTTTACAATATCAGTGGCTGTGGCTTCAAGTCCTTTTGGAAAAATCAATCGGACAGTATCTGTGTTGATTTGTCGCCATTTGTGGTAAGATGGATGTCCGCCAAATTGCTGGGCATACAGATCAAAAAAAAACAGGAGCAGACAACAGGGTATCGCAATTCTTTTGAAGTTCATGCGGGAAGTCAAATTGAAATTGAAGATAATGGATAACTTCAATCAGCGGATGGGAGAACTTTTTAATATCCTGGAAGTATAAAAAAATGACGCAGGCAATAAGCTTATATGAGCAGGAGGTTTTGAAGGATATGAAGCGGTGGCGGAAACAAATGTTGCGCGTTCCTTCCTTATTCAGCAGGTTATCAGGAAACGTTCAGCGAAAGATAAACAGTTATATTCCCGAAAAAATTCATAGAGCACTAACCACTGCCATTAAGCAAATGGTAAGAGCCGTTCTGTTTGGCGCTGAAATAACAACCAGGGAACCGATCAATTTTGGTACGCTGGAAGAAAAAGAAAAAATGGTACTCGAACGGATTAATTTTTATAAAAAAACGGCTGCCGCGGAAGGAGGAATTACCGGGGCAGGTGGTATTTTACTTTCACTTGCAGATTTCCCTTTATTACTCAGCATCAAAATGAAAATGTTGTTTGATATTGCCTCCTTATACGGAAGAAAAGTAGAGGATTACCGTGAACGCTTGTTTATGTTGTTCATTTTTCACCTGGCGTTTTCGAACCAGGCAAAACGGAAAGATATTTTCCTGCGAATGGAAGATTGGGAAGGTACGTTCCATTCACTCCCCGCCGATATTCACGAATTTGACTGGCGCACATTTCAACAGGAATACCGGGACTACATTGATCTCGCAAAACTTGCTCAGCTCATCCCTGTCATTGGTGCTCCTGTTGGAGCTGTTGTAAATTACAGGCTCTTGCAGAAACTTGGAACGACCGCCATGAATGCATATCGTCTCCGCTGGTTCGCACAAGGAAAGCCGCCAGCGAGAATAAAATAAATTGTTATTTTGCCGTTATGAAAAATAAAACGCTCCGAGGCAGTCTATCAATCATTGCCTGCTTAATCTTTTTTTTCAATGCATCTGGTCAGCAACACACAAGGTCTTATTATACACTTCGTGTCTATTATTACAAGTCTGACACTCAGGAACGCAGGATTGACAGTTTCCTCCAATATTCTTTTATACCCGCATTGCACCGGCAGGGTATAAAAAAAACAGGCGTTTATAAACCGATTGCTAATGATACTGCTGCCCTAAAAAGAATTTACGTCTTGATGCCTTTTGAATCTGCGATACAAATGATGGACTTTGCACAGAGACTGAATAAGGACCAGACTTATATCAATTCTTCGCAATCGTTCATCGATGCAGCCTATAATGATCCTCCCTATCAGCGGATGCATACAATCTTCCTTCACGCTTTTGAATTAATGCCCCGATACGCTACCCCTGCATTGACTTCTGAAAAGAAAGACAGAGTGTATGAACTGCGCAGTTATGAAAGTGCAACAGAATCACTTTATCGGAAAAAAGTGAAGATGTTCAACCAGGGTGGAGAGATTGATTTATTTAAAAGGCTTGGATTCAATGCTGTTTTTTATGCAGAAGTCATAGCAGGGAGTCAGATGCCGAACCTGATGTACATGACCAGTTTTGATAACATGTCCGCAAGAGAGGAACACTGGAAAAGTTTTACAAATGATCCTGCATGGAAAAAACTATTATTGGTTCAGGAGTATAACAATACCGTTTCAAGGAACGAAACGATTCTGATGCGACCGGCATTATATTCGGAATTATAGCTGTAGAAGATTTACCCCATCAGTGTTTACACAGCGAAATAAACATCATTACACTAGAGGTTAATTATAATTTTGTCAATGGCATAAATTTTACCGTCGTGTTGCTATAACATGACCGCATGAATTTCAATTGTACCCTGATAAAATGTTTATTCATTTTTCTTGCATCGCATTTCACGATCAGTCAATCTTACAGTCAACCTTATACGCATACCGGCCGGTTCGACTTCATCGATTCAAATATTAATGGTTTCTGGGAATATCTCCCCTGGCATTATGCGTCCGAACCTGCAAAACGATATCCACTTCTCATTTTTATTCACGGAGCAGGAGAATCAGGTGACAAGCAAAATAAGGGAACTCTGGATAAAGTATTAAGGCATGGTACTCCCAAAGTGATCGATAAGGGAATTTTTCCCGACAGCTTTCTGGTTGCAGGTAAGTGGTACAAATTCATTGTTATCTCTCCACAAATCATTTCGGGAATTGATGATAATACAAGATCAAGCACGATCGCACCTTCCACCATACAGAATGTGATTGATTATGCAAAAGCGCATTATCGGATCGACTCTTCCAAAATTTATTTATCCGGTTTAAGTATGGGTGGGGGAGCCACCTGGAGTTTTGCGGGAAGTAGTTTGAGCGCTGCAAAGCAACTGGCAGGTATTATCATTGCGGCTGGTGCTTATGACCTTTCTCAGGCAGAAGCACAGAATATCGCACAGGCAAATTTACCAGTAATAGCAACTCACAACCGTGATGACAACACGGTATATGTTTATCGCACAGAAAACAATTTCAACCGTATCCTTTCAACAGGAATCGTTATGTCTCCCGCACCCAGAGCGGTGATTTGGGAAACAGGTGGCCATGCTGTATGGGGTAAAACATTCGAACAATTTCAACCGAACGGCGCCAACCTCCGCGATACCCTTGGTATCAATGCATATGAGTGGGCATTACAATTCCAGCGTAATGTGACAGTTCCCGTCGTGTGGAGGGATTTTAATTTGCAAATAAACAGCAAGCAGATTGTATTAAACTGGTCGGTGACAAATGAAGTGAATGTTCGTTCTTATGCCGTCGAAAGAAAAACGTCCAATGATAATTTTGAAGTGATCGCAACCTTACCTGCAAATGGAACCAATAACGATCTCGTGCGATACAAGTTTATTGATGCAGCTCCCGCAGGCGTTTTGCACTATAGGATCCGACAGACAGATATTGACGGCAAATTCAGTTATAGTATTATCCGGTCAGTTAATTTTGTTACTGCTACGAATAAAATACACATATATCCCAATCCGTTTGTTGATAAGGTCATGATAGAAAGCGTTGGTCTGGCGGAAGCCGGGGTACTTGAATTAAATGATGCAGCCGGCAAGCTGATAAAAAAAATAAAAGTGCAGCTAGCTTCCGGATCAACTATAACTTTTGACAAACTCGGAGACCTCAATCAGGGTATCTATTACCTGCTCATTAAAAATAAATCGGGACGCACTTTGCAGCAACAGTCCCTCCTTAAAAAATAATGGCAAATTTGTTCCTGCTGCGGCACAGATTTTTTAGTCAAATATTAAAATAAAGATCATGGCCGACCAATCAAAAAATAAAATGGAAAGCGATTCAGTCAGGTCGGGCAAACCTGCAGAGGAGTTGCCGGGATATCCTCATTACCCTGCCTCAGAGGATATCATGAACCAATCGAATGGATTAAAAAAGACACCTGCGGACAGTGAAAATCTTACCCGTTCCGGTCGTTATATGAATGAAACACGTGGAGACTCCAATCAACAACCAGTCAACCCTGACGATGACTATGATGACCTGGGAATTGTTCCGGGCACAGAAGCCGATGTTACCCAGGAAGATTTGATTTTACTGGGAGTCAGAGAAGGAGATCAGGATATGGGTGATGATGAATCGATTCATGGAAAAATACAACCGGTCGGACGTGGCGACGAAGAACTCGACATCCCGGGAAGTGAGCTCGATGATAACAACGAAGCTTTGGGCGAAGAAGACGAAGAAAATAATTATTACAGTGTAGGTGGCGATCGACATGAGAACCTGGAAGAAGGCCAGGAATAATTAATCCATACTTTACGCACCCAGGTGCAACATAAAAAAGATGGCGCGGCAGATCGTTGCGATCCATCTTTTTCTTTTTATTTTCATTCTAAAGGCACATTCCTGACGAGTTCATGTATACCCACCTCCTAATCATCACGATCATTGGACTGGCCGCACTGGGTATGGCGTGGATGCCCGCTATTACCGAAAAAACATCCATTTCGTATTCGATCATTTATGTATTCCTGGGAATGATACTCTATGCTGTATTCTCGGGTCTGCCTCCTGCTGATCCCATCCGCAATAACTTATATACCATTCGCATATCGGAACTTGTTGTGATCATCTCTCTCATGGGGACAGGCCTTAAGATCGATCAGCGGTTTTCTCTGAAAGAATGGAAGATACCTTTCCGCCTTGTTATCATCACGATGATCTTATGTATCGCAGCGGTAACTTTTTGTTGCTGGTATTTTTTGGGGTTCAATCTTCCTTCCTCTCTTCTGATCGGGGCTGTGCTTGCACCGACTGATCCTGTTCTGGCTTCTGATGTACAGGTTGGTCCTCCATTGGAAAAACAAAAGAATAATATTCGGTTCTCGCTGACCGCAGAAGCCGGATTGAATGATGGAATGGCTTTCCCCTTTACCTGGCTTGCAATACGACTCGCACTGCTGGCTGGTACATCCACAACATTTTCCGGAGTGCTGTTTGAATGGCTTGTGGTGGATGTTTTCTATAAGATTGTGATGGGAGTAATTGCGGGTTATTTGATGGGAAGACTACTCGCCTACCTTGTTTTTCATTTGCCGGAGAAAAGACATTTTCTTGTAACAAAGGATGGTTTTGTAGCACTCTCAGCTACTTTGCTCGTATACGGAATGACAGAACTCATATCAGGTTATGGATTCATTGCAGTATTTATCACTGCAGTAACACTCCGCAACTATGAGATCGGCCACAAATACCATGTGAAATTGCATGCATTCACTGATCAGGTAGAGAGAATGTTACTTGCAATTATTCTGATACTTTTTGGAGGCAGTCTCACCACAGGTTTGTTGGATGAACTGACATTGCAACTGGCAGGTATTGGCCTGTTATTTATTCTTATCATCCGACCTGCCGCAGGCATGCTGACACTTATTGGTTCAGGACTACACATCAAAGAAAAACTGGCCATCAGTTTTTTTGGAATTCGTGGTATGGGATCAGTTTTTTATCTGGCTTTTGCATTGCATGCAGCCAAATTTGCTCCTGAAAAACAATTGTGGTCGCTGCTTGGCTTTATCATTTTGTTATCGGTGGTAATACACGGGTTAACTGCTACGGTGGTAATGAAAAGCCTCGAACCCAGATTTTCAAAAAAAGTAAGAACGTTATAACTTATCCTGAATATGGGTGATTCAAAGACAATCTGGACGATTGGACATTCAACAAGAACACAGGAAGAGTTCATACAATTATTGAAAAATGCCGGTATCAAAAACCTGGCTGATGTGAGAACGTATCCCGGTTCAAAAAGATTCCCTCATTTCAATAGTGAAGTGTTACAGAATGCGCTGGCCGGAGAAGGAATACATTATTTTCATTACAAAGATCTGGGAGGAAGAAAAAAACCACGTCCGGGTTCAGCCAACACTGCATGGCGTTCTGAAGCTTTCCAGGGATATGCCGATCACATGGAAACAGCGGAGTTTATGATCTCGATACAAAAACTGGAAGAAATGGCTACCATAGAAAACACAGTGTATATGTGTTCCGAGGCTGTATGGTGGCGTTGTCATCGTGCACTTATTTCCGACTATCTGAAAGTTCGCAACTGGCATGTGTTTCATATTATGGAAGGAGGAAAAATAACAGAGCATCCATACACCAGTGCCGCCACTGTCGTGCAGGGTAATTTGTTTTACGGAGTCTCCTGAAATGAAAATATTAAAACCTGGTGGAAAGTGTAATAATAAAAATCCTTGGCGTAGCTATGTGCAACGCGCCGAAATCATAAGCATAGTCGATAAATAATTTATCTGCCGCATTTCTTAATGAAAACATCAATTCCGATTTCTTCCAACCAATACCAGCACGCAGGTTGAACAAATGATAAGGGTCCTGTCCTATCATATTATACAGATCAAAATATTGCTGACCGTTATATATCCACTCACCTCTACCCGTGATTTTGAAATTTCTTGATCTTCCAGCTATATGGGTGTATTGAACATACAACAGAGAAGTCAATTCCGGTGTAAATACCTGTCGCTTTCCCTTCAGGTTTACTTCAGAACCGTTTTGTGAAACAACAAGGCTTGTATAACGTGCATTTGTATATCCGACATGCCAACCCGTTTCCCAACCATTTAAAGGCATTCCATCCAACTCTAATTCAGCTCCTTTACTTTTCATTTTTCCTGCGTTGCGTGTAATGGTTATGGCATCGGGTAATACCAAAGTGGGGACCTGTGCATCAGACACCACGATATAAAAGGCAGCAAGCCGCAGTGTCAGGCGGTTAGTATAAAAATCTCCTTTATAACCGGCCTCTATATTTTGGCTGAATTCAGGGGCGAATGGATATAACGGAGGTTGTGAAGGGTCGGAAGAAAAACCTGTCAGACCACCGGCACGAAATCCTTTGCTGTATACTGCATATATGGAATTGTTGTCCATCGTGTATGATAATCCGAGCTTAGGACTCACTGCATGAAAATGATTTGAAGCAGATGTATCCGGTCTGATGTCAAATTGCGGGTCAGGGTCAGGATCTTTTTGGTATTCTCCCAGGACAGATAGTTCTTTTCTTTCACGATCATACCGGATACCAGCGATAAGGTTCAGACCTGGCAACAACTGGTAGGTCACGTGACCATATACGGCAGCACCGCGGCTCTCCGCCTGATTTGTACCAATGATTGAAAAAAGTGAATCCGGTGCACCCACCAATTGAGCATCCCTCCCAAATCTGGTAGCCTGTTTATTGGGTGATTTCTGCAGGAAGAAATAGGCACCCGTCGTCCATTTTAATCGTGTTGCAGATCCCGCTGCCGAACTAAACCGGAATTCCTGCGTATATGCCTTGACGTGGTTCCATTTGCTCCCATAATTGTTAATAATAGTAACGCCGTCAATCGGAGAAAAGTCAGCATCAATCGGCTTGTCGTAATACCTGTAATTTGATTGAAAAGCTGTCTGCGAACTGAAACTAAAATGTCTGGATCCATTCAATATCGAAAGTGAGGCATTGGTGCCATCGTCATGCATTGTGGTCACTGCATCCTGGAAAACCTCTCGCGTCAGCGGGTCATTCCCGGCAAAGACTAAAGGGAAAGTACCATCATTTCTGACTGCATTTCTTTTACCATTTATGATGAATGTCCATTTCGGGTTAACGATCCACTTTAAAAAGGCATTCGCAGTAATTGAATGCTGATCATCAAAGTCATCCGCATTGAATAGATTCTTAAAATAGCCTTTACGTTGATCGTACATTGCGGCGATGCCTGCAAACAATTTATTTTTCACCAATGGTGTTCTTACGCCGGCACTTATGCGAATAGTTGAATAGCTTCCGGCATTTACTTCGGCAAAACCAGTGGTCGTGTTCGATGGTTGTTTTGTAAGTATGTTTATCACACCTCCCATCGCATTCCTTCCGTATAATGTTCCTTGCGGACCTCGCAAGATTTCAATACGGTCAATATCGAGCAATTGAGGAATATAAGTGTCCAGACCGAACTGATTAACACCGTCTATATACGTTGCTACCGCTGGATCGTAGGAAGTTGTTGTGACGCCACGAATGGAGGTAACATTCCGGCCATCGCCTGGATGAGCAGTATATAAATTGGGAACGACGGAAGAAAGATCATGGATAGTCCACAATTGAAACTGTTGCACCGCCCGGCTGTTTAAAACAGAAATGCTTACAGGAAGATCCCTGAATGCTTCTTCTCTTTTTTGTCCGCTCACCAGTACTTCATCCAACTGACGATAAGATTCGCTCAATATGATGGCCAAAACATGACCGGACGCGTTCACCGTTACAGGGATTAAACGTGATGCATAGCCAATGGCAGTTACTTGTAACTGATATAGTCCGGCCGGCACCGAATCAATCTCGAAACTCCCTAATGTTGATGTTGAGGTGGTGATATTTGTATTTAAAAGGTGAACAGTAGCGTGTAGGATGGGCTCTCCTTCT
>DATLDA010000336.1:0-7649 GCA_035526135.1 Flavitalea sp.
TGAGTTGTCGGTTGGGTATCAGCTTTCAGGTATCAGGTATCCCAATCTGAATAATGAATTGTGACATCATTTTGAGAATTAAACGAAAGGGATCGCTGATACCCGATACCTGATACCCTTTTATGACTACCAAATAAACCACCATGCTCAAAAACTATTTCCTCCTCGCCTACCGGAATCTTCGCCGCAATGGAAGCTATACGGTGATCAACATATTGGGATTGTCGGTCGGTATTGCTGTATGCCTTTTGATCTTCATGGTGGTGCATTTTGAATTGAGTTTTGACAATTTCCATTCAAAAAAAGAAAGAATTTTCAGGGTGCTGACGAAATTCGAAGGACCTGACGGCACAAGTTTAAGTGCAGGCGTACCTTTTCCGACACCCGGTGCATTGCGTACTGATTATCCCCAACTTTCGAAAGTCACTGCGGTCATGTCTAATGAGGGACTCATCGCCGTCACTGAGGACAAAACACAGGCAGGGAATGCGAAAAAATTCCGCGAAGAAGAAGGAGTTTTTTTTGTTGATCCGGAATTCTTTGAAATTTTTGATTTCCCTTTTCTTTCAGGTACTTATACGGCGCTTAATAAACCGAATATGGCCGTGCTCTCTAAATCCACAGCTGAAAAATATTTCGGGGATTGGAAGTCGGCCATCGGGAAAACATTTTTATATAATAATCGCGAACTTCTCCAGGTAACCGGAATACTCCAGGATGTACCCTCCAATACAGACTTCCAGATTAAAGTGGCCATTTCCTTTTCGACCTCCACGCGTTCAAAAAATACCGACTGGCGGACTGTATCCAGTGCCATGGGTACCTATGTACTCCTTCCGGAAAATATGAGTCCGGCACAGTTTGATAAACAACTATTACAATTTGTAAAAAAATATAAGAAAGAAGAACATCCGGCGAAGCACCAGCTTGAATCCATCAGTGAAGTACATTATCAGGATCATGGTAATTTTCTTCAGCGCAGCATCAGCAAAAAATTGATACAGACATTATCACTGGTCGCTTTATTTCTGTTACTGATCGCCTGCGTAAATTTTATAAATCTGTCTACAGCTCAGGCGGTGAACCGTTCCAAAGAGGTGGGCGTACGAAAGGTGCTCGGAAGCAATCGGCTGCAGTTAAGTTTGCAGTTTATGGCGGAAACAGCGCTTATCACTATTGCCGCTGTATTGCTGTCAATATTAATAGCAATTGCTGCCGTTCCGTTGATTAAAAATATTCTGGAGTTACCACTTTCTGCAGAACAAATTGCTACACCCTGGATGATGATATTTCTATTGAGTGTGACCGTAGCCGTTACACTGTTATCTGGATTTTATCCTGCAATAATCATCAGTGGTTACAATCCCATTGCGGCCTTGAAGAATAAAATCCGGTCAAAAACAGCAAAAGGAATTTCTCTGAGAAGAGGACTGGTGGTGGGACAATTTGTGATTGCCCAGGTGTTGATCATCGGTACACTTATCGTGCTCAATCAGATGAATTTCTTCATGCATGCCAAGCTTGGCTTCGACAAAGATGCGATCGTAAATATTCCATTGCCCGGCGATAGTATCAGCCGTACCAAGGTGGATTATATGCGGAACGAATTGCATCAGGTAAAAGGTGTGCGGGCAGTCAGTTTCAGTTTTGCAAGTCCCTCTGACAATGGGAACTGGTACAGTGATTTCAAATACAACAACGCACCCAAGAGTGTAGAATGGGGTGCCAACCTGAAATGGGCGGATGCCGATTATTTCAAAACATACAACATTCCACTTGTCGCCGGCCGCCCTTATACACAATCTGATACTGTAAGAGAATTCGTGGTAAACGAAACGCTGGTAAAAAAGCTGGGCCTTCTCAAACCGGAAGAAGTCATTGGTAAAACCATTGATTTCTGGGATGGTGTATTGAAAGGGAATATAGTAGGGGTGGTAAAAGATTTTCATGCTGTTTCACTTCATCAGGAAATGTCTCCGATTGTGATGAGTACATATAAAGCCACGTATGGAACGATTGGAATGAAACTGGATGGTGAGAACATGAAATCAACTATAGAAAATGTCGAGAAATTGTGGACGCGTACATTCCCGGAGTATGTTTTTGAATACGAATTTCTTGACAAGAAAATTGCCAACTTCTACCAGCAGGAAAGACAACTGCTCGACCTGTATAAAATATTCGCAACTATCGCGATTTTCATCAGTTGCCTCGGACTTTATGGCCTGGCTGCATTCATGAGTGTACAACGTGTTAAAGAAGTGGGCATCCGAAAAGTGCTTGGCGCTACCGTCAACAACATCCTTGTATTGTTTTCGAAAGAATTTGTACTGCTTGTATTTATTGCCTTTGCCGTTGCCGCGCCGATTGCTTGGTATCTGATGCATTTATGGCTCAATGATTTTCAATACCGCATACCCATGAACTGGTGGATTTTCGCACTCGCCGGATTGATGGCGATAACGGTGGCACTTTTTACAATCAGTGTTCAGGCCATCCGGTCAGCTGTTGCAAACCCGGTGAAGAGTTTGAGAAATGAGTAGCGTACAGCCGTCAGCGGTCAGCTGTCAGCTGTCGCACTCTGTCTATCGGCTATTTTAAAAAAATTATTCTGAATATGTATTTGATAACAAATTTTTGAAATGGCATTTGATCTGGTAGCGACTGCTGACCGCTGACAGCTGACAGCCTAATGGAAAAAAAATATGCTCACCAACTACTTCAAAATCGCCCTACGCAACCTGATCAAACGCAGGGGATATTCGATCATTAATATTGCAGGACTTGCAATCGGAATTGCCGCAAGCATTCTCATCTATCTGGTTGTTACTTATGAATTGAGTTATGACCACTTCCATAAAAATGCAAAACAAATTTACCAGGTCGTTACACAGGATAAAAACGAGGATGGTTTGTCTTATACATCAGGTATCCCTTATATCGCACTCGATGCCCTTCGGACAGAATTTCCACGAGTTCATTTCGGTTCACTTTATGCCAACGGCAGCGCACAGGTCACCATCCCCTCTTCAAATGGCGCTGATAAAAAATTTCTTGAAACCCCCGGAATATTTTTTACCGAGCCTCAATATTTCGACATTTTCGATTATACCTGGCTTGCAGGAAACAAAGAATCGCTCGCGCAACCCAATACAGCCATCCTTAACCGATCATTAGCAGAAAAATACTTCGGTGATTGGTCACAGGCTATGGGAAAAATAATTCGTCTGGATAATGCGCTGACATTAAAGATTGCCGGCATATTAGAGGACGCTCCGTCCAATACAGATTTTGCCGTACGGATTGCGGCTTCGTTCATCACCTTCAAAGCAAATCCTGCCCTATATGGATATAACACCGAATGGGGAAGTACGACAAGTAATTTCCAGGCATTTGTTCTGCTACCCGCAAACATGAAGGCAGCAACATTCAACGCACAACTTAAAAATTTCAGCGACAATCATTATAAAGAGAACAGGCGCTCTAGCCGTTTGCATTTCCTTCAACCCCTTTCTGCTATCCATTTCGATGCGCGTTTTGGAAACCTCGGCGACCATGTTATGAGCAAGTCGACCTTATGGACATTAAGTTTTATAGGACTCCTGATAATTATTATGGCTTGCATCAATTTCATAAATCTTTCCACCGCGCAGGCTGTCGGACGTTCACGAGAAGTGGGAGTAAGAAAAGTATTGGGGGGGAATCGGTCACAATTAATGTGGCAGATGCTCGGAGAAACCACCGTTATCGTTTTGATCTCTGTTCTTTTGGCAATCACCATTGCAACAATTTGCATACCCTTCTTAAATAAAATAATTACCATTCCAAAATGGCTTCCATTATTCAGTCCGCAAACAGTGACATTTATTGTATTGGTTTCATTCTTGGTGATCCTGTTATCAGGTTTTTATCCGGCCATGATCCTTTCCCGTTTTAGACCAGCCCTTGCATTGAAAAATAAGATCAACTCTGCGAGCATTGGTGGAATTTCCATACGTAGAGGATTAGTTATTGTGCAGTTTGCCATTTCACAGATACTGGTGGTCGGAACCATCGTAGCCATCAGCCAGATGCAGTACGTAAATGATGCAGACCTTGGCTTCAAAAAAGAAGCTGTATTGGTTTTGAATGGAAGCAACGACAGCCTCGTATTACTTAGGCAGGCCGCTTTCAAAGAACATCTCCTGCAAAATCCGGTTATTCAATCTGTTTCTTTTGAGTCAGATATTCCATCATCCGATAATAACTGGAGTACGAATTTTTCCTTTAATAACGGTCCTGATCTGAATTACGGACTTTTCCTGAAATATGCAGATGCTGATTATTTCAAAACATTCGGATTGCAATTGCTTGCAGGTCGCACATACGAACAAAGTGATACGGCAAGAGAAGTTGTAATCAATGAAACACTCATGAAAAAACTCGGTGTCAAAAATGCAACACAAATGCTCGGAAAGACGATACGTACAGGTCGCGGCGCATGGAAGCCTATTGTTGGCGTCGTGAAAGATTTCAAAACAAATTCATTACGGGAAGAAATAAAGCCGTTGATGATTGCTTCGCGGAAGAAATTCTATTACCAGACAGCTATAAAGTTGCGTGCTGCTAACCTGAAAAAAGCAGCTGCTTCAATTCAGGAAGCATGGGAAAAATTTTTTCCGGAATATGTTTACGATACTTTTTTTGTTGACGAAGAAATTGAAAGCTTTTACAAGCAGGAAAAACAGTTGTCTACCCTCTACAAGATTTTTGCAGGACTTGCTATTTTTATTTCCTGCCTTGGCCTCTACGGACTGGTATCATTCATGGCCATTCAAAAAACCAAAGAGGTGGGTATTCGAAAAGTATTGGGTGCTTCAGTCGCCAATATTATTTACCTGTTCTCAAAAGAATTTACTCTGCTAATCATTATTGCTTTTTTGATTGCAGGACCTGTGGCGTATTACATGATGAGTGAATGGTTGCAAAATTTTGTTTATCGTATTCACCTCGGTGCCGATGTATTTATCGGCGCGATCCTGTTATCCGTTGTCATTGCATGGATCACCGTAGGTTATAAAGCGATGCTGGCGGCATTGGTGAATCCGGTGAAGAGTTTGAAGTCGGAATAGCGGTCAGCGGTCAGCGATCAGCGGTCAGCATGGAATAAAAATTTTTAATAATTACAGATTTTAAAAACAGTATTTGGGAATAGAATCTAAAAAACCAGGGTGAGTTTAGCAATTAATCAGGGTGCGAGTGCCGACCGCTGACTGCTGACAGCCCAATATTTATTACATGTTTCAAAACTACCTCATCACCGCCTGGCGAAATCTCTGGAAGAACAAAGTTTTTTCGGCGATCAATATATTTGGTTTGTCGGTAGGGATGGCGGCCTTTCTACTCATTGCAAATTACCTGCGGTTCGAATACAGCTATGATGATTTCCAGGAAAACAAAGACCGGTTGTTCAGGGTGCCCATGAAGATTGCAGAGAAGGATGGCAAGCTGCAGACATTTGCTTTCACTTATCCTGCAGTAGCGCCGGCTATGAAAAAAGATTTTCCTGAGATACAGGAAACTGTTCGCTTCAGAAGACAGGGCGGAGTGATCACTGCAGGGGAAGTGAAGCTTGTTGAACAGGGTGCCATCTATTATGTCGATGCTTCCATTTTTAAGTTATTTACTCTCCCCTTCAAAGAAGGAAACGCACCTTCGGCATTTATTAACCTGAATGATGCTGTCATCACAGAAAGTACAGAAAAAAAATATTTTGGTAACACATCTGCAATTGGGAAACCGCTTCGCTATAACAACGAAGATTATATTGTCAAAGCTGTTTTGAAAGATCTTCCCACTGCTTCACACCTTCAATTCAGTATCCTTTTTAATTATCTGAAATATGTACAGATCGCAAAAAATTTTGGAGGCGATGCAGAAGGAAGCTGGGGTTGGTCAGATTATTACACTTACCTCCTTCTCAAACCTGAAGCATCTGCAAAACAACTGGAATCAAAATTTCCGGCATTTGCAAACCGGTACCTCGGAACGGATATGAAGGAAAAAGGGTACACGATCACGTTTGATCTGCAAAGCATTAAAGATATCCACCTGAGGTCTGCCTATGATTATGAATTGGCTGGCAACGGTAATTTCAGTTATCTCAAATATCTGGCAATTGCGGCACTGGTGATCCTCGTCATTGCGTGGATCAATTACATTAACCTTTCGACCGCAAAATCTTTCGATCGTTCAAAAGAAGTCGGACTCAGGAAAGTGATTGGAGCAGGCCGATCACAATTGATCTGGCAATTCCTGACAGAATCTCTTATTGTAAATACCATCGCCGTTGTTTCTGGGGTAATTCTCATGAAGCTCACTTTACCCGCCTTTTCTGCATTGGTTGAAAAAGATGTGACAGATCTGTCAGCTTCCGGGCGTCAGTTTTGGCTGTTTATATTAACTGTGTGTATGCTGGGCAGCCTGCTTGCAGGCTTTTATCCGGCTTTTATTTTATCCTCTTTCAAGCCAATACAAGCCTTAAAATCATCAGCAGGCAACTTCAATTCTAACAACCGAAATTACCTGAGGAGAATATTGGTCGTTGTGCAATTTTCTGCTGCCATCGTACTGATTGCAGGCGCAATTGGTTTTTATACCCAACTGCGTTTCATGAGTGGCAAAGATTTGGGCGTGGATATCAATGAAACGATCGTAATACAACAGACCACGAACCAGGATTCCAGTCGGCTGTCTTCAGTTGAATCGTTTATCAATGAAGTGGAAGCGAACCCCGCCGTGAAAGTTGTTACCGGATCAACTTCGGTACCCGGCGAGGAAGTCGGAGGCTCGAGCAATTTTAATCTGCTGCATTCAACAAGTGAAAAACGTTGCCGGATCTTTGGAGTCGATAATAAATATATTCCTGCATACGGACTGACTTTACTGGCGGGCAGGAATTTCACAACTGATTTACCCGCCACTGATACCGGTCGCTTACTTAATATTATTATCAATGAGACGGCAGCCCGCATATTCGGTTTAGCTGATGTTAAAGCTGCAATTGGACAAAGAGTAGAAGGTGCAGGATACCATTGCCAGATTATCGGAGTTGTAAAAGATTATCACCAGGAATCTCTAAAAGAAACATTTGATCCAATCGTATTTTATCCTGATCTATCGATTAATCTTTTCAATTATTCAGTGAAATATAAAACAGCTCAGGTGGATGCGCTGGTTGATTTTCTGAAACAGAAATGGAACAGCCGGTTTCCTGAAAGTCCATTCTTCTTTAGCTTTCTCGATGACCGCTTCAACGCGCAATACAAAAACGACAGATTATTTGCGATTGTAGTTTCATTATTTACAGCGATGGCTATCATTATTGCTTGTCTCGGGTTATTTGGTTTATCGCTTTACACAATTGCTAAAAGAAGTAAGGAGATCAGCATAAGAAAAGTACTGGGTGCAACAGTTGTTCAGATTGCGACGCTGGTTACAAAAGATTATATGCGGCTTATCTTATTTGCAGCGCTGGTGGCTGTGCCGGTTGCTTATTGGCTTTTGTTGAACTGGCTTCAGCAGTATGCATTTCACATCAGCATCGGCTGGTGGTTTTTCCTTATACCTCTTGTTTTGATCGCAGGTATCGCACTGCTGACCGTGTTGTA
>DATLDA010000339.1:0-5475 GCA_035526135.1 Flavitalea sp.
AATGCCAGTATTCCTAATCATCTGCAGCCCGAACGACTTTCTTTTAGGTTACAAGTTGATGACATTCTAACTCCTGATAGTGTAAATCATTTTCTCTTTCCGTAAATGCTACACGTGTGCGACAAACAATGCTGAAACGGAAAATATGATAACAATGATTCCTTTCCTGCCATTGTTCGCAGTAATGGCATTTTATGCGGATAACACAATCCCTCCAGCGTTCGCATTTACCGAAAGGATACCATATTTAGTATGTACAGTTATCTTAGAGAAAAAACTATAGTGGACAGGGGAAGTAAAACCGATAATCAGCAAATGCCCGAGAAAGTTGAACAAAATATTTATGCAGGTAAAAAGGAACTCATGGTGATGATAACCTGCAGAGAAATATTGTAATAATAATATGCACGAACTACAGTTTTGATAGTACGGAAAATTTCAGCCAAGAATTGGGAAAAAAAATTATTACTGGCTTAAAAGGAGCTAATTTTTTTTCCAGCCGGTGAAACTGAAATTTACGCCAACATTACGGTGGCTTATCACCGTATGCTGTGCTTTGAAGAGCAACAAAAATGCCTCCGGGGAGGCATTAATGAATAGGGGTAAAATTAGTTTTTCAAAATTGGCCTTAACAAGGACCTATGGTTTTCGGAAATTGAATCGATGGGGTGATGCATGCATCACACAATACCAGAATTAAAAACGGGATGGTACGGAAGAAATAAATAGCCCTCTATAAAAAGGAAAGGGGAGTAGGAATACTCCCCTTTTTAACCCCTAAACCCTAAACCGTAGAAAAGGTTTTTCATGTAATGCGCTATCAAATTACTTCAAAAGAATCTGTAAGTATAAGTAAAAACACTTAGTAAATTTAGCTGGTATTCCACGCAAAATCTTGTGTATCAATGGCAACTCATCAATTACAGAAATTTCCAGCTGTTGGTCTTTTAAAACCATAAACTATGCCAAAGGAGAGGATTGTGGAAAATTCTAAGGCACCCTGCTTTACGGCCGCAACTTAAACCACCTATCGGATCAGGGTAATACTTCCCGTGCGTTTGTAAGGTTTGTTGTTTATATCTACTCCGTTTATTACATAATAGTAAGTTCCAACAGCAGCGGCTTTGCCCTGGAATCTTCCATCCCATCGGAGAGGGAGCTGATTAGATTGATATACTGTTTGTCCCCAACGATTGAAGATCTGGAAATTCCGAGCTAAAAAATATCCTCTGACTGTAACCACGAAAACGTCGTTGTAGCCATCGCCATTCGGTGTAAATGCATTTGGAATAATCAAATCTGTTATATCTACCACAAAAATCTTCACAAGGGTTTCCACACTATTGCAAGAGCCCGCGTGATGAACAATTGTTAGTTGCCTGTCGGTGGCAACAGCAGCAAGGACAAAAACACCCGTATTGTTTTTATCAAGCAGTGTACCCGTCGACCCATCCTTTAATTCATAGGTACCCGATGTAACGTTCAAGACTTTAATAATAGCTGTCCCGTGGCGTGGAATCGTAATATCAGCGGCCGATGGTTTGGGCAATTGCACCTCAGCACTTCCGATATTATATACTGAACTCTGAACGGTACAATTGTTCTTATCCGTCGCAATGAGATGATACTTTCCGGCGGCAACTTTATTTAATTCTAAAAAACTGCCGGCTACTTCGTTCGCTTCATTATACCATGTATACGAGATTGGAGAAGATGATGTGACTGTGATGCCATAAACTCCTCCTTTTTTTAATGCACATGTATCATCGGCTACGCTAGCTAAAGACTCCAATATGGCGGGCGGTGAAATTTTGAGGACCTGCTTTATATATATGGATTGCTTACAACCATTACTATCCGTTGCAAAACATTCATAGATACCAGGTGCCAGATTTCGTATGAATAAACTTGTTCCGGCAAAGGTGTTATCGTCTTTTTTCCATTCATAGGTAAAAAGGGAAGAATCCAGGGTAAGTTTCTGTATTCGTATGAAACCGTTATCCGTACCACAGGTAGCATCATGAATGGTGGCCTGGATTACATCCACATTCAGAGGCTCGGAGGACAGGATTTCGAAGACATGTGATGTATCTGCGCAACCATAGAAATCATTCGTCGCAATCGCAATATATTTTCCGGCCTCAACTCCTGTTAAACTGGTGCCATTACCGACTGACTCGCCAGTCATCACGTTTCTCCATTCAATTCGCGACGATCCGTTAACGACGAGTCCCGTAATACTTCCATTAGACTGATTGCACCCACTGCGCCGGATTTGTATTGTGCTGCTGTCAAAATTTATTTTTCCATTATCAACAATTTCAAAAAAAGGAGAAACAACAGTATCGCAGAGACTTTCATCTTTTACTTTCAATCTATATTTTCCTGCTTTCATTTTTGCAAGGTCCGCCTGCGTGCCTACAATCTGGTCCAGTTCATTCACCCACCGGTATATGATATTACCTTTTCCGTTTTCAATTAAAATATTTATTATGCTTCCATTGTTTTTTCCGCATGAGGCCGCTAAGATTTGAACATTCGCGTTATTGATAAGCATTGATGGTATGGCAGGAACTGTCAACCAATCCGTAGAGTCGCCACATCCGGCTTCCTTATCAACTAAAACAAGTTTATAATTTCCCGCCCCTACTGCTATCAGATCATCTTCTTTTCCTGTAATTATTCCTGCACTATTAATCCATTGAGGTAGAGCATACCGGTTACCCGAAAAAGTAAGTCCGGAAATAGACCCGTTGTTCAACCCGCATGTCGTTCCTTCAATTTTCACCGAAGTTTTATCAATGACCGGGAAATTATCTTCAATGGAATAATACGCTGTCACAACTTCGCATGAAACATTGCGGACACGTAAACGGTATTTTCCTTTTTTTGCATTGATCAGACATGTATCGACACTTACTACATTTCCATTTTCGTCTTCCCAGTCTAAACCTGTTGCATTCATTACAGTAAATCCACAGATACTTCCGTTATTTTTACCGCATCGACTACTTGTGATGACAGGCCCTCTAGTTGAATCAATGCGAAGAATTTGATCTTTTACTATAAACGGAAATACTTTTTCGCAGGCACCCGAACCGATCGACAGCCGAAAAAAATATTTTCCCGGTTTAACGTTGAGGAGGCAGGTATCCGTGCCAATCACCATACCATTTTCATCTTCCCATTGCCATTGCGTTCCGCTGATAATTTTTAATCCGCATATGGATCCTCCTTTATCGGTGCACGTGGCCGGAATGGATTGTAATGCTGATGTATCTAAAGTAGGAGTGGAATATTCTGAAGTTGATCCGAAGGCATCGGTGGCTGTCACTACAATATTACCGCGTCCGAGACCATCACCAAAATTCCACCTGCCCGTTCCATCCACGTAAATGACGGCGAACATTCCACCAACATGTGTTTGACCTTCACAATCGGGGCAATTATCATCGATATAGAGATCAACAACAGAATTGGGAGTCGCAGTTCCCTCTGCGATTCCATCCCGGATGTTGATATGATTCACCGTTGCCATTGGTTTCGGCCTCGAATTCATCAACTCCCAATTCTTTACTTCAATAGCACGTTCTTTATTGCAATATGTACTGTTGAATCGAAATGAAATCTGGGAAGTCTTATCACAAAGGAGAGCACCTTGTTTCCAATATCTGATGATATTACCGTAGCCGAATCGGTCTCCGCCGATCATTCCGATCTCACATTCCACAAGATGAATACCCAGGCCGTATTGAGTACCGGGAATGGGATTATTGCTTTCTTCCCCTCCGAGAATATTATTTTCAAAGAGGAAAAAGGTTTGGACACTGTCCATGTAAATTCCTTTTTGTCGGGATTTACCAGCTATGTTATTGCCACGCACGAGAATACCAAGGTTGTCGCGACTGAGCGAAAACATTTTTGCAAAATGTCGGATGCGAATACCTGTATTTGCATCAGTGGGCAGCATTTGTCCTTTCACGTCAATTCCCATTTTATTATTCACAATGGAAATTTCACCATCGGTCATATACAGGTATTTCCCGGCACAAAAAATATCGGTATGTAGTGAATTGAAGTAGTTGCCTTCTGCAGGTGTTTCGCCGCCGATATAAATGTGGACGTCCCTTTCAAACAGAACTCCGAATTGATTGGTCGCAGCAAAAGAAGGGGTTCCACTTCCTCGGCCTCCGCCGGTGAATTGAGTGCTCACACCATCGATGTCAAGTCCGAAAATATTTCCTTTAATCTTAGTTAGGTAGCTTCCCTCGTACTGTGGTGTGTATTGGCTGTAAATGCCGGTATTCCACCCGCTGATCAGGTTCCCTCTGCCTGCATCACCAACTGATACCTTTTGTGATCCATTCATCAGGATCGCATAAAGAAGCGGAGGAGCAGTCAATGTTTGCGGATCATATACCAATGCTTTCAGAAATAAACCATAGATGCCGATATCAACAGCCTGCCTTATGCGGAAAATATAGAGGGGATCTGTACCCGAATATCTTCCTTCCAACGTAATTGTGACTTTTGCATCCGTGATGCCTAAGGCGGGTCCCGGTTGGGTAGTACCATCGATCACAAGGTTTGAATTCAGGTCAGGAAGGAGATCATCAAGAGCAATGCGAATCGTAATATCCCGGCCACGAGGCAGGTTGAAATGAATGAAATCGGTTACGATCGTTCCATTCTTATTCGCCTGGTCGATCGCTTCCCGAAGAGATCCCGGACCGGAAGTGGCTGTGGTGGTAACAATAAAAGTATCGCAATAGGCTGCAATTCCCGGTAACAATACCAGGAGCGTCAGGTATAGTAGGCGCCGCAGGAACATAGCAGTCAGAAGCTAAAGGTATATAAAACGCCGTGATGTGTTCAGGCCTCTGCATTGTTTTTGATTCCTCACGATAGCTTTGATAGGCGGCAGACTGAGAAGTTTCAGTACCTTTGCACACTTTTTCGATGACAAACATGCGAGCCAGATACCGCGAATTTGAACAATTGAACCTTCCTTCCCTTGAACAGGAAATATTAAAGAGATGGAAGGAAGAAAAGTCTTTTGAGGAAAGTGTTTCCTTACGTGAAGGGAATCCCCCCTTTGTTTTCTATGAGGGACCTCCGAGTGCAAATGGACTTCCAGGGATCCACCATGTTATTTCCCGGACGCTGAAGGATATGGTGTGCCGGTATAAAACTATGCAGGGCTTCCAGGTCAAACGGAAAGGCGGGTGGGATACGCATGGACTCCCCGTTGAATTAGGGGTCGAAAAAATGCTCGGTATCACAAAAGAAGATATAGGGAAAAAAATTTCTGTAGCCGAGTACAATGAAACCTGTAAGAGGGAAGTACTGAAATACAAGGACAAGTGGGATTCATTAACTACAAAAATGGGTTATTGGGTCGACCTGGAAGATCCCTATATCACCTTCCATAATGATTATATCGAAAGCCTGTGGTGGATCCTGAAAGAATTATAT
>DATLDA010000345.1:0-3647 GCA_035526135.1 Flavitalea sp.
AATGCATGCAATTTCCTTCCATGAAGCAGGCGTAACGAATGCATACCAGCATCCTGTTACCACTACAACTGCGAGAAGGGCCCCACCTGCGGTACCTTCCCATGTTTTATTGGGTGATATGGATGAAAAAGGTGTTTTACCAATCAAAGAACCAACAATGTAAGCCATGGTATCGTTTATCCATATAGCCGTAATGAGTACCAGGGGCACGACCCACCCGAGGTCCACCTGCTGTTCACCGAATCGTAAAATCCCTTTAAACCGAAGATCAATCATGAGCGACCAGCTCAGTGAAATATATATCAAACCGGCGACGGAATAAAAATAAACAGGCCAGCGAAATGTTGACTGCCACACATCTGCCACCAGTGCAAACAAAAGCAGTACTGCAATTAATGTGATCAGATACAATTGCAGGTTTGGAGACGGACTCACCTGCTCCACAACAAAAATCCACATCATAATCCAACCCGCCGCAATAAAGGCGTAACGATGTAATGCAGAAATCCGGCGGTAAGCGGGATGAATAATTTCGATCAGCTTTTGATATTCAATCCAGCAACCGGCATGTATAACCGAAAAAAGCAGAAAGAAACTCCATTTGTTCCACAATATTCCTGCAAGCATTATGCCTGCGAACAGGATCGCAGACAATGTTCGCGTTTTAAAAGTTGCAGTATTCAGCGCCATGCTGGAAGTCAATAAATTTTCAGGCAATAAATTCGTTGTACTTATTCAGTTCTTCTGATTCATATTCGCGATAATAAGTAGAGGTGGAATGCCGGTGATAATGTCTTATAATCAGAAAAACCAATATACCACTGATAACTCCGGCATACACAGGAAGCCCAGGGTTTTCATTTACATACCGGGGAGCGTATGATACAGCAATGACCTGTGTTGCATTATTTACAAAATGAGCGATGATGCATGGCCACAGGCTTCCGCTATACCAGTACAAAGCACCGAGCACCATTCCAAGAAACATGCGTGGAAGAAAACCCTGGAACTGAAAATGCAGCGCTGAAAACAAAATCGATGCGATGAGGATTCCCAGCCATGGACTTTTTGTAAGATGAATAAGAATTCTTTGCAAGGCACCCCTGAAACAAAGTTCTTCACAAAAAGCCGGAAGCATTGCAATGATAAAAACATTGATCATAATGTCGGACGCACGGTTCACTTTCAGGAAAGATTCCATTTGACGTGCTGCATCTTTTTCCAGTTCCGTCATCCATACGGGCAGTGGTACGAGCTGATTCAACTCTCCCAGCCAGAAAACAAAAGGGAATGCACAAAAAATACAAACAATGGCAAGCCAGTAATTAAAATTTTTTGTTGCTTTTCTAATGCCCAGAAAATATAATGGCCTGCGCGTGAAAGTGATCAATGCAAATAATAGCGCGGGGAGCAGGAACATTGTAATGGATGATACCCCCTGTAGCCATTTCATGGCTTTGAGAACTTCGGGTTTCGACCAGTCGAGTTTCCCGAAATCACTTATCGGAATATGGTTCAGATACAAAACGACAAACGCAAATATGGAAGACAGAAAAAAGCCGGCGCCAAACAACCCGAAAAATAAGGCGAGTTGTGACCAGGGTGACTTAATACGCAGATAACTCTTCATAGATATTTAAAACGGCAATTAGTGTGTAAATTTACGCGCGGCTCCATGCAGCTGTCTGCAAGATACAGGATAGCCAAATATATAAACCAGCTGCATTCTGAAATGCAGTGAGGTTCATCACAACATTATGCCGAAGATCGGAAACATAATATTACCTGATTTCCCGCTTTTACTGGCTCCCATGGAGGACGTCAGTGATCCTCCTTTCCGTGCTGTATGTAAAGACAATGGCGCTGACCTGATGTACACTGAATTTATTTCTTCTGAAGGATTGATCAGGAACGCAATCAAGAGCACGCAGAAGCTAGACATATTTGATTATGAGCGTCCGGTGGGCATCCAAATATTCGGAGGTGATGAAGAAAGTCTGGCGCTGGCCGCAAAAATTGTTCATGTTACCAATCCGGATCTGCTCGATATCAATTTCGGTTGCCCCGTTAAAAAAGTCGCCTGCAAAGGTGCCGGTGCGGGTGTCTTGAAAGATCTGCCACTCATGGTTCGGTTGACAGATGCCGTTGTAAAGGCTACATCACTGCCGGTTACTGTAAAAACAAGACTGGGCTGGGATGATGCTACCAAGAACATTGAAGAGGTGGCTGAACGACTGCAGGATGTGGGGATTCGCGCACTTGCTATTCATGGCCGGACCCGGACACAAATGTATAAGGGTGAAGCAGACTGGACGCTGATCGGAAAAATCAAAAACAATCCGCGTATCCATATTCCGATTTTTGGAAATGGGGATATCGATTCTCCGGAAAAAGCATTTGAATATAAAAACCGTTATGGTGTGGATGGCATTATGATCGGGCGCGCATCTATCGGTCATCCATGGATTTTCAACGAAATAAAACATTTTCTAAAAACCGGCGAACACCTTCCACCACCCTCCATTGAACAACGGATTGCTGTTTGTCGCAAACATCTTCACCGGTCTTTTGAATGGAAAGGTCCGGTAGCGGGGATCAATGAGATGCGCAGGCATTATGCGAATTACCTGAAAGGCTTACCCAATATCCGCGAATACCGCAATCGTCTGGTAACACTGAAGTCAGTCGAGGAGATTGAAGAAGTATTGAATGAAATCCGGGTGAATTATAGTGGCTTTGAATTTGCGAAGACCGCAATAATCCTGGAGAACTATCATGAAAAATGTGCAGTATAGAATCGTTCCAGGTTCTTAGAGCTCAGTTCAAAGTTTAAGATCACAATTGATCTCTGTGTCGTCAGTGACTGCGCCTAACTTGTGATAGAAAGATATTGCACTCTTGTTCCAGTTCGAAACCTGCCACCTTACTTTTTTACAGTGTTCCTTTTTTGCAAGTGCGATAATTTGTTCCAACAACAGACTGCCCGCTTTGTGTCTTCTATATTTTTCCTTAATATATAGATCATCGAGATACAAAGCCTTTCCCGACCAGGAATACCAGGCAAAAAAATAAGAGGCAAAACCAATGATTTCTGCTGAATCTGTTACTGCCACCAGGCACTGAAAAATATCTGTCGCCCCCTGCATATCTGCTATAGTGATTGTAACCCGCTCCGGTGTTTTTTGAAAGCCAGCAAACTCGCGGATCAATGCATGGACAATGGGATAGTCTTCCGGCGTTGCTTGTCTGATTGAAAATTTCATTTGAAGTAATTGGGAAACTCTTATGTAATCCGGATCTGTTTTGGAGATACTGTGGAAGGATATACACCTGTCAGTTTTCCATTTTCATCTATCAGATATTTATAAAAATTCCAGCCTGGTTGTTTATCGTTCCACCCGTTTAGTCTTTTGTTGGTGAGCCATTGGAATACCGCCTGCTGGGCTGCACCTTTCACGACCTGATTCTTTTTCGCAAGAGGAAATGTAATCCCATAATTTGTTTTGCAAAAAGCAGCAATCACCGCATCATTTTCTTTTTCCTGGTCTTTGAAATCATTTGCCGGAAAGGCGATCACTTCCAGTTGACCGTTCAGGCTATTGTACATTTCCTGGAGTTCAGCATATTGCGGTGTATAACCGCAATCC
>DATLDA010000347.1:0-5197 GCA_035526135.1 Flavitalea sp.
AAGCCTGCTCCATATTGGTCAGCTTCTCGAAAAGCAAAGTGGCAGGAAAATAGTAAACGTTGCCGGAACTGGTGCCGCTGGTGGAATTGCAGCGGGACTGATGGCGTTTTTCGATGTCACTATCAAGAGCGGGATCTTACTCGTATTGGAAAGCAGCGGTCTTCAATATGCTATGCCCGATTGTAACCTCGTTATCACCGGCGAAGGCAAAATGGATTTACAAACTCTCGATGGCAAAGTTATTCAGGGAATAACCCGGCTTGCCAGGCAATGGAAAAAACCTGTTATTGCTTATTGCGGTGAAAGCCACCTGTCTGCCGATCAATTACAATCGCTTGGAATCAATGCGGTGTTTTCATTGATGGAAATTTCCACTTCAAAAGAAGATGCAATTTTATTTGCCGAAAAGAAGTTGTCCAGGGCCGTATCGTTATCCGTTCCGTTTCTAGCGCAGCTAAGCGGCAAATGAATTGAATCAACCGGATCACACTTTTACGGGTATCATTTTAGGTGAAATAAAATGGATCAAAACCCAGGCTACCAGGTAGGCACAACCGCAAATAAAGAAGATGATGTTATATCCGATATTTATGTTTCCCAGCGCTTTGTAATGATCAAGGAGAAACCCAATGAACATGGGAAACAGAATGCCCCCGGCTGATCCGGCCATTCCGCCAATTCCGATCACGGAACTGACTACTTTTCGCGGAAACATATCAGAAACTGTTGTATAAATATTTGCACTCCATGCCTGGTGTGCGGCGGCGGCCAGACTGATCAATGTTACTCCCACCCAAATATTATCAATGAACCTTGCCGAAATAATGGGCACTACACAGCAGGCAAAAATCAGGAAAGAAATTTTCCTTGCTTTATAAACCGGCCATCCTCTTTTAATGAACCACGATGAAAGATAACCACCTCCGATACTTCCAACGGTCGTTGCTGAATAAACAATCATAATTGGTAAGCCGTAACTCGCTGCAATATCTACATGATATTTGTCTTTGAAATAGGATGGCAGCCAGAAAAGAAAAAAATACCAGACCGGGTCCGTAAAAAATTTACCGACGATATATACCCAGGCCTGTCTGTAAGTGAAAAGTTTCACCCAGGGTATTGTCCGTGACTCAACCGGTTCGCCAGCTTTACTATCACTGTTGATGTACGCGATCTCTGATGCACTGACTTTTTTATGTGTTGACGGATGATGATAAAATGCCAGCCATGCGATCAGCCAGATGAAACCAATTGCACCGGTACAGATGAATGCGCTCTGCCATCCATAATTTTTTTGTAACCAGTATACTGTTGCAGGTGCTAAAATTGCGCCGATGTTTGCTCCTGAATTAAAGAGCCCTGTAGCATAAGCACGTTCTCTTTTGGGAAACCATTCTGCCACTGCCTTGATGGCTGCAGGAAAATTACCTGCTTCACCAATTCCGAGTGCAGCACGCGCAATACTGAATCCAAAAGTAGTTTTTACGAGGGCATGACCCATTGCAGCAACACTCCAGAGGATAATAGAGATTGTATAGCCGATCCGCGTACCAATCCTGTCGATGATCTTTCCGAAAGCCAGCATTCCTGCAGCATAAAAAGTTGTAAAGGCCATTACAATGTGAGAATAATCTGTTTCTGTCCATTTAAAATCATCTTGCAGAAACGGCTTCAGTAATCCCAGCACCTGCCTGTCGATGTAATTGATCGTAGTAGCGAAAAACAATAAGGCAACAACCGTCCATCTGTAATTTGTTGCAGGTTTCAAATCAGGTATTTCCGTACTATTCATTTTGCAATCGTTTTGGCAGTGTAAATTATTGTTTCACGCAAAGCAATATAAGAAAGCAAAGGCGCAAAGAAGGAATCACTTGGGGTCTTGGCTTACTTTGCGTCTTTGCGTGAAATCATAGATTGATGAATACCCAATTGCAATCCCCTCAATTCTGCTAATCCCCGCATGCGACCGATGCAGGAATAACCGGGGTTCGTTACTTTTTTCAGATCATCCATCATCTGGTGTCCATGATCCGGTCGGAATGGAATAGCAGTTGATACTTTTTGTTGAATAGTCAGGATCTCCTTCACTACGGCATACATGTCCGTGTCACCATCAAGGTGATCAGCTTCATAAAAATTTCCCTGTGCATCGCGGCGGGTATTTCGCAGGTGGACGAAGTGGATCCGTGTATCGATTTCACGTGCGATCGCAACAAGATCATTATGAATTCCTGCTCCCAATGAACCGGTACAAAAACACACGCCATTGTGTTTGTCTGGCACAGACTGCAAAATGAATCGAATATCCTCGCCACTGCTTACGATCCGCGGCAGGCCAAGGATATCAAATGGCGGATCATCGGGATGAATGGCAAGTCTGATGCCTTTCTCAGCGGCAACCGGCGTAATAGATTCGAGAAAATATTTCAGGTTTTCGCGTAGTGCAGCATGGTCGATGTTTTCGTAAGTATCAAGCTTCACCCGCATCTGTTCTACCGTTTGCTTCTTTTCACCGGGAATGCCAAACAGAATAATTTCCTGCAAATGTTCAAGTTGTTTTTTTGAATAAGATGCAAATTTTTTTTCTGCCTCTTTCAATACGCTTTCAGGGTAATCCGCTACCGCATTTTTTCTTTTTAACACGTGAACATCGAATACGGCAAGATCGAACCAGTTGAAATAAAGTGCCTTTGAACCATCCCGCATCGGATAATCGAGATTGGTCCGCGTCCAATCGTTTACAGGCATGAAATTATACGTGACAATTTTAATTCCACAAGAGGCAAGGTTTACAAGTGTCTGTTTATATTGATCAATATATTTTTTGTATTCCCCGGATCTTGTTTTAATGGCTTCATGCACCGTAACACTTTCAACCACGTCCCACGAAAGCCCTGCTGCCGCCACCTCATTTTTTCGTTTATTGATCTCCGGTACAGTCCAGACATCTCCGGCCGGAATATGATGTAATGCAGTTACGATTCCAGCTGCACCTGTTTGCAATACATCCTGCAGGGTTACGGGATCATGTGGGCCAAACCATCTCCACGTTTCTTTCAATAACATAACGAACAAAATTTAATTGTATCAGACACCGGAAACAATGTGGAACCCGCCGTCCACACAGATCACTCGCCTATGACAAAAAAGGAGGCATCGCTGAGTAACCAGATTAAAGCGCCGATCAATTTACCCGGCTACCCAAACCTTTTGAAGGGTGTGTTAGCGAGCACCGCTTCCCCCTGCTGGTAAAAGATCCATCCGTATTTGTTAATAGATGTCGGATCTGGTGTGTAATAAAAAATCCGGGTGCAATCACATTGACACGGGAACAAATTCTTTGCGCAGATTCCATTACGAGCTGTTCCAGTTGTCGCAACATAAAATTTCATTCCGGATACATAAACACATCGATACAGGGGTGTCATTTGACCTGAAGGTTACCGAACAGTTCCTTTGATTCTTTGCTATTACATATCCCGAATTTCAGGCTCGACTAACTTAGCCAATTTCTCTAAAGATTCCTGCCATCCTAAATAACACATCTCTGCCGGTATCATAGCCGGGATATTTTCCTGAAGGATCTTTATTTCGGTACCAACTAAAACTTTCTTCAGCGAAATCGAAGTAGTCATTTCACCCGGAAGGTTCGGATCATCAAATTTATCGGTGTATTTTAAAAACTCATTTGGCTTGATCTCGATATAATGTCCACCGAAAGAATGACCATTTCCAGTGGAAAAATTATGAAATGACATTTTATAATTTCCCCCAATCTTCACATTCATTTCATGGACAGTACAAAGAAAACCATGTGGGGGTAGCCAGGATGCAATAGCTTTTGCTTCAGTAAATGCACGATAAACTTTTTCCGGAGATGCTTTAAGAATTCTGTGTAACGAAACACTGTTGTTTGCCATATCTAAAATAATTTTTACACTTAACTTTTGTTAGCGATAGTTATATAGCCTTTACTAATTTGTATAAAAGTACAACTGCTCTACCTGAAAATATCACTTGGTTTTAATAAAGGGGATTACTTAACCTCTGTGTGGTGCAGAAGTGGCATAAATTCAGTCAGACAGTCGGTCTGGCCAGCCTTGCATGATGCAATAAGGGTTATACGGAATTTGGAGGAAAAAAGCGTTTAGGAAAAGAATTTCTTTTTCTTGTCAGGTATCATACCCAAATATTTTCAGATAGTAAATATCTATTTCAGTTAAAAACTGCTTCTTACATTTTATCAAGAACGCATTCGTCAAAAAGCATAACGCATCGATAGCATTCCTCTAACAAGATCAATCAGGATTTGGGATTTTTGTTTTGCCCGGGTTTTGGTGGTGACTTTGGTGGCGGCGGTGGTGAAGTACGTTTATTGGTTTTAATAATTATTCTTACAATATCGAGAACAGTTGATCCGATACCTAATCTTTGTGCATTTGTGAAAGCGGGGATGGCCTGCTTTCCGGTAGGATCAAATACCACATATTCATGGTTTAATTGATTGTCTGCATCGAGCGAACCTTCCGGTACATAAACCTGAATTTTCACTTTCTGGTAGCTTTCGGGGAAATAACGTACATAATAATTTTCACTTTGTTTGTACCACTGTTCGCGTTTCACTTCTTTCTTCATTAATTGTGATTGTTCGCGAAGTACAGCAATTCTTTCATAAGCTTCGTAAGAATGGATACCAGATTCAAACAGCCTTTTGATATCGTTGTTGGCATTGAGGATTCCGGTGGCCGTAGAAAAAGTTTTGATAGCACCTACGACACCTCCTTTCAATTCAAAGATTTGTTTAGGGGTTAGGAGTTTGGCTGCATCGTCCTGCACCTGGTAGGTAAGGCTGTTGAAATTGGATCCACTTACAACAGACCAAAGCAGCAATTGAATATTTTTCTGCTCGATGTCGTGACGGTTGCGCGAATTCAGTAAGATGGATTGGACAATATCTTTCCGATAACCTGTGATAGGCATTGGCAGGTATTCGTCACCCTGCCTGGGATCCGGAGTACCTGGTTGCAGGCAATAGGTTTTGAATTCTGTTTCATAGAATCCTGGTTTCAACACAAAGCCACCGGATTCTGATTGTGGCAGATCGGTTAAAGGTTGCGGTTGCAGGCCTGGTGCAATGGAAGGTTGTGCTGATGGTTCAGTGTTTACCTGAATGTTATTAATAGAAGAGTTGTTTTTG
>DATLDA010000348.1:0-11067 GCA_035526135.1 Flavitalea sp.
GAAAGAACCCATAGCAAGTCCTGTTGTTTGCAGAAATTTTCTTCTTTGCATAAGAGATGATTTGGATTGAAGGTAATTTTTTGTTTAATAACGCAATTTACGTAGAGAGGGTGCTTTGAGCCAGGTACCAATAGTAACACCGAGGGTCATGCATCCACCAAAAACAACTGCGGTCACCGTACCCATCAGTTTCGCAGTGAAGCCGCTTTCAAATGCACCGAGCTCGTTGCTCGACATAATAAAGATACTGTTCAATGCCGCTACGCGTCCGCGCATTTCGTCGGGAGTTTTTAATTGCAGGATCGTAGATCGTACGATCACGCTGACTCCATCCACCATACCGGAAATAAATAAGGCAGCCATGGAAAGCCAGAATGTTTCGGAGAGACCGAATACGATCATCATCAGACCAAATCCTGCGACGCATAATAACATAATTTTTCCCTGGTTTTTGCGCATGGGCCAAAACGTTAGCAGGATCAGCACCAATACGGATCCCATCGCCGGAGCAGATCGCAAGAGACCTAATCCCTGAGGACCGACATGCAGGATCCGATCTGCAAATACGGGTAATAAGGCAGTGGCTCCCCCGAATAATACTGCCAGCAGGTCGAGCGACAACGCACCGAGCACTTCTTTGGTATGCCATACAAACCGGAATCCTTTCTTCAGGCTTTCCAATAATTTTTCTTTTTCTATACCGGGGGTAATTCCTTTTTTGCTGATCAGGAAAACACCGACCGCTGCAATCGCCATCGACAACAGCATTCCGTAAAATGTTAGTGTAACTCCAATTGATGCATACAACAATCCGGCAATGGCGGGACCAGTCACGGCGCCTACCTGCCATACACCTGTATGCCACGTGGTGGCATTGGCAACCTGGTCTCTGGGAATTAATTGCGTTACCAACGCAAACGAGGTCGGGCCGCTGAAGGCACGGAGTAAACCAGTAGAAAAGATGACGCCGTAAATCGTAAATAATATGGTGGTGAGGGAATAATGTCCTGTGGCATAGCTGCCGGTAATAAAACAAAGTGTTCCCGTGCACAACAAATTACCGAGGATACTATACAACAACAGAGATCTTTTTTCTGAGCGGTCAATCAGATAACCGGAATAGAAGGCCATGCAAAAGGCGGGCACAAATTCAATGAGTCCGATTAGTCCGATGCTAAATGGATCACGTGTCAGCTCATACACTTTCCAGCTGATGATTGTCGCCTGCATGGTCAATGTGATGATGAAAAAAAAACGGGAGATCAGATAGCGCTGGAATTCAGGAATTCGGAGCACCTCGAACACGCTAGTTCTTTCACTATTTATCATCTATACAATTTTAGATTTAGATTTTAGATTGTAGATTTAAATCTGAAATCGCAAATCTAAAATCTAAAATTTCCCTCACGGCAATTGCAAATAGTGCTGACCGTTCTCGTACTCCTTGTCGAGTGCGTCGAGCAGTACGGTAAAATGTTTTTCATTCCCCAGAAAGTCGGCATTTGTTGCATCAATGAACAACGTTTTAATGTTGTGCTGTTTGATATAGTTCGTATAAGTTTCCTGAATGTTAAATAAATATTCATCGGAAATGGATTGTTCATATACCCGGTTCCTTTTGCGGATATTCTGCTTCAATTTCGAAACAGGAACATGCAGGTAAACGAGCAGGTCAGGGGCTATCAGTTGCTGATGAATGATCTCAAACAATTTTTGATACAACCGGAATTCTTCATCCGATAAATTGACTTTCGCAAACAACAGGCATTTCGAAAAAACATAATCCGAGATGGTCACGGTCTGGAACATGTCTTTTGTATGGATCAGTTCTTTCAATTGTTTGTACCGTTCGGCCATGAAGAACAATTCGAGCGGGAAGGCATTCTGACCTGGGTTCTCGTAAAATTTGGAGAGGAATGGATTGTCCGCGAATTGCTCCAGCACGAGACGTGCATTGTAATGTTTCGAAAGAAGGTGCGCGAGGGTGGTCTTTCCTGCTCCGATATTGCCTTCAATGGTAATAAAATGATACTTCATGTTTTCGCAGTGCAATTGTAGGGCGTTTATCACTCACGCCTGTAAAAACTTTTTCACATCAAGCGGATCGGTACATTCATCCAATAATTGCCTGATGGATTGATTTAAAACCGGATGCAGATAATTTCCGGCGATCTCAGCAAGCGGCTGCAATACAAACCTTCTTTGTGCCATTGCAGGATGTGGGATTTTCAATGAAGGCAGGTTGATAATTTCTTTATCATATAATAAGATGTCTATATCGATCAGACGCGGCCCGTATTTTTCTTTCCGGACCCTTCCCATCGAGATTTCAATGGCGAGTATCCTTTCGAGTAATTCTTCTGCAGGCTGATGGGTGTTGATCGATAATACCTGGTTCAGGAATTCCGGTTGTGTCGTAATGCCCCATGCCGCTGTTTCGTACACGGAAGACACAAGCCGGATACTGCCGCACTTTTCCGCGATCAGGCTGGCTGCCTTTTGCAGGTTCTTTTCCCGGTGACCTACATTGGTTCCTGTCAGTAAATAAGCAAGGTGCATGTTTTGATGCTGATCTTTTTTGATGAAATGAAAACCGGTTCTATTGGTAATTAAAGTCCGACCCGCCCAAATTTATAGGTGGATTCATTATCTTGGCACCGCAACAGGATTCAAATATGGTCGAATTTTATTTAAACAAGTTGGTAGAATGAATAGCTTTTTGAAAATATTTCTGGCCTGCATCGCCGCGCTCTTTGCTTTCACTCTGCTTACTTTCTTTATGTTGTTCGGGTTGGTGTCAGGCCTGGCCGTCCCGGAAAAAACAAAAACCGGTGCGAATGCGGTCCTGGTGATCGACCTGTCACAGCATTTCCCTGAAATAGAACAACGGAATTTTCTCGCCTCTTTCAGTTCTGCAGATGAATACGATGTTCCGTCTGTATACAATGTGGTCCGTTTGATCCGGCATGCAAAAAATGATCCCGATATCAAAGGCATCTACCTGCAATGTGAAAATAATGGGAACGGTTTCGCCGCCAGTGAGGAAATCCGAAACGCATTGAATGATTTTCGCGGCAGTCGCAGATTTATTATTGCTTATGGAGATGTGATCGGGCAGGATGCTTACCGTGTTGCCAATGTCGCCAACAAAGTTTATTGCAATCCAAAAGGAGGATTGGAATGGAGAGGATTCGGCGTCACCATGGCATTTGTGAAAGGCACGCTGGAGAAACTCGAGATCCAGCCACAGATCTTTTATGCGGGAAAATTTAAAAGTGCCACGGAGCCATTCAGGGAAAAACAAATGACCGATGCTAACCGGTTGCAGACCTCAGAATTGCTGGGAGATCTGTATGATCAATTTCTTATCCAGACTTCAAAAGCGCGTGGAATCGATACCGCATCCCTTCGGCGTCTCGCAAATCAGAATACGATTCAATTCGCAAATGATGCATTACAGGCGAAACTGGTGGATGGTTTGTATTATGACGACCAGGTAAAAGAAGAAATCAGAAATCTTGTCGGCGCCTCACAGTTGGATGCAGTGAACTACATCCCTGTAGGCAAATATGCAAGAGCGGTATCTTATAAAGAATCTGGCGCGAAAGATATCGCGGTCATCTATGCAGAAGGAGATATCATCGATGGGAAGGGACAAAAAGGACAAATTGGTAGTGAGGAATATCGGCGGATGATACGAAGGGTGCGACTTGACAAAAATATTCATGCGATTGTTTTGCGGATCAATTCCGGAGGTGGTAGTTCGCTTGCGAGTGAAAATATATGGAGGGAACTCACACTCGCGAGAAAAGAAAAACCGGTCGTGGTAAGTTTCGGCGACGTAGCCGCATCAGGCGCTTACTATGTTTCCTGTAATGCTGACACCATCTTTACACAACCGAACACCATTACAGGATCAATCGGTGTATTCGCACTGATCCCGAACCTGCAAAAGTTTTTCAACAACAAGCTCGGCGTAACTTTCGATGAAGTGAATACGGGTCCGGAATCCGCACAACTAACGGTCACCCGTCCCCTAACGGACATGCAAAAACGATTCATCCAGGCGCAGGTGGATACGATCTATCATGATTTCAAATCACGCGTTGCAGAAGGAAGAAAAATCAGTATGGAATTTACAGATAGTATCGGCCAGGGGAGAGTATGGAGTGGCAACCGCGCAATAAAGATTGGCCTGGCAGACAGGCTCGGAGGTTTGAAGGATGCATTGGATTGTGCCGCGCGTATGGCAAAAATTTCTGATTATTCGGTAAAAGAATATCCGGGACAACGTGGTTTCCTGGAAGAATTTTTGAATAATTATAAGAATGTGAGTCACGTGAATTTGCTTAAACAACATTTGAATGCCGAGCAGCTGCAAACACTCACGATCATGGAACGAATTAAACAGATGACAGGAACCATACAGTCAAGAATTCCGTTCGACCTGATATTTCGCTGAACCAGATTAACTTCCTTCAACTAAATACAAATGTCTAACCGGTACAGCCAGACGAAAGCAATGCTGGCAATTACCAAAGCGAGCATCCGCGCGCAAAGCCGGAGTCCTATGGCACTTGTATTCAGTTTTTTCTTCCCGCTTTTTTTCATTGTGATATTTGGTTCCTCTAACGGTGGCGGACCCGTTGTGCGCATCGCACTAGCGCCAAATGCTGATACTGCCAACTACATTGTACAGGCCTTACACCAGGTGCCCATCATTGTTTTTGTATCAAAGGATAAGAAATCAATTGAGCAGGATCTTTCACGGGGTAGGATCACCGCGATCGTTGACATCAGAAAAAATATTCCGGATTCATTTCCGGCCTATACCGTTGCGGTGCAAAGTTCCACAGCGGCGGTAGACCGGATCCGGCTTTTCGAATCCGTGCTGAAAATGGTAGTGGCTCAAATTGATTCCAGAATGTTTGCTGACCGGAAAAGTGTTGCGTCAGTGAATATGATGCCACTGGTACAGGGCCGCATTTACCGGAGCATTGATTTTATTTTGCCGGGTCAATTGGGATTTTCGCTGCTGAGTGCAGGATTGTTCGGTTTATCTTTTTTGTTTTTTAACTTGAGGGAAACGCTTGTATTGAAACGACTCAATGCAACGCCTATTCGAAGACCGTTTATTCTTTTCGGTGAAACGATCGCACGAATTGTTTTTCAAATGGCGATCATTGCAATCATACTGCTGATTGGAACTTTTGTTTTCAATTTTACGTTGGTACACGGTTGGATAACTTTTGTGGAGCTGATGTTCCTCTCGCTGATCGGCTTGCTGGTCTTCATGGGATTCGGATATTTTATCAGCGGATTTGCAAAAAATATTAATTCCATCCCGGTACTTACCAACCTGCTTGGTTTTCCGCAATTCATGTTATCTGGAACATTCTTTCCCATTGAAAGTCTTCCTCACTGGCTGCAGCCTTTATGCAGGATACTTCCACTCACCCATTTAAATACAGCAATGCGCAATATTGCTTTTGAAGGAGCCCATCTGCAGGATTGCGGAACACAATTGCTGGTATTGCTTCTCTGGGGGATAGCAGTGTATGCAATTGCCATCAAAGTTTTCAAATGGGAATAATGTGTATATGCGTTTTCTGAAACTTGCCGTCATCAGTCTCGTCATATTTACCGGGTTGCTGGTATTGATTTCTTTTCTGATTCCTTCCTCCGTACGCGTTACAAGAGCAATCAGTATCCGTGGTGATAGTAGTTTATTAAAAAAAGAATTAAACAACCTTGCGGCATGGCCGCGTTGGAATGAAATGATCCAAAGTCCGAACCTCACACATGTAAAGATTTCAGCTGGCCATTTCTATTCTGACGAGTTGCAAATAAACGTAACCGATACCGCTGCGATGAAAACAGCCTGGATTCAAAAAGGAAGGCAGGGCGTCGAAGCTGCGTTTCATTTCATACCCTCTTCTGGAAATGAAGTGATCCTTAAATGGCAGTTTGTGTTTCATTTACGATGGTATCCCTGGGAAAAATTCGGGAGTATTGTAATTGAACGGCAGGTAGGAGGAACCATGGAAAGATCATTGAATAATTTTAAAAAATCCCTAGAAGATTCGATGTAAATTCGAAGTTCAATTATCAGATAAACAATGAAAAAGATTTTATTCCTATCCCTCGTCGCCTTTACTGCCTTCACATATTGTACGAATGCGCAGAGTCCCCGTGTGAGTGCAGCAGGCAAAGATGTGAAAGTTGCTTATGGGCAACCGTCAAAAAGAGATCGCGAAATATTCGGCAAACTTGTTCCCTATGGTCAGGTCTGGAGAACAGGCGCGAATGAGGCGAGTGAAATTACTTTTGCAAAGGATGTAAAATTCGGAGGAAAGAAATTAAAAGCGGGAACCTATACTTTGTTCACCATTCCTACGGCAAAGGATTGGACCGTCATCCTGAACAGCCAGACCGGTCAGTTTGGTGCATTCAGTTATGAGAAGTATAAGGATAAAGACGTGTTGCAGGTAATAGTGCCGGTGAAACAACTTTCAAATCCCGTTGAGAAGCTTACTTACCGGTTTGATACGAAGAACAACCTGGTGATAGAGTGGGACAAAACACAGGTGGTAGTTCCGATCAGCAGGTAATATAAGGCTTCGCCTTTTAAAAAGGCGAAGCCTCTTAAGAGGCGAAGCCTTTAAATCCCGGGGATGCAACGGACAGTTACGAACTATTGTCATCTTATCATGCGCCGCTTATTTTCAATAGCTCTCTTACTGGTACTGGCATTATCCTGTACCAAAACTAAATCGCGCGTTGATGCAGGTAGCTCGATTGAAATTTATCTCCTCCAGTCAGTGATCCCCGTTCCTGCTAAGTGCCAGATCAGTTCAGGCACCCTGAGGCCGGAACCATTGGTTGCTAATGATGACATTATCGAATACAACGAGAACGACCATGAATACCGGGTTACCGCAACGGCCTACGAGAAAATCCGGTCACTTAAAGGAAGAATCCCTTTTGCCATTACGGTAGACAAAGAAGTCGTTTATTATGGTTTTTACAATGAACCGATCCTGAATTCATCCTGTGAACATTCTATTGCCATGGAAGCGTGGAATGGTGATAATGTCCTGACCATGGAATTGGGTTATCCGGGGGGATTCTCAACCGTCGATGATCAGCGCAACCATCCGAAACTCATTGAAACTTTAAGAAGGCAGCATAAACTGAAATAAGCTTACAATTCTTCCAGGATTTCACGGATCACCGCATATACCAAACCCAATTCATCCATCGTAATGCAATAGGGGGGAAGTATGTAAAGTGTATTTCCAAGCGGACGAAGAAAAACACTCTTTGCCATCGCTCTGCGCGTAACGAACTCACCAATTGTGTTCAGGTAGCCGTCCTTTTCACTGAGTATTTCAAATGCCAGGATCGTTCCCGTCTGTCGAACGTTTTTAATTTTAGCATTGATCTTTTCTTCACCGAGTGATTTAATAAAACCTGCATGCAGTTGAGTGATCCGTTGGATGTTTTGCTGGCAGGCGGTTTCCAGTAACAATTCAAGGCTTGCAAGGGCGGTGGCACAGGAAAGCGGATTGGCCGTGAAACTGTGACCATGAAAGAAAGTATGCAGCCGTTCTTCTGAAACATACGCAGCATATATTTTTTCATTGCAGGCAGTGATCCCCAGTGGTAGGGTACCGCCCGTTAGACCTTTACTCAGACAAATAATATCAGGCTTTTCGTTACACTGCGCTGAGGCAAAGGTGGTACCCGTTCTTCCAAATCCTGTCATTACTTCATCCGCAATACAAATGATATCGTGTGCTTTTATTGTTGCAAGCAGTGCATCCAGCTTTCCGGGTGAATACATTTTCATACCGGCCGCTCCCTGAACAAGTGGTTCATAAATGAAACACGCATATTCATCCGCCGGGAATTCTTCAAATAGTTTTTCGTGATCCGGTGATTCAATATCAATGTAGGTAACCTCGAATAATTTATCGCGGAACGGATTGGTGAAAATGCTCCGTCCACTGGCGCTCATGGCACCGAAAGTATCACCATGATATCCGTCTGTCAATGCAAGAACGCGTGTCCGGTTGGTATTGCCTTTGTTCCACCAGTATTGCAGCGACATTTTGATGGCGACTTCGGTGGCCGTAGAACCATTGTCTGAATAAAAGATCTTTGAAAATTTGCCGGGAAGCAGCGGAAGTAATTTTTCGCCAAGTTGTACCGCGGGTAAATGCGTAAAGCCGGCAAAGATTACCTGTTCTAACAGGAGCGCCTGTTCATACAACTTATGCGCTATATAGGGATGTGCGTGCCCATGCAGGGTGACCCACCAGCTGCTGATCGCATCGATGTAACGATGTTCATCTTCATCGATCAGCCAGACCCCTTCTCCTCTGATAATTCCCGTGGTGGTATGACCCTTTTTTTGAGAAGTATAGGGATGCCAGATCACCTTTTCATCTCTTTCAGCGAGAGACAATTGCATAGGTCATAAAGATAGGTACCCGTAATCAGATTGTACTACTTTGTGGTGCAACGATCGGGTCTGTAAAATTGTCAACCAATCGTTTAGGGAAGAATGGATCAACAACGACTGCTCAAAGAATGTCTCAGGGGAAATCCCGGAGCGCAAAAGCAGCTTTACGAAACTTTTTCGGAAAGCATGCTGGGTGTGTGTTTCCGGTATACAAAGTCTATGGCAGATGCGGAAGATGTTTTACAGGATGGATTTGTAAAAGTTTTTATGCATCTCCACCAATATAAATCCGAAGGTGAATTAGGAGGATGGATCCGGCGGATCATGGTAAATACCGCCCTGAATTACCTGAAAAAAAGCAGGCCCTACCAGGTAGACCTTTCCTTTGAGGATACCAGCCTTCATCCGGTTTCATCCGATAATCCTGAAGTAATAAGCAATACGAGAGACCTGGCAGAAATGATCAGGCAATTGCCAACGGGTTACCAGACAATATTCAACCTGCATGCAGTAGAAGGGTATTCCCATGTTGAGATCGGTAAAATGCTTGGCATCAATGAAGGCACGTCGCGTTCGCAATATGCCCGTGCACGTGCACTGCTGATCACGTGGTTAAACAAGCAGCAAACAGAGTTAAAAAAAGATAATTATGTCCGACCATCAGTTTGAGAAAAAGGTCCGGCAGAAATTGGATGAACTCAGGTTTCATCCTTCTGACGCAGTATGGACCCAGGTGGAGAAAAGGATCGCTGCGAAAAAACGCAGACGAAGAGGCCTTATCTGGTTTCCCGTATTCATCGCACTTTCGGTTGCGGGATTTCTGATCTATACGAACAGCCCGTCACCATTACAAACCGTACAAAATAATCCGTCTGCTTCTGAATCAGTCCCGGTTGAAAAAACATCTGTTGAACAAAAAGAAGTCAACGCAAACAAAAATGTTCATTCTGAAAAAGTGAACAGTGTTGCAGAGATCGAAAACGAAAAATATACTTCAACTCCGTCTGGTAAGACCATATCGACGGAGCATCGGTCAAATGATATCACACAAAAAACTCAGAATACTTCTTCAAAAAGAAAAATTGCCCGAGTTGAGACCACGGTGCCCCACCTTATCATAAAATCTGATAATGCACCTCAGCGCACCAATGCTTTCAATGGAAATAAAAAAACAAATACACTAAACAAAGATATTGTCCCACCAACATCTTCACCGGTAGTTCCAATCATTGAGAATGAGGTAGAGAATACCGATGCACTTGTTAATGAAACCAAAGTAGTATCTAAAGATTCAACATCCACTAAGGCAATTGCACCGTCTGTGTTGAATTCCACTGATTCGGTACAAAAAACAGACATGCTGGCAATGGTTGCACCACGCCTCATAAAACCTGCGCGTAAAATACAACTCGGTTTTATTTTTCAGGCCGGCATAAGCCGGATCAGTGACGGCGGCTTTCTGGATTTTTCTCAGAAGTCAAGAGTGCAGGATGTTGCATCCATCAGCTATTCGCAGCCATTACCAATGAACGCAGTGATCCCGAAACCATCTGCCATCCGGGGTGGTTTAGCATTGACGGCCGGGATTTTTGTTAAGCAACCGATCGGTAAAATGTTGTCAGCTACAGCAGGGATCAATTACTCACTAATGCAAACACGCATCGATGTGGGACATGAAGTCCAGAGTTCTTCGACGGTATATAATTCCGGCGCGTTGATGAATGTCAGCGATTATTATCAATCGGGTGCAGATTTTTCTTACCGGAACAAATATCATTTTATCGAAATACCGGTACATCTTCAGGCAAAACTAAATCGAAATAAAACTATTCCGCTCACACTCGAAGCGGGTATGGTGCTTTCGCGAATGATCGCATCCAATGCGCTGCACTTTGATGGTGCATCCCGTGTTTACTATAGCGATAACAGCCTGATCAATAAAACGCAGGTTGGCTTCACCGGTGCATTTAGTATTGGTCTCTTTGAAAAATCAAAACATCCACTCTCTGTCGGTCCATTTGTTCATTACCGCGTTTCTAACCTTATGCGCAGGGAGGTTCATACTTTCCGGCATCTGTATTCTTTCGGACTAGAATCAAGATGGACGTGGAAAAAATAAATCCATACACCATTCAGATCAGAAGTGCAACGTTGGTGTTTTATTTCCTGTCAGATCAAAAACAACTGTTATGAAACTGCAACAATTCTCCCGCTGGGTTTTCTGTGCAATGATACTATTCACTTTTAACAGCTGTTTGAAAGACACCTGCCGCCAGACGTACAAGATCTACATTCCCGTATTCAAAACACTTACCGAGGCACGTGCTGATATGAAAAGTGGTGCCTCCCGGGAAATTGAAAATCCCGGCAAAATATTTACGATCGGCAAATATATTTTCGTCAACGAGATCAACCGGGGCATTCATATCATCGACAATACCGATCCGATGCATCCTGTGAATAAATCTTTCATCAATATTCCGGGCAACGCAGATCTGGCAGTACATAACACAACATTGTATGCTGATTCCTATAGTGACCTCGTTTCCTTTGATATTTCATTGGCGGAAAATATTACTGCAAAAAATTTCGTGTCTAAC
>DATLDA010000297.1:0-2862 GCA_035526135.1 Flavitalea sp.
CTTTGCTTCCTTTGCTTCTTTGCCCGTCCGACCGCGCAGCCGGGCGGGCGTGAAATAAATTGTCTGAACCAGGATTTATCGGGTTAAACGGATGATAGGATTTCCTATGTGTTCCTAATCTATGAGCCTATGTGGTATTCCTTTCTGAGTGATCCTATGCAAGAATATATTTTACCTGTCATCGCACCAGTTTAATGAAAAAAAAGACCGCCAATAAAGGCGGTCCTTGTTGTTATGACTACAACTATCAACTCCCAAACAATTTTACTTTGCAGGAATAATATCAATAATAACCGTTCTGTTATAAAAACGCTCTTCAGGCAGATTGTTTTCAAATGGTGCCATCATTGCATCTTTTCCAAAACCAAAAGTTTCAAAAGTAACGCCTTTCTTTCCTGATTGCGATAACGCACGTTCAATGATTTGTTGAACGCCTATCGCTCTTTCATAAGATAAAGCAAGATTGTATTTTTCATCTCCGATTACATCGGTATGACCATGAATCATCACCATTCCATTCTCAGGAATAAGCGGGGTAACAATCTCCGTCAGAAATTTCTCGTAGCTCGCAATTGATTTTGATTTATCAAAATCAAATAGAATGCTATACCGGAGGCCTTCTTGTTTAGTGTCGTCAATTTTTTTGATACTGATATCTCTTTCCTTCCTGACAGTCGCCCCTGATTTCTTTTGACCAACCATTACAATATGGTAATTGCCCTGATCATTATTTCCCAGAATCGTTTTTCCCGATACTGATGCCTGGTCTTTTGTATATGGTCCATACTTTTGAACATTTCCTTTCTCATCGGTTATCTCCACAGACCACTTACTGTACAAATCATTTGCACCGGCAGCAGTGAAAATTACATGACTGTCTAATGGATCTTCCTGTAATGCGATAATCTGAACAGGTTTCAGATCGGATGCAGTTTTTCCACCCACCTGCAATAATAATTCAGGTGAAGTGCTTACAATATCCACACGTCGGTCGCCGGCGCGCAAAAGATCGAGTTCTTTTATAGCACCTGGTTGTTCTGAAGGTATAACTGGCTTATCACGTCCTTCAGTATTTATTCTCGCCGCATCAATTCCGAATACCGTGACAAGATATTGTTTGATATTCTCAGCCATGCGTTTTCCTTCAGCAGGATTTTTATCGGAAGCTCCACTCAACATGATAGTGCTTTGTGGATTTGCCCGCATGCGGTCTCCCATGATATTTAATATATTATGGTATACTGCCAATTGCCTGGATGCGCGGCCATTGTATAAATTATCCGGTTGGCTGGTTTGTAACTGCTCTTCCCTGAAAGCGGCAGCCTGGACCGACGACAAAGACACATAACGGGAAGGGATAGTGGCAGAACCCATATCAAAGAATACTGAATTCCTCAGTGCAATGGTTTCTTTCACTTTTCTCTTTACAGGAACAATTTTTGGCGCCCGTACAGAAAATTCGACTTCCTTTTCTATTGCTTCAGGTTCCAGTATCATCGTAACCGGTGAAGATTTTTTCACTTTTCCAAACTTGAAGGCAACACCAGCCCTGATGGTATAAAATGACCAGGATTCTACCGAGCGGGGTTCATGCCCGATATCAGTTTGAAAAGAAAGAAATGGTGACAGGCTCATTTGCGTGCTCCTTGAAGGTGCAGTTATGGGCACATCAATACCAGCGCCTACCTGTGCAGAAAGTACCGTCTTGCGAACATCACTCCATTCTGCTCTTCTATCCGGTTGCTTGTCCTGTATATAAGTAAATGTTTTGGCCAGATTGAAACCCAGCACAGGGCCTGCAAATACATAAAACGAAGAAGAAAAAGGTGCCAGCCGCACACTTGGTTCTATAGCAACGTAACTCATATTCGTACTCAAATTAGCAGGGCAATCGCACGGCGCCATCACTTCTTTGAATTTTCCACCACGGTTATCAAATGCTACGTTCAGCATACCGCCCCAAACTTTATTAGGACGATATTCAGCGAGCAGGGATAGATAAGGCTTCACACCGTTTCCTTTATGAAAAGCTGTAGGTGTGGTAAGACCTTCATTCAGCATTTGTGTTGTGCCGCGATAAGTGTTGAAATTGGCAGCAGCAGAGGCGCCAAACCACCATTTCGGTTGGGGATTCGGGTTAGTTTGCGATTGCGTGGCTATTGCTGAGGAAAAGCACGCCAGCAACAGGACGAAAAATTTATTTGTTGATGAAAATTGGTACATAAAAAAACGGCTTTTGATTGGATGAATTGATTTGATATGTGATAAAACCAGCCGTAAGGCTGGCTTTATGCAGATGAATTTAATTAGGAACGTTAATCGTTGTATTCACAAGCGTAACGGAAGCATTCAGCGAAAGTGCTCTTCCATCCAGTACTGTTTGAACAGCATTGCCCGGAGTTGAAAAAGTAATTCCAGCAGAAGCAATAATGGTTCCGACCATTACGCCGCCTCCGGCACCATTGATCGTTGCTGCACTTCCAACATGCCAGTAAACATTCTTCGGCACTGCACCATTTTTAAGAATGACACTGCGTGCACCTGTTGGTCCCGCACTTCCTACGGTAAGACCTGATGCAGTCTGGAATATCCAAACAGCATTGGGATTACCCATTGCATCCAGCGTAAGATCTCCATTGGTTATTTTGAAAGTACCACTTGCAGATTTATAGATACCGGGAGCCAAGGTTAATCCACCGAGTTCACCAGCACCAGGATCAGAACCACCTGGCTTCGATGCAGGTGATGTATTATTATATAGAGTGTTTGCATCTGCCAAACCGTTACTTGCGGTCGTAAAGGAGGTGCCGGTACCGGGCGCAGGCGGAGCACTGAAAATTCCACCTGTAACATTTCCTACAT
>DATLDA010000352.1:0-3001 GCA_035526135.1 Flavitalea sp.
ATTACTTTCAGTTTTTATCTTTTCCGTAAAGGCCTCCAGGGTGGCATGGTCAAGCCGCATGCTGTTGCCGGCAGAATTCTGGCAATAGCCGGTTTGGACAATCAGAAATGCGGTGACGATAGAAACAAGTCGGAGAATCGAATACTTTTTCATGTTGTAATAAAATTTAGAGGTGAATGAATAATTAATGATTATCAGAGTATAAATAATTGGAACGGGTGATTATAAAAGTTTTATTAGCATCGCCACTACAAAAAAAGTTTCAGCATCAAAAGCGTAAGGAATGCAAGAAGGAGTAACTGTTTCATAAATGTCTGGTTGATCGGAAGCTTATATTAAGTTGCTTCGATAATATTCGTCGGAAGAAGTGAATGGAGGGAAACACAATAAAAAAAATTTTACGAAATGACCCTTGAAATAGCCTGAGAATTGCTGGTGACCATGACAAGATTATTTTTATTATATTTAGAACAACGCCCCTAAGCGTTCCCCGTATGTCAACCAAAACGCTCCAGGATGCTGAGCTTGTTGCCGGCCTACGGCAACATGCCGGCCGTAAATCGGTTGAAAATGCACTTTATCTCCAGTTCAGATACTTTATAGAAGAAGGCGTTCGTAAATTTTCGGTTACACAGGAAGAAAGCTTCAGCTGCTATTCCGATGCTATTATCCAGACTATTGATACCATCCAGGCAGGCAGGTTCGAAGGCCGATCCTCTCTCAAAACATACATCTACCAGATATTTCACAATAAATGTGTTGACCAGATCAGAAAAAATACGACTCATAAGAGTGAAGTACATCGATCCGCAATACAACCGGATATGCTGGAGGTTCTGACGGATCCCGCAAAAACAGTGATACAAAAACTGGTAGAAAAAGCGGATATCGATGACCTGAAACGAAGGCTGGGAGAATTAGGGGACAATTGCAAGCGTATGCTGCTTCTTTCTTCGGAGGGAAATTCGGATAAACAAATTGCGGAATTAATGAATTTCAAAAGTTCTGACGTAGCGAAAACAAGTCGCCTCAGGTGCCTTGAGAAGTTGCGTAAACTGTACCGGCTCAAAACATAAATATGGAAAGTCTTGAAAATATCGATCATTTTTTCAAAGGCCAGCCGACGGTAGCCGAAAAGGAAAAATTCGAACAGCGAATCCTTTCAGATCCGGCGTTTGCTGCAGATGTTTCATTTTATATCGCGACAATGAATGCAGCAAAGGAGCAATCTGATACTATAAAAAAAGAGGATTTCAGGAAATTGGAAAAAGGTTCAGCGCAAACCGGAGCAGCCGTTGTGCTGATGCGTTTTCGTCTGGTTGCCGTTGCAGCAGCTGTTGTAATAGCTATCAGTCTTGTGGTATATTTTTATATGAAGCCGGCTGATACGGTACAATTGGCAGACCAATATATAAGTCAAAACCTGCAGGTTCTTCCGGTTAAAATGTCGGGTCAAACCGATTCCATTGAAAAAGGAATCCGATTGTATAATGATGCAAAAACAGAAAGTTCATTGAAATATTTTCAGGATATGCTGGAACGCGCTCCCGGATCTGAAACTGCATTGAAATATGCAGGCATCGCTGCTTTGCAATCAGGACAATATGATCTTGCGTTGCAGTATTTTACCAGACTGGAAAATATTTCGGGATTATATGCAAACCCGGGAAAATTCTATAAGGCATTGACTTTACTAAAAAGGAACCTGAGGGGTGATAATAAGTTAAGCCGTGAATTATTGCAGGAGGTGGTACGTCAGGACCTGGAGGGTAAGGAGACAGCGGAAAAATGGCTGAAGAAAATTTAGTGTGCATCCAGCTATGTTAAAGAGCTGCTATGAAACTATCCTACCTAAAAGCGATCATTAAAACTCCCCGATATGAGTACATTCCTTCCGCGCCGGTTGCAAAGAATTGCGCACATACTTCTTTGTTTTTTACTTTTATTTTTTTCTGGATGCCTTCCTCCGACGCAATCTTCGCAAAGCGATCGTAAAGCAACTTCTTTCAAAAAAGACCAGCTTGTGGTTCGATACAATTCTAAACTGTCTTCAAGGCTGCGTGACTCTGTCAGGAATGTACTCTTTGGCAAATACAAGATCACTAAAATTGAACGGTGTGTATGTGATTCAACACTGGAATTGATTTATGCTAGCGGCATTGAATGGCATCTTGATTCAACATTGAAAGGAAATTCAACAACAGGTGGTGTGGATTCAAGCATGAAAGGAAATACATCTACGGGTGGTGTGGATTCCACAAGAGGCAACTCGTCACGCGATGGTGTATCTGTTGTCGGTGGATTGGATTCGGTTACCGGAAACCGTTCAAGAGGGGGTGTAGATAGTATGTACCGGGTCATTTATTCAAGAAATTTTTTACTCGACCGGGTTATACCAGGTTCCAAACGGATGGAAAAGAATGTTCCTGCAGAATACGGGGGACAAAAAAGTAAAAAGGTACGCATTGCGGTTATTGATACGGGACTGGATACATTGTCTGCGTTCACTGAGGCATCTTATTTTAAATTTCTGTTGCCCGCGAGTCAGGTTGCTTATCAGGAAGTGGGTATTAGTTGGGTTCCAACCAATGCAACCAGCCGGTATTTTGGATGGAATTTCATTCAAAATAACCAGAACATCATGGACGATCATTCGTTTCAGCACGGAACGAATGTGACGGGTCTCATCCTGGGCCAGAATCCGGATTATGCTCCGGAGATTATACCACTAAAAGCAGTAAACGCCCAAGGGAATTTTGAAATGTTCCATGTATTATGTGCTTTGCGCTTCGCAGAACGCGCGCAAGTAAACCTTGTTAATACAAGTTGGGGATATTTTGGTGCTCCGAATATTGCTATGACGGACGTACTGCAAAGTCTTTCGTCAAAAGGGATCGCTGTGATCGCTTCTGCCGGAAACGAAGGCATTGAAATAGGTGGCGTGGATTCGTACTATCCTGCGTGTTATAGTAATGATCAATCAGGATTAAAAAATGTCATT
>DATLDA010000353.1:0-4516 GCA_035526135.1 Flavitalea sp.
GTTACTTCAAATGAACTCATCGTAAAAGTATTCAATGTGCGACTGAGCTTTCAAACTTCAGTCATTTGCAAACCAGGTGCACAAATGTAAAACCCCGATGGTAACAAACCGTCGGGGTTTCAACAATGCTGTTATTTTTTATTATTTAAACCGTTTTTTATTATTGAATTTACCGCCGCTATTCCTGTCGTTGCGATCATTCCGGTTGTCATTCCTGTTGTCGTTTCGATTATCATTGCGGTCATTCCTTCCGCGCGCCTGAAATTTCTGGTTCCGTTTATTCCGGTAATCACCATAACCGCCCGTACCACGGTCATTACGTGTACCCTCATTCGGCCGCGGACTTCTTACATATGGCGTATTGGTGAAAGCAAGCTGACCTTCAGTAATACTATTTAGTTCGCTTTGAATGGCATCATCGTGTACGGTTTCCTTGTGCCAGTTGCTATAAGCAAGTTTCATATAGTAGGCAACTGCGTTGGCAAAGCCCTGCTTTTTCTCAGGGTTTTCTTCCTTGAGGGCTTTGTTGATAACCAGTTCAAGGTTTTTGCCAAGATGGGAAAATTTCGGATATCTTTTAGGGTAGGGAAGTGGCTTGGGTTTCGCTTTCAGTGTTTCTCTTGTTGGAATCGGGTAGGGTGATTCAACATCCAGTTTGAAGTCGGAGATCAGGAACAGGTGATCCCATAATTTATGCCTGAAGTCTTCTACATTTTTTAAATGAGGATTCAGAAAACCCATCAGCTCAATCACCGCATAGGCATTCCGCTGTCTTATTTCCTTATCCTCAATAGTGAGAAGGTATTCGATCATTTTCTGAATATGTCTGCCATATTCACGCATAATCAAATGGTTTCTCGTGGTATTATATTCCATCAAATCAATATTGAGCATCTGTAAAAGTAATAAAGTATGGTTAGAAACAAAAAAGGCCTTCCGAAGAAGACCTTTTGGGTGGTTGTTTTTCACAGGATAATATTTTATAAAAATTTCGACGTTAAGGCATCCGCCCCGGATGTTGTGTTGAACGTTACGGTTGAATAGAAGCATTTCCGGAATTTGACTGATGGGAAGAGATCGCCGATGTTTTCCGGAGCAACATTCTGATCAATGTGAGATGGATCGTAGTATTTTGTTGCAGTACTTTCAGGAGCGGAAGAGCAGATGTTTCCGGTTCTGTTGAAGGCACAGGCTTAGTTGGTTTCTTTGTTTTCATAGGACCTGGTTCATAAGGGATTTCTGAATCGTAACCTGTTCTGCTTCCACAAGCAACTGAACCGGTTTTATATGCCGATTCATCGATCGGACGCTTTCAAAAATAGAAAACTATTTACCCGGTTACAAAGGAGTATTACCCGAATTTCACCCCGGGTATTTTCCACAACATTCCGGCCCGTATAGTGCAATGAATGCACATTCAACTGTTTCCCCGCCATGAAACCTTTACTTTTGCAAAACGCAACAAATTAAAGAAGATGAACTCAACGATTACGATTGATGTACTGCTCGATAAAGACCGGATTCCGGAACAGATCACCTGGAAGGCATCCGAAAGTACGGCTGATACTGACAGAAAGGCAAAAGGGATGATGTTGTCATTTTGGGATGGAACTGATAAAACAGCATTGCGTGTTGACCTTTGGACGAAAGACATGATGGTGGATGAAATGACTGATTTTTATTATCAAACCCTGATGACAATGGCGGATACATATGGCAGGGCTACTCATCAGGATGAACTGGTTGAGCAGATGAAAGAATTTGCAAAAACTTTTTATGCACGCTTCCGTGAAAACCAACTGAAAGAAAATAAAGCCTGAGCTATTATGAGCCTCGAACAAAAAATCATGACGGAATTAAAAACGGCCATGCTCGCAAAAGATGAAAAATCGATGCGAAGCCTAAGGGCAATCAAAGCAGCTATCATTGTGGCTAAAACTGCAGAGGGGGCAAAGGGCGAAATCAGTGAGCAGGATGAGATACGGTTGTTGCAGAAAATGGTGAAGCAGCGTAAGGATTCACTGGAGATTTTTCGCCAGCAAAATCGCAAGGAACTGGCACAAATTGAAGAAGAAGAAATTACGGTAATTGAAAAATTTCTGCCTGGCCAGATGAATGAAAGTGAATTGAGGGAAAAAATTGCTGGTATAATCCGGGAAAGCGGCGCTTCTTCGCCTGCAGAAATGGGAAAAATTATGGGAATCGCCAATAAACAGCTTGCCGGAAAGGCAGATGGGAAAACGATCAGTACTATTGTAAAAGAATTGTTGTCGAAATAACGGTCATTCAATTTTAATGAATGCTGATTGACGTTGTGTATGGAATACTCCTGCTGATTGCTCTTTTCAAAGGATTACGACGTGGTCTTATCGTTGCGATCTTTTCTCTTCTGGCTTTTATTATCGGACTGGCGGCTGCAATGAAATTATCGGTTATGGTTGCAGGTTATCTGGAAGGCGCAACCAACATCGGAACAAGATGGCTTCCCTTTATTTCTTTTTTACTGATCTTCATTTCAGTTGCATTGATTGTGCGGTGGGCTGCCCGCCTTATGGAATCTGCCACGAATGCACTCTCGCTTGGTTGGTTCAACAAACTTGGGGGTGTGGCACTCTATTGTGTTTTGTATACATTCTGTTTCAGTGTGGTTTTATTTTATGGAAACGAGATGGGGCTGCTCGCGGCAAAATCGCGAAAGGAATCTATTTGCTATCAATTTGTAGCGCCTCTTGGTCCATATGTGATCGGAAAACTGGCAATTCTCGTTCCGGCCTTCAGTGACTTGTTTTCGCGATTAACTACTTTTTTTGGCCGGCTGGCTGAGTAAGTACAAATAAGCTCCCCGAATACATCGGTCATTATATGATATTTCCATTGATAGCTTATGCGGCTTTCAATCAGTATGGTCTTCTCCCTGGGTGGGAAAATATTCTTATGTTCTGATATGTCAGCATCATCAATATCAGCGTTATTATTGTAAATCTTAGTTTTAGCACGTAGCTTGATTTGCTGTAAATCAATTATTTTAGCTAAGTATTTGAAGAACAGAACCGATAACCGATGAATTACGAGATCAAACAGATTGACAAATTTAAATTCATTGAAGCAGGTGAAGGGGAGCCTTTAATTCTGCTGCACGGTTTATTCGGTGCCTTAAGTAATTTTAAAGATCTCATTGAATATTTCCGCCTTCATAATAAAGTGGTAGTACCCCTCCTTCCTTTATTTGAGTTGGATTTGCTCCATACCAGCGTGGGCGGGCTCGCCAAATTTGTACACCGTTTCATTGAGAATCGTGATTACAAAAATGTTCATTTACTCGGCAATTCATTGGGCGGGCATGTTGCTTTACTGCATACGCTGAAGCACCCTGAACGTATAAAGTCTCTCATTTTAACCGGCAGCTCAGGTTTGTTTGAGAACGGCATGGGAGATACTTACCCAAAAAGGGGAGATTATGACTACATCCGTAAGAAAACGGAACTTACTTTTTATGAACCCCATGTGGCAACCAAAGAGCTGGTGGATGAAGTATACGAAATTGTAAATAACCGGATCAAAGCGATCAAGATTATTGCACTTGCAAAAAGTGCTATCAGGAATAATCTCGGAGAAGATTTGAACCAGATCAAAACTACAACCTTATTAGTGTGGGGGAATAATGATACCATTACGCCGCCCTTTGTTGGCAGGGAGTTTCACCGGTTGATCCGTAACAGTGAATTACATTTTGTCGATAAATGCGGTCATGCACCCATGATGGAAGTGCCTGAAGAATTCAATAAGATACTGCATAAATTTTTGACAAAACTCAATGAACCTGCAGCGGTCGCCTGATAATTGACGTCTGAACTTAGACATCTCCCGTAATATTTGTAACCAGACTTTCGACTTGTTTTTGAGGAAATTACCCCCTTGGTAAAAGAATTGAAGTAAACATTGGTGAACCTAAACAGCATAAACCCTGTTCCGTGCTAAACAAAGAACTGATATCAACCTCTATACCCACACTTAATCTGAAGGATTCCGTCTTCCAGGTTCTTGATCTCATGTCTGAATTCCATGTAAAACAGTTGCCCGTAGTAGAAGAAGATAAATATATGGGACTGGTTTTTGAAGAAGATCTGATAAACCTGGATGATTCAAGTATCATCGGCTCGATCAGCAACCATTTTTCAAGAGTGGCGGTACAGGCAAACATGCACTTTATTGAATCAATCCAAACAGTGAATGACTATAACCTCAGTGTGGTGCCGGTTGTTGATAAAGAGTCCGAATTTATTGGTGTTATCACCGCAATCGACCTTTTGAAACAACTCGGTAAAATTTCAGGAGCCAGTGAACCGGGAGGTTTGATCGTACTTGAACTCGAACAGAGGAATTTTTCATTTGCGGAGATCAGCAAACTGGTAGAGACCAACGATGCACAAATTACACAGCTGAATACCTATTGGGATACCAATACAGATTCCTTCCTTGTAACCCTGAAGATAAATAAATTCGAAATTTCTGATAT
>DATLDA010000355.1:0-5140 GCA_035526135.1 Flavitalea sp.
CAATGTAAATACATCATTCCTTCCCACCACTTTCTTGAAAGCTGGGGTGATGCAGAACCGAAGACCGGCTACATCAGTATCATGCAGCCTACCATTTCTCCGTTGTTTCGTACCCGCCAATTTCAGGACAGCTTACTCAAATGGACAGGCAACCCACTCACCTACGACGTTTACTTCAAAAACTACTGGACGGGTAAACTTGGTGGTGAAGCAAATTATATGAAAGCGCTGCAGGATGGTGTCATAGAACCTGCCTCTCCTGTAGCGACCGGTGGAAGCTTTAACAGTGGATCCGTTGCTGCGGCTACCTCCGCGATTAACGCGATGCCAAAAGGTGGAAAAACCGAACTTGTTCTTTACCAGCATATAGGGGTAGGCGACGGAAAACAGGCAAACAATCCATGGCTGCAGGAGTTGCCGGATCCGATCACCAGAGCAACATGGGACAACTACGTATTGATTTCACCAAAGAATGGGAAAGAATGGTTGAATGTTGATATAGCTAATGACAGGGATGCAGACGAATATGAAGTGCATCCAAAAAAGCCGCTGTTGAAAATAAAGGTCGGTAACAAAGAAGTTGAATTGGCTGCGCTCATTATACCGGGAATGCAGGACGACACAATCGCGATTGCAGTTGGGTACGGACGTAGCAGCATGAGCGGAAAAGATGAAGATACCGCAAAAAATATCGGACGTGCAGTGCTGAATGTTGGAAAAAATGTTTTTGGATTTGCACGCTTCGACGGCACAACAGCAACGTGGCAGATTCCGGATGTTACTGTGTCGAAAGGTGAAGGTGTTTATAAAATTGCGCAGTCGCAGGTCCACGGATCCTATGAAGGTCGACATGAAGTGGTGAAGGAACTTACTTTCAATGAATTTGTAAAAAACCCTTCAATTGTACGAGAAGACCGTGAGAAGGAGTTGAAGCCCTGGGGAGGTCTTGAAAAATTTGATTCAGAAGGAACATTATATCCGGTATACGATAAGCCTGGGATCAGGTGGGGGATGTCAATTGATTTGAACAGTTGCTTTGGCTGCGGTGCGTGTGTAGTAGCGTGCAATGCAGAAAATAATATTCCGGTTGTCGGGAAAAGTGAAGTCGCAAGATATCATGACATGCATTGGATGCGAATTGACCGTTACTTCAGTGGCGACCCGAATAACCCGGAGAGTATCCAGACTATTTTCCAGCCCATGTTATGTCAGCATTGTGATAATGCGCCGTGCGAAAACGTTTGCCCTGTCTCTGCAACCAACCACAATAGCGAAGGGATCAACCAGATGATCTATAACCGTTGCATTGGCACACGCTATTGCGCTAATAACTGTCCGTACAAAGTCCGCCGTTTCAACTGGGAAGATTATACTGGTGCGGATAGTTTCAAAAATAATCAGGTGGGAATTGTGGAGGACAGTGTTCTGATGATGAATGATGATCTCACACGAATGGTACTGAATCCTGATGTAACAGTAAGAAGCCGCGGTGTGATAGAGAAATGTTCGTTTTGTGTTCAGCGACTTCAGGAAGGAAAATTAAAAGCAAAAAAAGAGAACAGGCCACTGAATGACAGTGATGCACAGGTTGCCTGCGCACAGGCATGTCCCACAAATGCAATTGTATTTGGAAATGCACGTAACAGGGAAAGCATCGTAAGCAAAACAAGAATGGAGAATTCGAACAGACTGTATTATGTATTGGAACAAATTCATACGCTTCCGAACGTCAATTACCTGGCTAAAGTGCGGAATACAGAAGTAATTGCCGAAGACGCTAATGAACAAAACAAAATGGGATCAGAGGAAAAAACAGGAACACATTCCACAAAATAGATAACGACCAGCAGTAAATTAAAAAGTCTTAATAAAGACACTGCTTAAAGAAAGTGATATGGCAGCAAAGTATGAATCACAGGTACGGCCTGCATTGGTAGAAGGAGAAAAAGACTACCACCAGGTAACTGAGGACATCATCAGGCCGATCGAGGCACCGCCGAGCATCTTGTGGTGGATTGGCTTCCTGGTTTCCGTAGCACTCCTCTGCTTTGGGATCTATTCAGTTTATCGCGAGGTAACATACGGGGTGGGACAATGGAATCTGAATAAAACAATCGGCTGGGGTTGGGATATTACCAACTTTGTATGGTGGGTCGGTATTGGTCATGCCGGTACATTGATCTCTGCGATCCTTTTGCTTTTCCGTCAGGGATGGCGAACCGGAGTGAACCGCGCAGCGGAGGCGATGACAATTTTTGCGGTAATGTGTGCAGGCCAGTTTCCAATTTGGCACATGGGTCGGGTGTGGATGGCATTTTTTGTGTTGCCGTATCCGAATACACGTGGACCCTTATGGCCGAATTTCAATTCACCGTTGCTTTGGGACGTGTTTGCGATATCAACTTATTTTACTGTCTCACTTTTATTCTGGTATACCGGCTTACTCCCCGATCTCGCAACCGTTCGTGACCGGGCGCGATTGAAATGGAGAAAAAGTATGTATGGTGTACTGTCATTCGGATGGACCGGGGCTACAAAACATTGGCAACGTCATGAAAGTCTTTCACTCGTACTCGCCGGATTGAGCACACCCTTGGTACTTTCCGTGCACACGGTGGTATCATTCGACTTCGCAACCTCTGTGATTCCCGGATGGCATACTACCATCTTTCCTCCGTACTTCGTTGCAGGTGCAATCTTTTCAGGATTTGCAATGGTACAGACGCTTCTTGTTGTAACGCGAAAAGTATTGAGCCTTGAAGAATATATAACGATTGAACACATCGAGGTGATGAATAAAGTTATTGTACTCACGGGTTCAATCGTGGGTATCGCGTATCTCACAGAACTGTTTGTAGCATGGTACAGCCAAAATCCTTATGAAGGGTGGGCATTTATGGAAAACCGGGCGAATCCATTCAGTCCGTATGGGTGGGCTTACTTTCTGATGATGGGTTGCAATGTACTCTCGCCTCAGATTTTCTGGTTTAAGAAATTGCGCCGAAACCTTGTTGTTACATTTTTCATGTCAGTGATCGTGAATATCGGAATGTGGTTCGAGCGGTTTGTGATCATCGTTACTTCATTGTATCGTGATTATCTTCCAAGCAGCTGGAGTACTTATTACACACCCACCATTTGGGAGATCGGTTTCTATCTTGGAACGTTTGGATTGTTTTTCACCTGTTATTTTCTTTTCTCGAAATTCTTCCCCGTCATCGCTGTTGCAGAGATCAAACATATTTTGAAAAGATCAGGACAGAATTATAAGAAGAAGATGGATTATGTGGAAAGAAAAGATCCGGAGGAATTCTATCATGAAACGCATGCAGCACATCATTGATGAATGCAGGTTTTGACGGTTTGAAAAAACAAAACTATGGCCTTTAAAAAATTTGTTGTCGGTTGTTTCAGGGAAGAAGATGCGTTATTTGCTGCCGTTAAAAAGGTGCGGCTGTCAGGATATAAGTTGCATGATGTGTTTACACCTTTTCCGATTCATGGCCTTGATAAAGCAATGGGGTTGCGTGATACAAGCATTCATACTGCCGGATTTATCTACGCCGTTTCGGGGCTTTCGCTGGCTTTGGGATTTATGACCTGGGTATTCACGGCTGACTGGCCATTAAATATCGGAGGAAAACCCCATTTCGCATTGCCAGCCTGGATACCGATAATGTTTGAAACGACGGTACTATTTTCTGCGGTAGGAATGGTATTGACGTTTTGTTATCTGTGTCAAATGGCTCCGTTTGTACGTAAACACCATTTTCATCTTCGAGCAACAGATGATCTTTTTGTGATGGTAATTGAATGCACGGAAAAGACAAATGAAACCGAGGCAATATCGTTTTTTAACAGCCTTGGCGCCATCGATGTGAATGTGCAGATTGCAGAGACAGGCTGGTGGCTTGGTCGATATGATAAAGACCAGGTCTTGCGGGAGGAAAAAAGACAAACGGTACATGTATAAGTTTCGGTAGTTGAATTTTCAACCGAATTGGAATGTTATAATGGGATGAACATGAAAAAAACAGGAATTATTACCGGATTTGTGGTGATTGCACTGGCATGGGGCTGTTCAGATAAGCAACATTCAGGTCGTGTATACATGCCCGATATGGCGTATAGTCGTGCTTATGAAACGTATGCGTCAACAGCCAACCTGGATTCGCTGGGCATTCACTATGATAAAAAACCAGTTCCGGGAACAATAAAAAGAGGTTCCGTTTTTCCTTTTATGATTCCTGTTGATAAGCCTGGTGATTCTATCAACTATAATTTAGCAAAGCAGGTGACGAACCCGCTTCCCGCTCTGAATAAAGAACAATTGATTGAAGCAGAAAGGTTATATCTGGTAAACTGTGGTATTTGTCATGGTATGAAGCTCGATGGAAATGGTCCGTTATATAATGGTGGAAATGGCCCTTATGCAGCAGCGCCAAAAAATCTGATGACACTTTCCCTGCCTGACGGCCAAATGTTCTATTCCATTACTTACGGAAAAGGCCAGATGGGCCCTTACGGACCGCAACTGAATACAGCGCAACGGTGGATGATAATAGATTATATCAGAGCTAAACAAGGGAAAGGTGGTGGAGCAGTTGCTGATTCAGCTTTGCAAATCCAGAATGGAAGCGGATCTGCGGCACAAAAAGATTCGAGTGCAAAGCGATAAGATTTGAATTGATCGTTAAATAAATTATTTCAAATGGCGGTTAGAGAATTTTTTGAAACACCCGGACGGTACAGAACCTGGTCGCTTGCCCTGATGGCCGTGGGGGTGCTTTCCTTAGTGATTGGAATTTTTGTTTATGCCACCGGTGACGAGCATCATCAGACCCGCTTCTGGTCAACCCTTCTGCAGAACAGCGTTTATTTTTTACTCGTTGTAAATGCTGCGATGTTTTTTATGTGTGCTACCACGCTGGCTATGGGAGGTTGGCAGATGACATTTCGCCGCGTCACAGAAGCAATCTCGGCAGCAGTGCCCGTGATTGGTATCCTTACACTCATTGTTTTATTTGCAATTATTTTCGGACACAATCATCATATTTATCACTGGCTTGATAAAAATGCAGTTTCTCAGGATGCTATTCTAAATGGGAAAACAGGATTTCTCAATGTGCCTTTTTTTGTA
>DATLDA010000356.1:0-2052 GCA_035526135.1 Flavitalea sp.
TGGAGTAATGACAGGTTATGGTTCTGTTGTGAATGCCGCCCGGGTAAAAACCGGCAGCTCGGTAGTGGTGCTGGGTACCGGAGGTGTGGGTTTAAACGTTATACAGGCTGCAAGGATTTCCGGAGCGATCAAAATTATTGCTGTAGATATTAACCCGCTACGATTGGAAATGGCAAAAGAATATGGAGCAACACATACGCTTTTGGCAGAAAAAAATGATAAAGGACTATTGAACATGGCACAACAAGTGAAAACGTTAACAGGAAACAGGGGCGCCGACTATGCGTTTGAGTGCACAGCTATACCTGCTTTGGTGGCAGCTCCTTTAGCCATGGTGCGAAATGCAGGCACGGCCGTGCAGGTAAGTGGTTGTGAAAGTAATGTTACCATTGATATGAATTTATTTGAATGGGATAAAATTTATATCAACCCCTTGTACGGAAAGTGCCGTCCGGAAATAGACATGCACATCCTGCAACAATTATATGCTAAAGGCGATTTGATACTTGATAAAATGATAACAAGAACCTACCAACTGGAAGAATTGAGCAAAGCTTTTGATGATATGCACGACGGCCGCAATGCAAAAGGGGTGATAGTGTTTTAACAGTCGAACATCAAGATGACAGAAAAACGTTTTTTTACAACTGAAATTTCCGAACCCTGTTTCGAAAGAGATGGCTTGCGACATATTACCGTACGTACAGAAAATCTTCCCGGACGAGGAGATATGACTGTATATGTTCCATCACTGGAAAATATACACGATGTGCCCATCGTAATTTTGTTGCACGGCGTATATGGAAGTTCCTGGTGCTGGCCTTTGAAAGCGGGTGTTCATCTTACTGCACAAAAAATGATTAAAGATGGACTGATCGGGCCAATGGTATTGGCAATGCCCAGTGATGGCCTTTGGCGGGATGGAAGTGGGTTTCTTCCCCACAAAGATGGCTATGATTATGAAAAATGGATTGTGGAAGATGTACCCGATGCGGTGAGGCAGGAAATAAAAATAACTTCCACGAAGTCACCTTTGTTCATTACCGGATTTTCAATGGGCGGCTTCGGTGCAATGAGAATAGGAGCCGGCTATCCCCATCTTTTCAAAGCTTTTAGCGGGCTAAGCTCTATTACTGAATTTGAACAGTTTTCCAATTGGTATGAAAACGGTGATATAAGCGAAATAGCGGCTAATGTTTCTCATCAAACTTCTGTACTTGAATCTATGCTTAAAAACAAAGACAACCTCCCAGCTTTCTTATTTGATTGCGGGGCAGATGATATACTGATTGAAGCAAATCGTAAACTAAATGTTGATTTATCAGCAAACAATATTACACATGTGTATAACGAATATGCAGGTGAACATAATTGGGCGTACTGGATGGAACATATCCGTGAACACCTCCTTTTTTTTAATAAACAATTAGTTTTGTCAGTATATGCTTTGTTGAAAAATTATCCTACCTCTTCGATTGGTTTCCGATATGGAGCGAGCTGGAACCAACAGTAACCGTTTTGGAAGACTTGTCATTATTTGCCCGTGCTGAATGATCTCAACAAACAATTTTGATGAACGCTGTACGGATGCCAATAGATTTTTATCCATTATTTCTTCTTTATGTTTTTTCACATTTCAACATTTATAAAATCGGAATTGCACATTGATGCCCACATTCACTTCAATGGTCAAGAAAATTTTACCCGGTAGGTATTCATTCCCTGGGCCCGAATACTTGTTTTCAAATAAGAACCAGTATAAGGATTGACACTTGTATCTGTTTTTACATGGCTTACCTGGCAGGCTTCTGCAATATTGTTGTGAAAAACTAGGTTGCTCTTAGTTGCTTTATTATCTAAACTCCATACTCTGGCAATAATGCCGCGATCAGCCTAACCTTCTTCAGCCGGCTTTAGTGCCCATAGCAAAATATTTGGATCTGTTATGCTTAAATAAGAATAATTAGCAGACGGGTAATTACCTGACCCGCCTGTTACAGTGCCTGCTACAAAAGGGTTTTGATGTTCTAAAGCAAATTTCATCTCAGTGGC
>DATLDA010000357.1:0-3055 GCA_035526135.1 Flavitalea sp.
GAATTTTCAGGGAAAAAAAGGAACACGGATTTTTCAGTTGTATCCAATCCTGAATTTTTGCGGGAAGGTTCGGCTGTAAAAGATTATTATCATCCATCCATTACAGTCATCGGCGGGGATCATGAGTTTGCCCTGCAACAGGTGGCATCCATTTACGAATACCTGGATGCGCCCATTGAAATCACCAACATCAAAATCGCAGAGATCATTAAATATGTTAATAACTCCTATCATGCATTAAAGATTGCATTTGCCAACGAGATTGGAAACGTATGCAAATCGCTTTCTATCGATTCTCATAAAGTAATGGAGTTGTTTTGCAAGGATACGCGCCTGAATATTTCAAGCGCCTATTTCAAACCCGGATTTGCCTATGGAGGTTCCTGCCTTCCGAAAGACCTGAGAGGTTTTGTAACCCTGGGTCACGATAATTACGTTTGCACACCTGTGTTAGGCTGCATTGACAATTCCAATGAAAATCAAAAGAAAAGAGCCTATGAAATGGTTGCTAAAACCGGAAAAAGAAATGTATGCTTTATCGGTTTAAGCTTCAAAGAAGGAACAGATGATTTGCGTTATAGTCCATCTGTAGATCTGGCTGAAACGTTGATCGGTAAAGGATATCACATTACAATATTTGATGAAAACGTCAGGTTATCAAAACTTATCGGCGCAAATAAAGCATTTATCAATGAGCATTTACCACACCTCTCCGAACTTATCACCAATGACGTTGAATCCGCTATCCGAAATAATGATGTTGTGATCATCAACCATCGAAATTTCGATGCAGCTTCCTATTATGATTTATTGCAAGAAAAACATGCCGTCATTGATCTTGTACGCATCAATGAAATAGAATGTCTTTCAAATTATGAAGGTCTGTGCTGGTAAGCCGGCACTTGTAAAGACACTTCTATTTGTGAGGGTTCATTGTGCCTGTTAAAAGAATTACATATTCCTTAATCCTAAAAAATAGCGGTTATGATTGCGTTATCTCCGAGACGAACCATTCTGTATCTCAGCAGAGGTGGATTTACACTTGTACTTACTTTTCTCCTTTCGTTGTTCTTCTTCAACAATGGCCGAATTTCTAAAAAAGAATGGGTTGTGTCTGCTGCATTTATCCTCTTGTGGCTCGCAATGGAATACTGGGGTAAATTGAATAACTCTGCTCTGAAAAATGAACTCAGCCGACAAATTTCGAATCATATAAAGGCATATGCTGTATTTATTGTACTGGTATTCCTGTTTTACTTCATCATACCTGATACGATGCCTAAAAGAAGCGGTCTTATTGGAATATTGATCGGCATCCCGATTTTGAGCATCGCTATAAATTTTTTGCTTTTCAAATTGTTATCAAGGACGAATTATTCCACTGAAAATATAAAGTATGCCCTTGTAGCAGGAGTGGGGAAGGTGGCAAAAAATGTTGAAATGGAAATATATGCCCAACATGTGCCAGGTTACCAGATAAAAGGATTTATCAACTGCAGAAGAAATGAAGTATGCACAGTTGGCGAAGAAAAAGTTGTGAGTGATTTGAAAAACATCAATGAATATCTGAAATCGAATCCGGTGGATGAGATTGTAATTGCTTCTCCCGGAAAACTCAGTTCCTCAGAGATTCAGACCATCCTTACGGCCGCCGATTACCATGGCATTCGCGTAAAATATATTCTCGATTATCATGAAATTTTCGGAAAAAATTACAAAATCACGCGTTTTGGACAGATTGATGCCGTGAATATCCGCCAGTTGCCTGTCGATGGCAAATTTGCATCTTTCATCAAAAATAGTTTTGATCGTGTCTTTTCATTTTTTGCATTGTTATTATTATCCCCTGTTTTTATATTGCTGGCGATTCTGATAAAACTGGAATCCCCAGGTCCTGTCTTATATTGTCCGGTCCGCATCGGCAAATCGGGGAAACCTTTCAAACTGTATAAGTTTAGAAGCATGCGCGGAAGTGACAATACCTCCGGTGGTACATTGTCTACTTCTAAAAACGATCCGCGAATTACACCACTGGGAAAAATACTCAGGAAATACAGTCTCGATGAATTACCGCAATTCATCAATGTGTTTTTAGGTGAAATGGGCGTTGTAGGTCCGAGGCCCCATCGTCGTTACCTAAATCAGCAATTACAGGAAAGTGAAATCAAGTATATGGTAAGACATTATGTAAAACCGGGCATCACAGGCTGGGCGCAGGTGAACGGATGGCGTGGGCCGACCGATACAGAAGAACAAAAACGTCAGCGTACTATTCACGACCTCTGGTATTGTGAAAACTGGTCTTTCTGGCTGGATATTAAAATCATTTACCTCACACTATTCAGCAAAAAAGTGCATCATTCTGCTTTTTGATCACCCGAACGGTTTTTTAAATTCTCCCCCATAATAATCGTTGAAATTTTTTGGTGATCCTACACCGTATCTACACAAAAAACATCATGAAAAGGTTTGCTCTAATTATCTGCTGTATTTTTCTATATAGCCTGCTCTTTATGCAGGTTGGAGGAGCACCTTTTGCGTATGGTGGCGTAGATGTGCAACACCATTTTCCGAATACAGGAAAAAACCGGACGAACATCTTTCATGCCAGCGATTGTAAGACGAGATCGGCTGTATGTAGACCCACTCAGGAAATTTCAATTTGTTTTTCCTTCTCTCCCGCAGTCTGTACAGATTATTGCGGTGCAGAGGATAAAATTTTCATATTAAATAAATGGGAAGAACCTCTCGTTAATTCACAGTCCATATCCTGCAATTCCATTACAGGAATGAAAGAATGCCTTCTGGAATTTGTTGTTCACAGAATTATTAAGGACAGGGCACCACCAACACTTCAACTGGTATCCGCATCAGGTAATAATACTCCTGTTTATATCCAATCAATTTTCCAGATATGATAAATTTCAACTCAATTCTTTCTTGCTTACATGAGGATTTTATAAAAATAAATAAAATGAAAAAATTTCTTTTGTTCACGTTGTCTTTAGGTATTTTTTTCCATAATTCAATGGCGCAAGTGACACTTGTACCTTTC
>DATLDA010000359.1:0-3303 GCA_035526135.1 Flavitalea sp.
CTTACTATCAAAGATCTACTGACGATGAGTGTAGGTCATGCAACAGATCCGTCGGGCCGCGTAAACAGCCAGGATCATTGGGTGAAAGCATTCCTGAATACACCTATCGTCAATCAACCCGGCACAAAATTTTTGTATAACTCCGTAGCGACCTATATGCTTTCTGCAATCGTACAAAAAGTAACAGGACAAAAAATACTTGACTATCTCAAACCCAGATTATTCACTCCACGGGGTATTGAAGGGATTGACTGGGAAACGGATCCGGACGGCATCAATACAGGTGGATGGGGATTGCGGTTAAAGACGGAAGACATGGCAAAATTCGGCCAACTGTTTTTGCAGAAAGGAATGTGGCAGGGAAAACAAATCGTACCGACTTCCTGGGTAGAAGAAGCTTCTACGAAAAAAATTGAGCAGGAACCGAATGCGACACAGGCAAGAAAAGATTCGAATGATTGGGTACAGGGTTATTGTTACCAGATGTGGCGGAGCAGACATAATTCTTACCGCGGTGATGGCGCATTCGGACAATATATCCTGGTTCTGCCTGACCAGGATGCCGTGATCATTATTACTTCCGAAACAACAGATATGCAGGGTGAACTTAATCTGGTTTGGAAGTACCTTCTGCCGTCATTCCAAAATCAAAAATTACCAGCCGACGCAAAAATGGCACAGCGGTTAAAGACGCGGATCAATTCTTTGGCACTGCCATTGGCGAAATCTGCAACGGGCGCTCTTGAATCACGCATAAACGGAAAAACATTTGGCATTATTTCAAATGACCGAAGCTTTGAAAGTGCACGATTCGATTTTAAAAATGATATTTGTCAGCTTACTCTTACGACAGATTCCGCTATCCATATTCTTCCTTTCGTTGCAGGTAAATGGAGCAAATCGTCAACAACAAAATACGGCCCTTATCTTGTTGCACGGGCAAAGTCGAATCGCGTGGGACTTGCTCCCTATGAGGTCGCAGGCAATTATTCCTGGAAAAATGAAAAGACGCTTGAACTGGTTTTACGTTATGTGGAAAGTCCGCATACAGAAGTGATCAGTTTTAACTTTGAAGATGATTATGTATATGTAGATTTCCGAAACCTGTTCAACCAGTCGGCAAAAAGAACTTTATACAAAGGAGTTGTCACGAAAAATTTAAATAATCCACCGCAGCTGATCGTACGTGGCGATGACATGGGCTTTTCCCATTCTGCAAATGAAGCTTTGATTAAAAGTTATAAAGAAGGAATTGAAACTTCCATTGAAGTGATTGTACCCTCTCCCTGGTTCCCGGAAGCGGTGAAATTGCTGAAAGAAAATCCATCTATTGATGTCGGTCTGCACTTTGCAATTACAAGCGAATGGGATAATGTAAAATGGAGGCCGTTGACCGATTGTGCAAGTTTGAAAAACGAAGATGGGTATTTTTACCCGATGCTTTATCCGAATAAGAATTATCCAAATCAATCCGTCATCAATAATGGCTGGAAGATAGAGGATATCGAAAAAGAATTGCGTGCCCAGATCAGGATGGCATTGAAATACATTCCACGGCTCAGTCATGTTTCCGGACATATGGGGAGTACGGCGTTCAGTCCGGAAGTGAAAGTGCTTGCAAAAAAAATTGCTGCAGAATATAAATTGCCGATGGTTGATGTGGATCCGGCAACAACCATTCGCGCCTCTTACACAGGTTTCGATTCAAAGAATAAAACGACCGAAGAACGGATCGATGCGTTTATCAATATGCTAGACCGGTTAGAAGAAGGAAAAACCTATGTATTTGTAGAACATCCCGGCATTGACAATGAAGAACTGAGGGCCATCTATCATATCGGTTATGAAGATGTGGCAAAGGGAAGGCAGGATGTTACCAACATATTTACCAGCGAAAGAGTAAAGGAAGCGTTGCAGAGAAAGGGAATCAAATTGGTGAGCTATAAGAAAGTGATTGCTCAATAATATATTTCACGCAAAGTGCGCTCAGCAGTCAGCTGTCGCAGCTAAACCCGGTTCGGAGAGTTTTTAATTCTGTGTAGTTTCACGCCCGTCCGACCGCGCTGCCGGGCGGGCAAAGTTGCAAAGTAAGCAAAGATGCAAACCATAAGGCAGTCAGCAGTCAGCGATCGGCTGTCCCAACGTGCCCAATTCTCTGTTTCATTAAACTCATGTCATTCGGTCTCTCTTTGCATTCTTTGCATCTTTGCCCGCCCGGCAGCGCGGTCGGACGGGCGTGCAACTTCAGAGAAGTACAAGTTTTTAGAAAACGGTTTTGCCAGGACAGCTGATTGCTGACTGCTCACTGCTCTCTTTTGCGCCTTTGCTACCTTTGCATCCTGGCGTGAAACCGAAATTGATTCGCTTATGAAATTATTTTATACTTTGATATTTTGTGTGATAGCCATATACGTGCATGCACAAAAAAACAAACCTATTGACGCGGCTGCAACGAAAGAAACAAAAGCGCTCTTTAAAAATTTAAAAAAACTTTCCAGGAATCATACTCTCTTTGGGCATCAACATGCTACTGAATACGGGCACGGTTGGGCCGGCGATTCGAACAGGTCTGATGTAAAATCAGTTACCGGCTCACATCCTGCGGTCATCGGTATCGATTTCAGCGGATTCTCCGGAGGTTCCGTTGAAGCAATAGACAAAGCAATGGAAGCGAATCGGAAAACTGTCATCGAAACATATAACCGAGGCGGTGTCATCACCATCGCATGGCATTTTATTAATCCAGTATCGCGCGGCGGATTTTATTGGGTGGATTCATTATCAAAACCGGCAGTTCGGTACATCATTCCCGGTGGTGAAGCACATGATCAATACAAACAAATCCTTCGGGGGATCGGTGAATGGGCACACAGCATCCGCGGAAAAGATGGAAAGCTCATTCCTGTCATTTTTCGTCCGTATCATGAATTTGATGGCGGATGGTTTTGGTGGGGAAAACCGCACGCGACCCGCGATGAGTTCATTTCTCTCTGGCGATTTACTGTGACCTACCTGCGTGATAGTTTGCGTGTACACAATTTTCTCTATGCATTTTCTCCCGACAACAAATTCAACAGGGAAGACGAATTCCTCGAAAGATATCCTGGTGATGAATATGTTGACATGGTAGGCATCGATGATTACGGTGATATGGGCCGCGATGGCAGGTTTGACATTCCAGGTGCGGTAAAGAAATTACAGATCGTATCCGACTATGCGAAAAAATCGGGTAAGCTGGCAGCCTTCACAGAAACGGGATTAGAATCTATTCCCGACACTACGTGGTGGACAAATACCCTGTTG
>DATLDA010000360.1:0-15891 GCA_035526135.1 Flavitalea sp.
GCCGACCGCTGATTTTTAATTACTGGCCGAATAAAAAATAAAAACCGGGACTATAAGCCCCGGTTTTTTATGGATAGATGGATCTAATAAAATTTATTATCCGAAAAGACCGCCTTTCTTGAGGGTTCTTACACCTTCGCCGATTTTGAATCCGTTATTATATACTTCGATCTTATAATTTCCTCTTTGGAAATCGCTGTTCTGCTTCCATGCAAACTCAACATGCTTTTTCTTACCGGCTTCCAGGTCAACATTTAATTTAGCTGTAAAGATCTTATCGCCTTCTTCACGTGTAGTAAATGTTCCGGAACCAAGGGCTTCAACAGCAACCGGCTTTCCATCAGGACCTGTGATTGCAACGAAAACTTCCTGTGTACCAGATTGCGCAATGCGATTGTCAACGTCAAAGGATATGACAAGTTTGTCTACTTTTTTAGCTGTGCTGGTAACTTTCTCTTTTCCGCGTACTTCATTGATCGGCGTGATGGCAATTCCGTATGCGTTGAGAGTAGAAGCTACATTTACTTTTTCTTCAAGCCCTTTCTTTACAGTTTCTAAAGTATCTTTTTGTGATTTATAAGTGTCTCGTTCTACAGTAACAGCCGCTTTTTCCTGAGTCAGTACCTGATTTTCCTGAGTGAGACGGGCTACTTCCTGCTCCAAATTGTTGATCTTATCATTTAGTTCCGCAATCAGGGCCTGTGCTTTTTGCTTTTCAGCAGTTGTAAGTTTTTGCTTTCTCAGTATTCCATTGATCTGACCTTTCAGCTTGGAAATTTCTGAATTTTTTTCAGTCAGTTTTCCCTCGATTTCATTATTATAACCAGTTAACGAATCGAGACGAGCCAGGGAAGCATCAAAACTTTTTTGCAGTTCGTTCTTTGATGAATCAACAGCCACATATTGTGATTGCAGCTGCGTCATCTTCTGATCATTGTTATTCTTATCCCACAGGAAATATCCCCATGTTCCAAGAATGCCTACTGCGAGTAAGCCGATGATCAGGTTTTTTGAATCCCTTCTCGGTGGATTGTTTGAAGGTGTTGCTGATGGATAATTTGTTGTACTCATAAATTGTATTTGTTTTTCAATGTTTTGAAACTGGATTCTTGGTTATTTCACAGATTTCGGGTAGGGTTAGTCCAAAACCATGCCAGAATTGGTAAAACTACGTGACTGTTAGTCGGTTAAAACGTTAAAAAAGATCATGTTGTATTGAAATTCAATACCTTAAAATACATTTTCAAAGAACGGGTTTTTCGATGAACTTGCCACCGTTTTAATACACATTTTGCCCCCATGTCTGTAGATAAAATCATTTCCGACTGGAAGAAAAAATTGTTCAAACCGGTGTACTGGTTGGAAGGTGAAGAAGACTTTTTTATCGACCAGTTGGTGAATTATGCGGAGCATCAAATCCTTCCCGAATCGGAGGTTGCCTTTAATCTTTCTGTTTTCTATGGAAAAGATGCAAGTTGGGCTGATATTATTAATACCTGCCGACGATATCCCATGTTTGCCGACAGACAGGTGGTAATATTAAAAGAAGCCCAGCAGATGAGAGACCTTGATAAACTGGAGGGCTATATAGATAAACCACTTTTTTCTACTGTATTTATTGTTGCGCACAAACAAAGGAAAGTTGACGGCAGGACAAAGCTTTCCAAAATTTTAGGTAAAAAGGCAGAAGTGCTGACGACAAAAAAACTGCAGGATCATCTGCTTCCGGAATGGACACAGGACCTGGTGAAAATGAAAGGTCATACTATTTCACAAAAGGCGCTTATGTTGCTGGTGGATCATATCGGAAATGATCTGAGCCGGATAGACAATGAAATCAACAAGCTGCTTGTAAATCTCACAAAACGCAAAAACATCACCGAAGATGATATAGAACTCTATATCGGTGTAAGTAAAGAATACAATCCATTTGAATTGCAGTCGGCTCTGGCAAGGAAAGATCTTTCGAAAGCAATCCGCATCGTACAATATTTTGAAGCAAATCCGAAGGTCGCACCCATACAATTGATCCTTCCCACACTCTATGCACTATTCAGTAAAGCGTATATGATCTACGGCCAAAGCAGTTCCGACGATAAGATTATTGCCGCAAATATTGGCGTCCCGCCTTTTTTTGTAAAAGAATATCTTATTACATCAAGAAATTACGGATTTGAAGGAATACGGCAGGCTTTGTTACTCCTTCATCAGTATAATCTGAAGAGTGTGGGAGTTTATGATAACGGAACACCGGACGCATCTTTACTCAAGGAAATGGTGGCCAAAATGATGATTGATTAAAAAATTACAAATTAAAAATTAAAAAAGGGGCTATCCTATTCGGAACTTCTATTTTGCAAGAATTGAAATTGCTGCTTCCTTATCTCTTTGCAGTTGAATTTTTAGTTCTTCTATGCCGGAAAATTTTTTTTCATCCCTTAACCTGTGGTGTACAGCAACCCGTAATGAACGTCCATAAATGTCTTTTTGAAAATTGAATATGTTTACTTCGATCAACCGTTTCGTTCCGCCAATGGTAGGGCGCATGCCGATATTCATCATGCCATCATAACCCTGTGGATTATTTTCAATTTCAATGTGTACCGCATAAACGCCATCGCCCGGAATGAGTTTTGATTCGATCGGCATCATGAGATTAGCGGTCGGGAAGCCTATTGTTCTTCCCAATTTGTTTCCCTCCGTAACAACCGCTGTAAAAAAAAATTCATATCCAAGCAGATCATTTGCCTCTTCGATACGGCCGGATCTGATCGCGTCGCGGATGCGCGTCGAACTGACGGTATTCTCATTCAAAACATGCGGGGGAATTTCAATTAAACGAAAACTTCCTTTCCGTTGATACTCTTCCAGTAATTTATAGTCACCGATTCGTTCTGTACCAAAACGATGATCATAGCCGATGATCAAAGTATCCGGATGAAATTTTGCAAGAAGAAAATTTTCCACATATTCTCTTGCCGGCATTTTCGAAAAGTGTTCTGTAAACTTTACTACCACCAGGTGGTCGATCATTGAGGACAACAATTCAATCCGTTCTTCGATAGTTGTGATCAATGGAATAGGTTCAGCCGACGCATCTACCACTGTACGCGGATGCGGATGAAATGTTATAATGACCGTTTCACCGTCCATTTCGCCTGCGGTTGTTTTCATTTGCTGCAGGATTTGACGATGCCCAATGTGAACACCGTCAAATGTCCCGATCGTGAGAACGGGCTTTATAAAAGATGGTAATTTATCAATATCACGATGCACCAACATAAGAAGAGGCTGCAAAATAAAGTAAAACAGGGTTGACGTTCAAACTTTCCGTTGCTTTGTTCTTCAATTCAGTAAACTTTATTTTTGTTTTATTCAATTCCAACGAGAACAACATGAGTCTTTACAGCCGGCGTGGCGTCTCAGCGCAAAAGGAAGAAGTGCACCAGGCAACAGAAAAACTGGACAAAGGATTATTTCCTCATGCGTTTTGTAAAGTATATCCCGATTATCTCACCAATGATCCCGGTTTCACGAATGTGATGCATGCGGATGGAGCCGGCACCAAAAGCATTTTAGCCTATCTGTATTGGAAAGAAACCGGTGATCTATCTGTTTGGAAGGGTATTGCCCAGGACGCTATCGTGATGAATCTGGATGACCTGCTGTGTGCAGGTATTCACGACCAGATCCTGTTTTCCTCTACCATAGACCGGAACAAATTGCTTATCCCCGGCGCCGTCCTCGAAACAATTATTAACGGTACCCAGGAGTTTTTTGATAACCTGAGATCTTTTGGTGTACATATACAATACCTCGGCGGCGAAACAGCAGATGTAGGCGATGTAGTACGAACGATTGCGGTGAATGGTACCATGTGTGCACGATGGCCAAAAGAAAAAATCATAACCAATGAAAAGATCACTGACGGAGATGTCATCATCGGGTTCGCAAGTTCAGGAGAGGCGACTTACGAAAAAGGATTCAATAGTGGCATTGGTAGCAACGGGTTAACAAGTGCAAGACACGATATCCTCGGCAAAATGTACGGCATTGATTACCCTGAATCGGTTGATCCTGCCCTGCCAGAAGAAGTGATCTATGCAGGTAGTCACCGACTCACGGATCTTGCACCCAACAACAGGTCAATTGGATCATTGCTGCTTTCTCCCACGCGTACGTACGCGCCTTTACTCAAAGATTTACTGACAACTCGGTTTGAGAAAATTCACGGACTTATCCACTGCAGTGGCGGTGGGCAGACAAAATGCATGAAATACCTGCCGGATAATTTTACAATCATCAAGGACAATCTTTTTGATGCTCCCATGATCTTCAAATTAATCCAGAATGCATCGAACGCGGATGCACGCGAGATGTACCAGGTATTCAATATGGGACACCGCCTCGAAGTATTTACCGAAGCAAAATATGCCAATGAATTGATGGAGATCGCGCACGGATTCAATATTGCCTCTAAAATAATCGGAAGAGTGGAAGCAGGAAAAAAACAATTGAAGTTACTTGTGGAAGGTGAGGAAATTTTATACGAATAAAAAACAATATAGCCTATGAAATTGCTTTGTTTGCCTCTTGGGCTTTAGTCCTGGCTTATGCATCACAACCCTGAACTTGAGCTAAGGTGCGCAGCAAACCAGCAATTAATTTTTCAATGTGGGTGGCAGGAAAAAGCTGATTGGTTGACGGTAATATGCTTTTACTTTTTGATTGCCTTGTCTGGCGGCCATCCATTTACCACTCTGTTTGATAATTCTTTCTGATTCCCTTCTGAATTCTGCCGGTCCCTCTATTGCCTTGATACCACTAATATTTCCTGAAGTGTCAACGATGAATTGCACCACTACAGTTCCTGCTTTCTTTTTAGCAATCGCTTCTTTAGGATAATGAAGATTATTCCTGATATATTTCTTCCATGCCTGCAAACCGCCTGGAAATTCCGGTTCATATTCAACTTTAGTGAAAGGAACAGTATCCTTAATCACCGCTTTATTATTCGGGATGGTAGTAACAACTTCCATATCTGAGGGACGATCAGTAGTTGGAAGATCTTTTACAGAACCTGATCCAATTAAATTCCGATACCTCAAAATGCCTTCCAGTATACTGTTCGCAATTTTTTCCTGGTTTTCTGCTTTCATAATAAAGGCAACATCTTTTTCATTGGTAATATACCCGCATTCAACGATCACACCAGGACAATTCACTTTATCCAGCAACCAGATTCCACCTTCTTTTCTTTGACGGATAGGGCCTACTGCATAAAAATTTCTTATCGCATTTGCAATTTCATTTCCCAATACTTTTGACTGCAACATCGTTTGCTGATTGTTGTTAGTCACATATAAGTCGAATCCACCCTTGGGGCTATTCTTCAGGCCATCCTCGCTTTTTATAGAAGGCGCAGCTGCCAGGTGAATGGATACCATCAGATCGGCTTTCACAATCGTTGCCATATCTGTGCGTTCCTGGATGGTAGGATAGGAGTCTTCATCTCTTGTCATTTCAACATGGATATTGTAAAACGCTGCATGTTTTTTGATCTGCCTGGCAATCGCAAGTGTAACATACTTTTCTTCCAAACCTTTCGCGCTTTTCGCCCCGGCATCGCTTCCGCCATGACCTGCATCTACTAAAAGTATAACGGATTCAGGCGGAATTTGACCCACCGGTGATACGGTAGTTACGGCTAAAGTTGTACCGTGTTGCGCATACATTGCAAGCACGCAAAACAGAAGTAATGAAAGTGGCAAAACCATTAATCGGGTCCAGTAGCTATATTTTTTCGTTTTGAATTTCGTGATCATGGCAATACGTCTTTTAATGTTGTTATGAAAAAAAGAATGTGTCAGTGATTCGTTTTTCAGCTCGATTGACCGAAGCAATAGAAGTTCTGCATAGTCCAATTCATTAGAAGTTGAAATGGCATGCTCGTCGGCGAGAAATTCATGAATTGCTTTCAATTCCTTTTTGATCAGATGAAAAAAAGGATTGATCCAGCAAATGATGCTGATACATTCTAAAAACAAAATATCGGCTGAATGAAGCTGCTTCACATGAAATACTTCGTGCCTGAAAATTTGTTGACCTTCAGCAGAATCGACATCGAGTTTATTATTCCAGAAAATAGAACGGAAAAATGAGAAAGGAGTTCCCGGTTCAGTTGTATTGTAGAATTTCAATCTGTGTACGAATTGGAAGGAATATTTTTTCGAGATGCCTTGGATGTAGACAAGTGACCTGATTAAAAAATAAAGAAGAAAAACGAAACCGGTTAAATATATCAGGTACCAGATATTCTGAAATGAGAACAAATTGGTAACTGAATCTGAATTGATTCCTGTCAACATTTCTTCTTCCCGGGAATTAACGGAAATGAAACCCACCGAATTGAAGAGGAAATGTGCGGCCGTATCATCTGGCCGAAAGAACACAGGTATTTTTATGAATGGAACGATCAAAGAAAGAGAGGCAGTTGCGAGCAGGTAAAAACGGTTATAGAAATGAAATTTTTTATTACGGAGGAACAAGTAATAATATCCGAATAAGACACCTGAACACACAGTCATTTTGAAAAGGATGAGCATGCTCATGGATTGGAATTTTTAGCGTTACGGATTTCTTGTAATAATGTTTCCAGATCTTCCACCGTGAGCTTATTATCGGCAACAAAGTGGGAAACCACTTTGGAAGGTGAACCGTCAAAATATCCTTTTACCAGATGCTGGATTGTTTTTTTGCCATATTCTGCCTTTGTAATTTTTACACGATACAGGTTATTCCGGCCTCTGACTTCGGGTTCAACAAAACCCTTTTCTACGAGGATCTTTAGCAGGGTCGCAACAGTATTCGAATGCGGTTTAGGCTCGGGAAAGGACTCGAGAATATCTTTCAGAAATCCCTGCCTGAGTTTCCAAAGGGTGTGCATGACCTGTTCCTCGGCTTTTGTAAGTGTTTTCACTGGCGTGTTTTTGCGTTAATGTAACTAAAAACATAGTTATAATGATAAACCTATGACTAAATATTTAGTTATCCAATTATTTTTAAACTTTTTTTTTATTAATAACAGTACGGCTGAATTTTTGCACTCACGGTACGAAGACAACAGCAAATTCAGGTGGGACGTGTATTTGGTGGAAACGCTGGTTCCATAGCCACATCATTCAGTTCGTAATTGTTGAGCTGTTTGATGAGTTAAAAACAGTAACTATTCCGGACAAACACTATGAAGTTCCAACTTCGGTGTGTACTTTTGTTTTAGGGTTCCGGACGGATAGGCTTTCTTAACTACTCTTTTGCAACTTCCCCTGAACTTTCGTTGTCTTTAATCGTTGATCCTTTACCCCTTGAACGTTGATCCTGTAATCCATACGGATACACTAATTTTTTATTATCAGATATGAGACAGCTTAAAATTGCTACACAGATTACCAATCGTGACTCACAGGCGGTTGAGAAATATCTGCAGGAGATTTCGAAGATTTCAATGATTACACCGGAAGAAGAAACAGTTCTTGCACAGCGTATCAAAATGGGCGATCAGCGCGCATTAGATAAACTGGTTCAGGCGAACCTTCGTTTTGTAGTTTCTGTCGCAAAACAGTATCAACACCAGGGTCTTTCATTAAGTGATTTAATAAATGAAGGTAATCTGGGTTTGATCAAAGCTGCTCAGCGGTTTGACGAAACAAAAGGATTCAAATTTATCTCTTATGCAGTATGGTGGATTCGTCAGTCTATCCTTCAGGCTTTAGCCGAACAGGGCAGACTTGTCCGACTTCCTCAAAATAAGATCGGAACTTATAACAAGGCGAATAAAGCTTACATGGCTTTTGAGCAGGAACATGAGCGTGAACCAAGTACCGAAGAACTGGCTGAATTACTCGAAATGAGTGAAACGGAAATCAATAATATTTTCCAGAGCAATACCCGTCACACTTCACTCGATGCACCCGTGCACGAGGCCGAAGACGTGGCTATGGGCGACCTGCTGGAAGGCGGAGATGATACAGATGACGATGTAATGAAGGATTCGTTACGCAATGAAATACGTCGTGTATTGAAATCACTCAGTCCGCGAGAGGCAGAGATCGTCAATGCATATTTCGGATTGGATGGCGAGAACGGGGTTACCATCGAACAGATCGGCCAAAAGTATGATCTTACCAAAGAACGTATCCGCCAGATCAAAGAAAGAGCAATCAAACGTCTTCAAAAAGCGCGTTACAGCAACGCACTGAAAGCATATTTAGGTTAGTAAAGTTTCCCGACAACACGCCCCTCCATTTTTTCGGAGGGGCTTTTTTTTGCAGATAACTCCATTGAACCATCCCCTGTTGAACTTGTTATAGTATTTTGTGAGTATGCTACGCATTTTGACGCTCATCGCGTCCGGGTTCTTTTTTATTTCGTGCGAAAAGGCTATTACTTTCCGTCCCGACCAATCCACCGAAGCAGTAGTGATTGAAGGCATCATAGAAAACAATCAGGCCCCTGTGGTGATTCTGTCCAGAAGCCGATCCTTCTTCTCAGCTATCACACCCGCACAACTTGCTGCTTCATTTATCCGCAATGCCGCGGTTACAATTTCAAATGGCACGCTGACACATCAACTCAAAGAACGCCATCTTGAAATAGCGCCCGGTTATGATTTTTATTATTATTCCAATGATTCCTTGAATGCTGCGACAGCATTCAAAGGTGAGTTCGGAAAAACATATTCCTTGCAGGTAAATGTTGACGGGAAGGTATTTACTGCACAAACGACCATTCCGTTTCTAACAAAAATGATCGATTCGATCTGGTGGAAAAAAGCGCCTGATAATCCCGATTCAAATAAAGTGATCCTTATGGCCCGCACTACTGATCCGCCGGGATATGGAAATTATATACGGTATTTCACAAGTACAAATGACGGACCTTTTTATCCGGGTATCACTTCAGTATATGATGACCAGATTGTTGACGGCAAGACCTATAGTGTTCAAATTGAAAAGGGCGTCAATCGAAACGAGTCCATTGATTTTGAAAACTATTCTTTTTTTCAACGTGGGGATACCGTGAAAGTGAAGCTTACCAATATTGATAAAGCCACATTTGACTTTTGGAGAACAATGGAGTACAGTTATTCATCGATCGGCAATCCGTTTTCTTCTCCCACGCGTGTTTTGGGAAATACTACAGGTGGTTCATTGGGATATTTTGGAGGATATGCAGTACAATACGTGCAAATGATCATTCCAAAATAGTGTTCTTAATGGCTTGCAGCTGGTAGCAGCTGCATTCTGATTATCTTTTATTTTTGGCAAATATTTATAAGCAATGGAGCGTACAGCGGAGAAAGTGCAGTGTTTAATCATCGGTTCCGGGCCTGCAGGTTATACGGCCGCAATTTATGCAGCCAGAGCAAATCTGAAACCCGTAATGTATCAGGGAATTCAACCGGGCGGACAATTGACTATCACGACTGAAGTTGAAAACTATCCCGGTTATCCTGATGGCATTCAAGGACCGGAGATGATGGTTCATTTTGAAAAACAAGCTGCAAGGATGGGTGCAGATGTACGGTATGGTCTTGCTACGAAAGTAGATTTTTTGAAAACACCTTATAAGGTATGGATCGATGAAGAAAAATTGATTGAGGCCGATACGGTCATCGTTGCAACAGGCGCCTCGGCAAAATGGCTGGGACTCGAAAGTGAACAAAGACTGAATGGATTTGGTGTTAGCGCCTGCGCTGTTTGTGATGGATTTTTCTTCCGCGGAAAAGAAGTCGCAATAATCGGTGCCGGAGATACCGCTGCAGAAGAAGCCTTATATCTTTCAAAACTTTGTTCCACCGTACATATGTTTATTCGTCGGGGGGAAATGCGTGCTTCCAAAGTAATGCAGGAACGGGTTCAACGCACTGCTAATATCAAAATGTACTGGAATACCGAAACGGAAGAAATCATCGGGGACCAAAAAGTTACGGCTGTGCGAATCCGCAATAATAAAACCGGTACATCCGAAGAAGTACCTGTGAGTGGATTTTTTGTAGCGATTGGTCATACCCCGAATTCGGATATTTTCAAAGGATGGATTGAAATGGATGAAGCGGGATACATCAAAACTATACCGGGAACTTCCAGAACAAATGTAGAAGGTGTATTTGCAGCCGGAGATGTGCAGGATAAGATTTATCGCCAGGCTGTTACGGCCGCCGGAAGCGGATGTATGGCTGCATTGGATGCCGAAAGATATCTATCTGCGTTGGAGGCGGGAGTCTGAAAATGTATGATGTACGATGTACGATGTACGGTGTAGGTGTACGATGCTTTCCACCTTGTGATAGCGATGGTGGACGTCGATTTTGAATTGGCAGTCGAAATGTAAAAGTCTGCGTGGTTTAAATATTTACTGTGTCATGTTATTTTCATCAAACTTCACTCACCTCGTTCTGTTTGTTAATTATTGTTAATAATGTAACAAATGGTACCAATCCTCCGTATAGCATCATAAATTTCCAACGTTTTTAACATGATACATCGTTTTTCATACGTCGTACAGTTCTAAGATGGTTACCATTCATTTGAAAGATGTGCAGATATTCGGTTTCCACGGTATTCAATCAGGGGAAGAGAAAACAGGTTCTTTATACCGGCTGAATCTTGAAGTGATGTATGAAGAGGCAGCTTCTGATTTTGAGAACCTTGAGAGTACGATTGATTATGTGTCCTTATTTGAAATTATTAAGCAGCGAATGGGCGTTTCCACGCCTCTATTGGAGAAACTGGCTGAAAGTATCATCCGACGGATCAAACATCAATATTCTTCCGTCAGAGAAATCAGCATTTCGATTTATAAACTACAGGCTCCCATCAGGAATTTTCAGGGAGAGGTAGGAATTACCATGCATAAAAAATTTAATGTATAAAATCCGAATTATAACAATTTGCTGGATATTCCTGATTCCTGCCATGATATTTTCTCAGGATGTTCAGGTAATGTTGCGTGAGGCGCAACAACAGGAAGCCGCATTTCATGAATCGGAGGCGCTACAGAAATATCTTGAAGTGCTGAAATACCAACCGAATCATCTTACCGCGCTGTGTAAAACAAGCGAACTGTATAATATTCTTGGAAAAAGGCAAAATGTAAAATCCACGCAAAAGCAATATTATCTCAATGCCAAAAAGTATGCTCAGCAGGCATTGAAAGTAAATCCAAATCATGCGGAGGCAAATTTTGTAATGGCGATCGCAATGGGAAGAATGGCTTTGATTGAGTCCGGTGAGGTTAAGATCAAAGCAGTTAAAGATATCCGTATGTATGCAGAAAGATGTGTTCATTTGGATCCTTTAAACTACAAGGGATATCATGTGCTTGCCAGATGGTATTATGAAGTTAGCGATCTCAATTCTATAGAAAGATGGCTCGTAAAAGTAGCATATGGTGCACTTCCGAAAGCGACATTGGATGAAGCAATTCGGTACTATGAAAAAAGTCGCTCGCTCAATCCTACTCTTATTGTGAATTACCTTGAACTCGCAAAAGCCTATAACCGCAAAGGTGATGAAGCAAAAGCCATTGAGTTGCTTAAGACGATGGAAAAACTTCCGAATACTGCGGCCGATGATCCGAAGATTAAACGCGAGGGAAAAGAGTTGCTAAAGGATTTGCAATAGAAAATTTGGTATCAGCTATCAGGTATCAGGTTTCCCAGTCTTTCAAATTATCTGCGGTATAAATTAGACGTTACAAACCTGATAAATTTCGGCATCAGAAACCCGATACATGATACCTGATACCCAGCATCTCATATCACCTTCCCCTTCCACCGCCCACTTCTGATATAAAAGTACGACAAACTGAAAAGGATGCTCCAGTAGAGCCATTCTGAGGCCCAGCCCCAGGTAATAGGTAAAGCGAGATATTCCAGCACGATATAATTATAGATACAGTAAAAAATTATTGCAACCACTTCGATCATCAGGTTCACATGCGAATTTCCGGTACCCGTTACGGCATTGAGCCACACGGTGGAAAAAGACATAATCAGAAGGGCCGATGAAACTATTCGAACTACCGGTATCGCATCCGCGATAAATTGATCTCCTTGTCCATAAATCGATAAAAACACTTGTGGAAATAGATTCAACAGCAGTGCAACCATAACGGCAATACACAGGCTGATGCGGATTATTTTACTGATCAGCGGGATTACCTGTTCTTTCTTCCCTTGGCCGATAACGTTACTCACCATAGTATTGCTGGTAGCAGCAAATGACCATGTAAAGACACCGAAGAAACCAAATATATTTCGCATGGAATTTGAAATAGCAAGATCCCGTTTCCCATGGTGTTCAATTAATATATAGAAAAATACCCAGCTGATGATACTGATAGCATGTTGAAAGATCAACGGGGCCGATTGCGAAAGAATCAGCGAGGTATTTTTTTTATCGTATCTGAATCCCTGGTATAGCGAAAACCTTTTGCTGATCCCTTTGAAATGGATCACCAGAAAAACGATAAACATTCCGGTCGCTTCTGCAATAATGGATGCATAAGCCGCTCCATTAAATCCCAATCGCGGGAAACCCCACACACCATTGATTAATGTATAATCGAAAAAGATATTCGCAATGGTTTCTGCAAGCGTACCGGCGATGAGAAATCTGCTTTGATTGGTTCCCACAAGCAATGCATTGCGCATCTGGTAGATGTAAAGGAAGGGAAGCCCCCAGATACGAATGCGCAAAAACTCCATAGCCTCTTGTTTTCTTCCGCTATCGTGTAATGCGAAAGAAAAGATATACGGCGCTACGAAATAGGTGATAAGAATTCCTGATACAGCAATGAAACAAGCAATACGCACTCCCTGCGAAAAAAGTTTTCCAATTTCATCCACCCTGTTTTCCCCTGCACGCCGGCTGATCAATGCCTGCAATCCATTATTGAGTCCAAAGCCAATCGCAGCAAATATCAGATAATACACGCCGGTGATTCCGGCTGTTCCGAGTTCCTCTTCACCGAGTTGTCCCAGGAAAATATTATTCGTGATAAAGTTCACCTGCGGTACAAGTAATGCAAAACTGATAGGCAGGGCAATTTTTATAATTTGCCTGTACGACACTTCCACCTGCAGATCTTTATCAAGGAGAGCAGTACTCATAAAAGGGGTGCAAGATAAGAGTTCATTGTTCTTAGTTATAGGTTCTTAATTTGCCGTCAAAGAATAACTATAAACTAAACTTGAACTAAGAACTAAGAACTAGGAACTAAGAACTATTATTCCGTAATATTGCGACTTGACACTATGATCAGACCGGCATTTGATATAGTTTACCCCAATCTGACCGATGAAGCGCGCATGCAGTGCCAGCTGGTGATTGAGATCAGTGATCGTTTATTCAGTTACATCCTTTTTAACCGGGAAGAAAAAAGTTTGTTTTGTCTCCGCCAGTATCATTTCGACTGGATCGCAAAAAATACAACTGCTGAACAACTGGAACAGCTGATCAATCTTGATCCCTATTTACAACATCCGGTGAAAGATGTAGTGGTTATCTATAATTATCCCGAAAGCAACCTCATACCTGAACAACATTTTCATATCAGCATGAACAAATCCCTGACCGAACTGGTCTACGGACATGCAAAAAAGGGTCTTGTTGTAAGCGAAAAAGTGAAAGGATGGGATCTGTATAACGTGTACAGGATACCGCGGGAAGTTCATACCCGCATGCAACAACGATTTTCCGCCGGGAAATACTGGCACTTCTATACTTTACTTCTTTCCGGAGATAAAATGACTGAGAAAGATCGCTGCATGCTGGTGTTTTATTCTGATCGTTTTATTTGTCGCCTCTTTTCGAAAGGTCGGTTACAGATGATGCAGACATGGTTGTATGAAACGCCGGAGGATGTTTCTTATTATCTTTTATCCCTTTGCACCCAATTCGGATTGAACCAGGAAACATTTCCGCTGAAACTCTCCGGATTAATCGATGAGAAATCGACGCTGTATACGGAACTCATGAAATATTTTCAGCATGTGGAGGCTGACCAGGTTCCTGACGATATTCATACAAATCAATTATTGGATGAATATCCCGCCCACTATTTTTCACCCCTTCTGAAGATGGCAGAATGCGTATAATAGGTGGAATGCTTGGTGGCAGAAAAATTCAACCGCCCGCCAAAATGCCTTATACCCGGCCCACAACCGATATTGCTAAAGAAGGCTTATTTAATATTCTCGAGAATAACTGTACTATATCGGGCATGTCGACCCTTGATCTGTTCGGAGGAACCGGAAGCATTACATTTGAATTATGTTCGCGGGGCGCAACCGATTGTACGGTGATCGAGAAGGATAAAACGATGGCGGATTTCATTGTGCAGACTGCAGCCCAACTGCAATGCGCAAACATCAGGGTACTACGCAATGATGTTTTTCGATTTATTGATCAATGCCGAGAACAATACGATTTCATTTTTGCCGGACCTCCCTATGCATTAAACACAATAGATGATTTACCTCCTAAAATATTTGAAAAAAATATACTGAAACCGAAAGCCTGGTTTGTATTGGAACATACACCAAGGAACGATTACAAACACCTGCCTCAATTTGCCACCACTAGAAACTATGGAACTACCGTGTTTACAGTTTTTGTGAACAGGTAGAAATTAAAAATTAAAAATTAAAAATTTAAAAAGTGTCGACATAAATCATAATGACCATCATTACAGTTGAGTATTTTTGCATTTTTAATTTTGAATTTTGCATTTTTAATTTGAAACCCATCTTCATAACTGGTATCGGAACAGGAATTGGAAAGACCGTTGTGTCGGCAATCGTTGCTACTGCCCTGGATGCTGATTATTGGAAACCTGTGCAGGCAGGTACAGGAGTTCAAACCGATTCACAATGGGTAAGCAGCATACTTTCACCGGAAAAGGTTTGGGATGAAACTTATCGACTGAAAATGGCTGCTTCTCCGCATATTGCTGCCCGTGATGAAGGCGTTTCAATTAATGTTGAACGAATTCAGCAGCAACTATCTGTCAAAAATAAAAAGGTGGTGATCGAAGGGGCCGGCGGCTTGCTCGTTCCCTTAACTGATAAGTTATTTATTATTGATCTGATTAAAAGGCTCGATGCGCGGGTGATTCTCGTAAGCCGCAATTACCTGGGGAGCATCAATCACTCTTTACTGACGGCGAAGGTTTGCGCCGATGAAAAGCTGGATGTTGTGGGGTGGATCTTCAATGATCAGTATCTTAATTATGAAGAAGAAATTGTTAACTGGACAAAACTTGCCAAAATTGCTTCCATTCCCCGAACACAGGCCGTAACTCAGACCTTCATAAAAGAACAGGCAAACAGATGCCGGTCACATTTACTGAAAGTTTTATGCTGAAGAAAGAGATCCGCAAAACTTACTTACAGAAACGGCTGGATTTATCCTTTCAGGATTTTTCCGATCAGTCAGTACTGATCCTTTATTTTTTCAATCAAATCAAATTTAATTCCGCGAACTATCTGCTTTCGTATTCCCCTATGAATGAGAAAAAAGAGTTCGATGTTTCCACTTGTGAAGATGTCCTCATCAAAATGTTTCCATCTCTTGAAATCGCGTTGCCGAAAACGAACGGGCAACTTGGTTTGGAAGCCCGGATACCTCAACATGAAAAGCTGTTCATCAAAAACAATTTAAATATCCTGGAACCGCTTGATGGAAAACTATTGGATAGCAAACTAATCGACCTGATATTCGTTCCTCTTATTTCGTTTGACCGGCACGGTTATCGTGTTGGTTATGGTAAAGGATTCTACGACAGATACCTTCGTGAATGCAAATCCGATGCTGTTAAAATAGGCTT
>DATLDA010000362.1:0-20949 GCA_035526135.1 Flavitalea sp.
ATATGCCAACAAAATTTTTTCGGATGATTCCACTCAGCGCAAGCCCGTGATCAGGTAACAGTTCGTCGTGCGCCACCCGCCCCACACAGATACCGGCAATTCGCAGGTGCAATCCCTTGAGATTTGAAAGATGATCACTGAAACCGGTTGGAAATGCGAGAATGCGATCGTCCCATGTAAAGCATTCAACGGCCTCGGAATTTTCAAGGAAAGGCTGCAATAGTACAGTCTGTTTTCGGGTTAGCGGCGTCAAAATATTTTTTGAAGCCTTTTTCATTTCTTTCGCGATCACTTTGCTTTCTTTACGGAAACACGCAATAAAAAATCCTTCACCCCTCACTAAATGAGGAAAAAATCTGTACCCTGCCACCCCGCTTTTCACAGAGTTCGTTTCGACAATATTCCACGTAGGATCGCATTGAAGTGAGATTGACGTCAAAGAAAAATGATCAACCAGCCAGTCACAAATCTCTTCATTTTCTTTTGGAGAATACGAACAGGTCGCATAGATCAGTACGCCATTTTCATTCAGGGAGGGAAGAACGTCTGTAAGGATCCGTTGTTGCCGGCCAGCACACATCTCCACCTGTTGAACACTCCATTCGTTGACCGCTGACGGGTCTTTGCGGAATAATCCGGAACCTGAACACGGCGCATCAACGATGATGATATCAAAATAATTTTCAAGCCGTGTAAAATCCCTTGCATCATTACTCGTGACGATCATATTTGCGCCACCCCATTTTACACAATTTTCTTCAAGCACATTTACCCGCTGACGAATCACTTCATTCGAAACAAGCAAAGTGTTTTCTGTAACGAGGGATTGTATATGCGTTGATTTTCCACCGGGTGCAGCACAAAGGTCCAGAATTTTACACGATGCATTCAGATTGCACGTTTGCTGAAGAACCTGCTCAAGGAACATGCTCGAAGCTTCCTGCACATAATATGACCCGGCATGAAATGAAGGATCCAGTGTAAAAGAAGGCCGGTGATCGAGATAAAAACCGTTCTTGCACCAGGGCACTTTTCCCGCAAGCGGAAGATCAGTGAATATGTTCGGTGGAAATTTAAGAGGATTGATACGAATGGAAACTGGAGGCTGACCACTTGCATGTACTTCCACAAAAGACTGCCGGTCGAAACCGGTAACACCTTCTAATGAATCGATGAATGCAGTAGGAAGAAAAGACACGCAGCAAAGTTATCATCTTTCGTATTGACTTCACTGATACTATTGCAGGTTCTTGATCTCGGTAATGAGTTGTTGCAAAACATTTTTTGCATCGCCAAACAACATGGATGTTTTAGGACGGAAAAACAAATCATTTTCAATCCCGGCATATCCGGGTTTCATACTTCTTTTGTTTACAATCACCATCTTCGACAATTCCACATCAAGGATCGGCATCCCGTAGATCGGTGAAGAAGTATCTGTTTTTGCTGCAGGATTTACCACATCGTTCGCACCAAGAATCAAAACAACATCTGTATTGGAGAATTCTTCATTTGCCTGTTCCATTTCAAGAAGCTTATCATAACTCACATCTGCTTCAGCAAGCAAAACATTCATGTGACCCGGCATTCGCCCTGCTACAGGATGAATAGCATATTTTACTGTTACCCCTTTTTCTTCAAGCATCTTTTCCAATTCGTGACATGCATGCTGCGCCTGCGCTACAGCCAGTCCGTAACCGGGCACGATCAGGACCTTGCTGGCGTAACTCATCACCACCGCGGCATCTGTGATGCTGACTTCTTTGTAATTGCCATGAAGTTGCTTTTCTGCACCGCCTGCTTTTTGTGCGTTACCACCGAACGACCCTATCAAAACGTTTGTAAGCGAACGGTTCATTGCTTTACACATCAGGATGGTTAACAAAGTTCCTGCAGCACCTACAAGAATTCCGCCCGTCAGCATCGCTTTGTTATCATATAAAAATCCTCCGCACGCGGCGGCTACCCCGGTGAATGAATTGAGGAGAGAAATTACAACAGGCATATCTGCACCTCCGATGGGCAAAACGAAGAGAATGCCATAAATAATCGCCAGTGTAAATACAGAATAGAAAATAATATTCACCCACGACATCGGTGTTATTACAAGTCCCAACGGGTCCAGTGAAATGGCAACATTTAGCCCATCCTTGATATTTAAAACCAGATAAGCCGATGCCACAATGATCACGAATAAAAAAAACAGGTTCAGAATATGTTGTCCTTTGAATGAATAATCTTTGATCGTTCCATTTAGCTTTCCCCAGGCGATCATGCTGCCTGCAAATGAAACAGATCCGATCACAAGGCCCACCAGAATGATCAGCAATTGTGATGCGGGAAAATAAATCGCATCGCGGAGATCAGCGCCCATCCCGGATAAAGGCGGATATAAACTAAATCCTTTATCGAAAGGATATTTGACAAGGTGATTGAATTCAACAATAGAAATCAACGCCGCACACGCACCCCCCATTCCATTGAACAGACTCACCATTTCCGGCATTGCTGTCATCTTCACTTTTCTCGCTGCCATTGTTCCCACAACAGCTCCGACGAGTAAGCCTCCGAAGATCCAGCCATAGTTGAGAAGCCGGCTCCCGTTTTCTTCATAGAGGAAAATCGTTCCGGCAATGGCAATTGCCATTCCACCGGCAGCAATCAGATTACCGCGTCTGGCATTTGCAGGATTTGAAAGCATTTTCAATCCTAGAATGAACGTAATAGAAGCAATGAGATAACAAATTGTAAGAATAGAAATCGACATACTGTTATTTTACATCAGGATAGAACCGGGCTTGCAGACTATTTCAATTTTTTTGTGAAGGATTTTTCTTTTTCTTAAACATCTCCAGCATTCTGTCCGTCACAACAAATCCTCCCACCACGTTGAGGGTCCCGAGGATCACTGCAAGAAATCCCAGAATCAATGCCAGGTAATTGTCGCTTTCCGCTTTGCCCATAACAATGATGGCACCAATAATTACCACACCATGAATTGCATTGGCGCCGCTCATCAGCGGTGTGTGCAAAACACTAGGCACTCTTCCGATCACTTCGATTCCGAGGAAAATCATGAGCGCAACGATGTAAATCATTTGTTCGTGCGCCTGTATCCACGATAAAACCTGATTCATATAAATGTGTTAAGATTAATTTTCGATTGCCTTCACCCGCTCATTAATGATACTGCCATCACGCGTGATGCAACATCCGATCACCAGGTCATCTTCAAAATTCAAATTCAATTCTCCTTCTTTTCCTGTAATTAACTGAAGAAAATTGAGCACATTTTTTCCGTATAGTTTGCTCGCATCCGCCGGCATCGTCGAGGGCAGCGCTGAATTTCCGACAATCGTCACACCATTCACTATAACCTCTTCTCCATTTTTTGTATATTCTGTATTGCCTCCGGTGGCTGCGGCAAGATCGACGACGACGGATCCTTTTTTCATTTTATCGATCATGGCAGAAGTAACCAAAACCGGTGCTTTCTTCCCCGGTATCTGTGCGGTAGTAATTACGATATCCGCCTTTGCAATGCTTTCCGCAATTTTATCCTTCTGCCTTTTCATAAATTCTTCGCTTTGTTCCACAGCATATCCACCAGCACGGGAAGCATCTGCCGCACCTTCCACTTCAATAAATTTGGCACCAAGGCTGTTCACTTCCTCTTTCACTGCAGGACGCGTATCAAAAACTTCAACAACCGCTCCCAGCCTTCGAGCCGTGGCGATCGCCTGCAGCCCTGCTACTCCGGCGCCCAGTATCAAAACTTTAGCCGGTGCAATGCTGCCCGCAGCTGTCATAAACATCGGAAGGTAACGGCAATAGGTATCTGCTGCATGGATCACCGCCTTATATCCTGCAATATTTGCCTGTGAACTCAATACATCCATACTTTGTGCGCGTGTAGTACGTGGCAGCATATCCAGGCTGAATGCCGTAATTTTTTTTATTGCCCAATCTTTCATTTTGAGCACATCGAATAAAGGTTGGTAAACGCCAATAAGGATTTTTGAATTGAATTTCTGATCGGATGAGTCGGCAGGTGGCTGAATGGAAAGGATGATATCAGCAGATGAAATTACTTCGTCTCTGCTTTTGATCACAGCGCCGGCTGCAGCATAATCTTCATCATTGCTAAAAGCCCTCCGGCCGGCATCCTGTTCGATGATAACAACAATATTTTTTTTAATCAATGAAGCAGCTGCATCTGGTAAAAGTGACACTCTGTTCTCATATGATGGTTCTTTCAGTACCCCGATCGTCATAATGGGTGTGATAGTTTTGGAAATGGTTAAACGATAATGGAAATTAATACAGATTGGAAGATATAATTTTTTACCGACTTCGGATTGCCGATACCGGTTTCATCAACGCCATTCAACGGAAAGGGAATTCGAATTATTGCTTTCATGGATATCAACAAATCCCGAAATAGGGATACCGTATGGTAAAGTGCTGGGGCATTTTAATTTCATGTCTGAAAAATATTATTCCCACGAAAAAAAGATCAATGGAACACGTAACAGCAGGGTTGGCTTTGATTTTTTCCCAAGCTTTTTCCATTTCTTTACTCCAGTGAATATCATCGAAAATAAGTATCGTCCCTGAATGCGTTTTAGGCAACAACTGATCGAAATATCCAACGGTGGCATCATACCGATGATTGCCGTCGATAAAAACACAATCCACCACAGTATTTTCCAGCAGCTTTGGCAATACAGTATCAAATGTGCCATTGATCACATCTACCTGGTTATATCCAAGCAATGAAAGATTGCTTTTTGCTTTCCGCGCGATGTCAGCACTTCCTTCGATCGTAGAGAATGTTGCTTCCGGATTAGCTGCCGCAATATACGCTGCAGATATTCCGAGGGAAGTACCTAGTTCAATGATCCGTTGAGGCTGAAAATATTTTATGATACGAAAAAGCAGTTGAGCCGTTTTTTTTGGTTTTGCAGCATACTTTGTAAGGTCCGCTATCCGTCGTTCGTTACCTATAGCGTGAACAGAACCCGCACCATAATCATCCACAATAAGAAAAGTTGGGTCTTTCAAAAGCTGCTTTCTCAACATTTCTATTTTATCGAACAGCAGATCATGGGTATTGTCATTAAGTACCCGCCGTGTAAATTCGAACACAAACGGAGAATGAATACCATGCCCCTTTCCGTTTGACGCCTGTGCAACGTATCGCAGGTAACGGAATCCTAATTGAACGGAATTATACAAGAGAAGAATTTTTCTGCCAGCTTATCAACTTCATCAGATAAAAGTTCTGACATTCACATTTTTATTGTTGATCCACACCTCAAAGGTGTAAGAAAAAGCATGTTTTTCATCGGATGGAAAATCCATGGAAGAATGGAGTTTCCAGGTAGCGTCGGATATTTCCGGAAAAAATGTATCACCATCAAGGATCGTGTGCACGCGGGTAAGATAAATTTTATGCGCCAAAGGCAACGACTGCCTGTAAATCTCTCCCCCTCCGATTACATACATTTCCTTAGCGTCTGTAGCGGCTGCAATTGCAATTGCATCAGTAAAATTTCCTGCTACTGAAACTCCATCAGCCCGCCATGCTGGTGAATGAGTTATCACAATGTTCGTTCTTCCGGTGAGTGGTTTGCCCACGGCTTCAAAAGTTTTTCTTCCCATCACAACCGGCATCCCCCAGGTAGTGTTTTTAAAAAATTTCAGGTCGTTCGGCAGATGCCATAACAACCGGTTGTTTTTACCGATGACATGATTGGTGCTGGCTGCCACAACAAGACTGATGATCACGTACTTTTCCGGATTGATGAAATAATATTTTTCAATTATTGCAGTGCATTTTTCAATAAATATTTATACTGCAACGGGCGCTTTGATCGGTGGGTGATGCTGGTAGTTCTCCAGTATTATATCTTCAAATGTAAAATCAAATAAACTTTTGATTTGTGGATTCAGCTTTACGGAAGGTAACGGGAAGGGTTGCCTGGTAAGTTGCAGTGAAGCCTGTTCCAGGTGGTTGTTGTACAGGTGAACATCACCGAATGTATGCACAAAGTCACCGGGTCGCATATCACTGACCTGCGCCATCATCATAGTCAGCAATGCATAGGAAGCAATATTAAAAGGTACACCAAGAAATACGTCCGCGCTCCGTTGGTATAACTGACAGCTTAGGCTCCGTTTACCTGATTGATCAGGTGGTGAAGTATAAAACTGAAACATAGTATGACACGGCATTAATGCCATACGGGGCAGATCGGGAACATTCCAGGCACTCACAATCAATCTTCTGCTGTCAGGATTCGTTTTCAATTGAAGGAGCACATCGCTCAGCTGATCCACTACCAGGCCATCGGCACCTTCCCACCTCCGCCATTGCTTACCGTACACCGGCCCGAGTTCACCATTTTCATCCGCCCATTCATCCCAGATGCTCACACCGTGCTCTTTCAAAAATTGTGTGTTCGTTTCTCCACGGATAAACCAGAGGAGTTCATACACAATACTTTTCAGATGACACTTTTTTGTTGTCACGAGCGGAAACCCTTTCTGCAGATCAAACCGCATCTGATATCCGAAACAACTGCGGGTTCCAGTGCCTGTTCTGTCGGATTTGACGGCCCCTTCATTGAGTATCTGCCGGAGTAGCCGGAGGTATTGCTGCATGACTGCAAGTTATGTAAAGAACTGTGGGAGTGATCCACCTGATACTGCTTGTGAGGAACGTGTGGATTTGAAAGCAGACTTCCATATACGCATACATGCGGGAATACGTTACCTTTGAGCACTGGCCAGAGCCAGCTTTTCGTACATATAAAAAGACAATTTGACGTTTAATGACCTGGGGTTCGAAGCTGAACTAATGGAAGGCCTCTCAGCCATGGGCTTTGAAAAGCCGACCCCGATCCAGCAACAGGCGATCCCGATTATTTTGCAAAACAAAGATATCATTGCATGTGCCCAGACGGGTACAGGAAAAACAGCTGCGTATCTTTTACCCCTGATCAATAAGATCATGCGTGATCATACCCACACGGTAAACACGCTTATCGTGGTTCCGACACGGGAACTGGCCATACAGATCGATGAAGCGATGCAGGGATTTGGATATTTTACACCCGTTACAGCCATTGCTATCTATGGAGGAAAAGATGGTACTTCTTTCGAACAGGAGAAGAAAGCACTCACGCAGGGAGCTAATATTATCATAGCTACACCCGGCAGATTAATTGCTCACCTGAATCAGGGTTATGCTAAGTTCGATTCCATTCAACACCTGGTGCTTGATGAAGCCGATAGAATGCTCGATATGGGATTCAGCGATGACCTGAACAAGATCCTCAGCTTTGTTCCTGCCCGCCGGCAGACACTCATGTTCTCTGCTACCATGCCTCCAAAAATCAGAACATTGGCGAAGAAGATCCTCAATGCTCCGGAGCAAATCAATATTGCGGTATCAAAACCGGCGGCCGGTATTATGCAGGCCGCTTATCTGGTATACAATGAACAAAAAATCAACCTGATCAAAGAATTACTGCAGGGGAAAGAAATAACCAGTGTGTTGATCTTTTCTTCAACGAAAGAAAAAGTAAAACAACTGGAAAAGGAACTTTTAAAGTTGCGTTTCAATGTGGCAGCAATCCATTCAGATCTTGAACAGGATCAGCGTAACGAAGTGCTGCGGCAATTTAAGAATCGCAAACTGCAGGTACTTGTAGCAACAGATATACTTTCGCGTGGTATTGATATTGATTCAATAGGATTGGTTGTCAATTATGATGTCCCGGGTGATGCAGAGGATTATATTCACCGGGTTGGTAGAACGGCGAGAGCTGAAACTACCGGCGTGGCACTTACTTTTATCAATCCTGCAGATCAGGGAAAATTCAAACGCATCGAGGAACTGATCGGAGATGAAATAAAAAAAATTCCTTTGCCCGCTCAAATTGGTGCCGGCCCCGAGTATAATCCAAATAAGAAAGACCACCGATCAAAATTCAGGCATGCAGGAAACAGGCGTTGATCCATTGAGTGATGTGATTACTTTTTGAACACCGTTCCAAATAGACGAAAGACAAACCAGCGACAATACAAATCTGCAATAGCATTGGATCACTTCTGAACTAGGTTTCAAATAAACAGACCACCGACCACCGACCACAGACGACCAACACGAATGAAAGACTACCGACCAATACATATTTGCGATAGTAAATGAATTTCATTCTCTTGCTCAGAATAATATAATTACAGTAAATCAAAGACAGCAAACACGCATTCTGTCAGAAATAAAAATTCTTAAGAATGAATTTCTGATCCGTGGTCCGTGGTCTATGTTCTGTGGTCTATGGTCTGTTTCCATTATTTTTGCACGCGATCAGGCTTTTTGTATACCTGCATCTTTGTATAATCACACTTCATGCTCATTTCTTTTGATAACACTGAGAATGCCTTTGCTTACAAATCCACTGCTGAATTAAAAAAAGCACACTTCCTTTTTTCAAGTATGAGTTACCGGACGCTCGTGAAATTGGGTACTTTGTTTACTCCCTGGGCAATTAAAATAAGTTTACCCATTAACGGCTTAATCCGTCGCACGATATTCCGGCAATTTGTTGGAGGAGAAACCCTCGAAGAAACCACAAATGTGGCGAACCGTCTCCGGCAATACGGCGTGCAGGTGATCCTCGATTACGGTGTTGAAGGAAAAGAAGGAGAAAAGAATTTTGATCATTCGAGTGACGAGTTTATAAGGGTCATCAATTATGCTGCCACGCAAAACAACATGCCGTTTATGAGTATCAAGGTAACCGGTTTTGCACGCTTCGGCCTGCTTCAAAAACTGGATGCAGCAGCAAGAGAGCAAAGCGGCTATACAGGAATGGTACATACAGAGGTTTTGAATGAAGAAGAAAAAATGGAATGGGACCGTGTCGTTGCAAGAATGAGCAGGATCATCGGTGCAGCCGCTGCAAAAAAAATCGGCGTGCTTGTGGATGCTGAAGAAAGCTGGGTTCAGGATCCCGTTGATGCATTAACCATGCAAATGATGGCCAGGTACAACAGGAACCGTGCAGTCGTGTATAATACGATCCAGTTATACCGACACGACCGGCTCGCTTTTCTTGAAAAAAGTTTTACAGAGGCTGGATCAAAAGATTTCATTCTTGCAGTAAAACTTGTTCGTGGTGCTTATATGGAAAAGGAAAGAAAACGCGCTGCGGCCTTAGATTATCCTTCACCCATTCAAAAAGACAAACAGTCGACTGATGCTGATTACAATGCAGCGATAGATTTTTGTATCGAACATATTCAATCAACAGCTTTTATTGTTGCTTCGCATAATGAATACAGTAATCTATACGCAACGCAACAAATGGAAGAACATTCGCTCCCTCTCAATCATCCCCACCTGCATTTTTCACAGTTATATGGGATGAGCGATAACATAACATTCAATCTTGCCAAGGCGGGGTGTAGTGTGAGTAAATATCTTCCTTTCGGTCCAATCAGGGATGTCATTCCTTACCTGATGCGACGTGCGCAGGAAAATAGTTCAGTAAAAGGGCAGACAGGAAGAGAACTCGCGTTAATAAAAAAAGAATTAAGCCGAAGGCAATGAAAAATGTAAAATTAAAAATTGAAAAAAATCAGATTTTGACTTTTTAATTTAAAATTTTTAATTCCTATTATATTTGTTAACCCCGGACTGCTAGCTCAGTTGGTTCAGAGCACTACTTTGACAGAGTAGGGGTCACTGGTTCGAGCCCAGTGCAGTCCACACCACTAACGTTCTAACATGAAAATATCGGTGGTCCGTGGTCGGTGGTCTATGGTCTATGGTCTATGGTCTATTTTTCGTTTGATTTAACTTGTCAATGATCTGCTTTTCCTTCCTCTGCCACCACATACGGTCTGAAACTTCATGAGAGATGCGTTTGAGACTGAATGAACCATTGGCTGTCTCCCGGCTGTTGAGAGGTACCATTTCGACATACCAGTTTCCGGAAAGTGTAGTATCATTTGTATTGACAGCTACATTGAATTGCTGGAATTCCGATTCTACCGGTGGAGATTTTACAATACTTCCTGAACTGATATTTGATTCGGGTAACCTTGATTCAACCGTCCTTCCTTTGTACAATAGGAATGTATTCCGGCTGGATTTTCTTTTGCCCTCCAAAGTATAGATCGCATTGGCCCGATCCGAGGTTTTTGTAGCGTCGGGATATAAAGTGAATATGCCATAGATCTTTCCTTCCACTTCAATCAATTCCCAACGCATGTAGGCCAACCGATGCAATCCAGTTGTCCCTTTTACAAATGTCCCTTCCCACGTTCCGGTCAGGTCCTGCGATTGGCTGCACAGGGGCAACATCAATAACATTGTCAAATACTTAACCAGCTTTATCATCAGAGATCAAAAATATTATAAACACTTTGCATTATGACAAATTCATAAAGGGCATCAGGCATTGATTAATTTAGCAGTGAAATTGTACCGATGACCATTAGTTATATCGATATCTGGAAGTTCAGCATCCCGATGTTGCCCTTTACGATTGCAACAGGCACCATGCACTATGCCCAAAATACTTTCATAAGGATACATACGTCGAAAGGGATAACCGGAGTCGGAGAATGTTCCGCTTTTCCAATGATCACGGGTGAAACCCAGGCCACCTGTTTTGAAATGGCAAAGGATTTTGCAAAAGTGTGGCAGGGAAAAAATCCTCTTGATATTGATCTGCGTATGACAGAACTGGATGAGTTCACTGCTTTTAACGCTACCATCAAAAGTGCTTTTGATATGGCATTATTTGATATTGCTGCAAGGCATGAAGGCAAACCGTTATATCAATTGCTTGGAGGAAGGAAGAAATCGCTCGAGACCGATCTGACTATTGGTATTGGCACTCCCGATGAAATGGCTGTCACTGCAAAAGACTTTGTAAAAAGAGGAGTCGGGATCATAAAAGTAAAGCTGGGAAAACAAGCGAAAGAGGATATTGAGCGGATACGCGCGATCAGGAATGCGGTTGGAGAAGGAATCGTTTTGCGGATCGATGCGAATCAGGGATGGAATTACGAGGACGCATGTTTTGCGTTGCTTGAACTTTCTGTATTCAATATCGAATTTTGCGAACAACCCATGCGCCATTGGCACGACAGTCTTCTTCCGGCACTGAGAAAACAGTCGGCCATAAAGATCATGGCAGATGAAAGTGTCTTTAATCACCACGATGCATTGCGATTGATCCGCAATGAATCGTGCGATTATGTAAACATCAAATTTGCAAAATCGGGAGGAATCGTAGAGGCGCGGAAAATTAATGATGTCTGCAGCAAACATCATATTCCCTGCATGATGGGAGGGATGCTCGAAAGTCGTATTGCTCTCACTGCTTTTGCACATTTTGCAATGGCCCACGAGAATATCCATTTTTATGATATGGATACATGTCTGCTCGGACATAAGGTTGACCCTGTTACAGGAGGACTCACCTATAAAGGATTTATGGTTGAAGTTTCAGATGAACCGGGTATCGGGGCAGATGCAGATGATGCATTTCTTGCTGATTGTGAACATGTGCGGATCTGATGGCGCATTCATTCCAGTACGCATTCGCTGTCTCTACCCGTATCTTTGCCGAATGAATACGAAAACGCAATCCGCCCGCGATTCCTTTGTAAATATGACGGAGCTAGTGCTGCCCAATGATACAAATACATTCGGAAACCTTATGGGTGGCCGATTAATGTATTGGATGGACATCGCAGCTGCGCTTGCGGCAATGAAGCACTGTGGTGCCCCCGTGGTGACGGCATCCGTCGATAACATATCATTTGAAAATCCGATCCGTCTCGGAAATGTTGTTCATATAGAAGCGAATGTTTCGAGAGCATTCAACACGTCAATGGAAGTACATTTGAATGTATGGGGCGAAGATGCGCTGATGCATTATCGTTATAAGAGCAATGAGGCTTACTTCACTTTTGTTGCCCTTGATCCTAATGGAAAACCACTCAAAGTAAACCAGCTGGTTGTAGAAACGGAGGAAGAAAAAAAATTATTCGACGGCGCATTACGGAGGCGACAGATTCGTTTGATACTCGGAGGTAAAATGAAACCCGATGAAGCGACAGAGCTGAAAGCGCTGTTTAGTTGACGGCTGCTCGCAGTCAGCGGTCAGGTATAAGAGAAATGAACTTTCAACTTTGAATACTTTCAAGAGTAACGAAAATTAAATAAAATGCTCCAGAGAAATAACGCACTATTATAGCTCACTGCTGACTGCCGACTGCTGACTGCTGATTGCTGATTGACTGGTTATCACTTTCGCATTTACACCAGTTTCTGTGATCCAGTGATGCGCTCCCTTCATCATGTATTCCTTACTCTGTTCAATGGCATCCATGATCTTTTCCATTATCACTTCACCCGACGCATCATAATCAATATCCAGCGGTGGCTTGAATGTAACACTGAGCAGGCTTCCTTTTTTCTTAAACTTCAAACCTTTTTTATTGAATGCACGCCAGAATCCCTGAATCACAACAGGGATGACAACAGGCTTGCTGGTTTTGATGATGAGTGCTGTCCCTTTTCTTCCGGGTGCAAATGGTTTGGTTGTACCCTGCGGGAAAGTAATGATCCAGTTTCTTTCCAGCGCCCGAGTAATTTTGCGGGTGTCGGAAGGATCGAGACCGCGACGTACTTCACTCCCTTCAGCCCGCCACGTACGCTTGACCGTTAGTGCACCTCCTAATGTGAATAATCTGCTGATCCAGCTGCCTCGCATGGTTTCTTCAGCAGCCACATAATATACATCGGTGAAAGGATTCAAAAGGTAGTACGGAATACCAAGCCTGTTTTCTTTACCCCATTTAACCGCGGCAAAAATGTGAAGGAAAGTAATTACGTCTGCAAAGTACGTCTGGTGATTGCTTACAAACAGGACATTCTTCCTGGGAAGATTGCTGATGTGTTCCGTTCCCGAGATTTTCAGCCGGTTAAAAAGCGTAAGTGCCGGATAAGAAATAAATCCTACAAGAGCATATACGATCTTTCTGACCAGCTTAACATTTTTAAGCCTTTCAAAAAAACTCATACGGTTGGTTTTGATCCTGCAATGGATATCGAATTTAAGCAATTGCAGCTATTTATATTTCCAAATTATCTTTGAATCATGAAAATCAAGGCTGTTATTTTTGATATGGATGGGCTGCTGATTGACTCTGAACCTTTCTGGCAGGAATCCGGAAAAGAAACACTGGAACAATTCAACGCCGAATTAACGGATGAACAATACCACAGTTCAACGGGCCTGCGTACGAAAGAGTGGGTGGACTTATGGTTTACACATTTCGGGATCGATCCCATTTATTCAGGCCAGGCCGAATCCACGATCGTTTCTAAAGCGCTGGAAAAAATCGGAGCCAACGGAAAAGGAATGTCAGGGGTAGATTATTTGTTCAATTTTTTCACTAATAAAGAAATGAAAATCGGGCTGGCCAGTTCTTCGCCAGTGGCACTGATCGAAGTTGTTGCCACAAAATTGAACATCCGGCAACATCTCAATGCAATCGCATCTGCAGAGGATCTTACTTACGGAAAGCCGCATCCGCAGGTTTTTCTTGATTGCGCAAAACAAATGTCAGTTTCGCCTTTGGAATGCCTCGTGTTTGAAGATTCATTAAACGGAGTGATAGCAGCGAAAGCAGCCCGGATGAAATGCATTGCTGTGCCCGATCCTGTTTTCAGAAAAGATGCGCGCTGGTCTGTTGCAGATGTTGTTTTGAATTCACTCGATGAATTTGATGAAGAAAAATTCAACGATATTCAGAAATTATTTTAATTCAAAATTAAAAATTGAAAATTAAAAAAGGGTCCTTGAATTTCAAGGACCCCTTTTCGTTTTTGATTTTGCATTTATAATTTACGATTCCTTCTCGTCTGTTGGACCTCCCTGCTTCTCTTCTTCCTGTAATTTTTCTTTGATCTGTGCCAATGCACCCAGGTCACCAAGCGTTGCTTTCTCTACTTTGCCCTGAAGTGTTTTTACAGTTTTCCGTGTTTTATCAGCTTCAGTTTTTGCTTCTTTTTTAGCTGCTTCTTTTTCCTCGACTTTTGCCTGTTCCCAGATACGCGTATGAGAAATCACAATCCGCTTTTCATTACGATCGAATTCAATTACCATGAAAGGTGCAGTTTCATCTGCTGAGATCGCTTTCCCATCTTCTTTCGAAAGGTGCCTGTTCGGCGCAAATCCTTCAAGGCCGTATTGTAATTGAACCATAGCACCCTTATCATCCCTTCGCGTAACAGTTCCTTCGTGAACAGTTCCGATGGCGAAAGTATCCTGCAATGTATTCCAGGGATCTTCTTCCAGTTGTTTATGACCGAGTTGCAGCTTGCGATTATCCTTATCAATTCCCAGAATGATAATGTCGATGTGGCTACCCACTTTGGTATATTCTGATGGATGATTGAATCGTTTCAACCAGCTCAGGTCGCTGATATGGATCATACCTCCAATGCCGGGTGATAGTTCGACAAATACTCCATATGGAGTAATGTTTTTCACCAAACCATTGTGCCTGCTGTTTTCCGGGAATTTCGTTTCAATCGTGCTCCAGGGATCTTCACTCATTTGCTTGATCGACAAACTCATTTTCCGGCTGCCCTTATCAAGCGTTACGATTTTTGCAGCATGTTCATCCTGAAGTTTGAAAAACTCTTTGGCGTTTATCGGCGTATTTGCCCAGGTGATCTCACTTACGTGTACCAATCCTTCCACGCCCGGAAGGATCTCCAGGAATGCACCATAATCTTCTATATTCACAACTTTTCCTTTCACGACGGATCCTTCATGAACGTTTTCAGGAAGAATATCCCATGGGTGAGGCGTCAATTGTTTTAAACCGAGGCTGATACGTTTTTTCTCATCGTCAAAATCAAGCACTACCACTTTCAATTTCTGATCCAGTTTCAATACTTCACTTGGATGACTGATCCGTCCCCAGCTGATATCAGTGATATATAACAGTCCGTCCAGACCACCAAGATCCATGAACGCACCGAAATCTGTAATGTTTTTGATAGTACCCTCGAGCACCTGGCCTCTTTCGAGTTTACTCATGATCTCTGCACGTTGTGCTTCAATATCACTTTCGATAAGTGCTTTATGCGATACCACAGCATTCTTAATGGCTTCATTGATCTTCACCACCTTGAATTCCATCGTTTTTCCAACAAACTGATCATAATCTGTTACAGGTTTGACGTCTATCTGTGAACCTGGCAGGAATGTTTCCATACCAAATACATCGACAATCAGACCGCCCTTCGTTTTGGATGTAACCGTTCCTGTAATGACCTCGCCGGTTTTATGAACCTCAACAATACGTTCCCAGGCTCTGGTGATACGCGCCTGCTTACGGCTTAGGTTCAAGTGTCCTTCCCTGTCTTCTTTTTCGATTACCATCACTTCCACTTCATCCCCAATTTTCAGGTTCTGCAGGTCACGGAATTCATTTAAGGATACAAGTCCGTCACTTTTAAATCCGATGTTGATGACTACATCTGTTTTTGTAAGCGCGACTACCAGGCCTTTAACAAGTTCGCCGTCTGTCACGGCTTTGAAAGTTCCTTCGTAAACGTTGTCGTATTTCTCTTTCTCCTCTTTGGTATACGCAGCTACGTTTCGTTTGTCAATTGTCCAATCGAAATCATCATGTGCCCCCGACTGGTCCTGAAGCTTTGGTGCAGGTCCCTTTGGTATCGCTGTAGCCTCTGCCACTGCAGCAGACTCCTGTAATTCAGCGTTTTGGTTAACAATATTGTTTTCTGACATAAAACTTATCCCGATGGTTTTTATTCGGGGTTGCAAAGATAGTCCAAATTGCAGAAAATGACAGACTGTTAGGGAGTTAATTAGAGATGTCCTGGGAAATTCATTCAATTACCCAAATTCCAGTCAGCCCTCCCGCTTTACAAAATCCATTTACCAGGGAATCGGTGTAAACCAGGTGCAACTTTTTTACAATTTGATGAATGGTAAAAAAAATTATGTAAATTTCCTTTAACCGCAACGACTTATTAATCGGCGTATCTATAAAAGACGTTTCACAATTCCTACTCTGTTGATATTTTTTTGAAAATCCCGGTAAAGACCCGGGCAACTATTACATCACCAAAATGTGCTTTTATGGGAACCCCTTTACTCCTTCCTACCTCCCTGACTTTTGCGCGCAATGTATTCAACTGGAAAAAATCGACTTCAAATTTTATTCTGTCCGCGTGCATCCTTTTAATTTCATTTTTTGCGAATGCTCAAAATGAAGTTGTCTATTTGTGGTCTGGCGCAATTACTTCATCTTCGGCCAGAGTAAATGCAAAAATGACTTTGCCTACCGATCAGGCTCGTCTTGTGGTAAGTACTTCCCCTGATTTATCTTCACCAATTTATGGCCCATATGCTACTGCAGATGCATCCAACAATTTGATGGCGCCATTAAGCATTTCAGGACTCACTGCGAATACAACCTATTACTACGGAGTGGAGGCAGATGACGTGCTTGACAATTCTTCTGATGATATCGGAAGGTTTCGTACAGCAGGACCGCGAATGTTTTCGTTCCGTATTGTAACAGGAAGTTGCGCAATGAATTCGAATCATCCTGTATACGACCGAATGGCAGAAAAAGATCCCTTTATTTTTATTGTGAGCGGTGATTTTCATTATGCCAATCCGAATTCTGCCACCAATATAAATGTGCACAGAACTCCTTATGAAACGAATATGTTATCGCAAGCTCCTTCCAGAAATTTTTTGCTGAAATACCCGTTTGCGTACACGTGGGATGATCATGATTTTTCAGGGAATAATAGCGATTCAACAGCAGCGGGTCGCGCAAATGCACGGCGTGCCTACCGCGAATATGTACCGCATTATCCACTCGCCGCAGGTTCCGGTGATGAACCCATTTATCATTCATTTACAGTTGGAAGGATACATTTTATCATGACGGACCTTCGCTCCGTACGGGGACTGGGTAATGATCTCAGTGTTGATCCCTCATTAAGTATGATGGGAACTCTTCAGAAACAATGGTTCAAAGACCAATGCATTTATGCACGAGACAGAAACCTGATCATTGCCTGGGTGAGCTCGGTTACTTTCGGTGGAGACCGCCCCGATAATTGGGGAGGATTCATTGCGGAGAGAGAGGAATTATCAAATTTTTTTAAGGCAAGTGCTATAAAAAATATGTTTATCATAAGCGGCGATTCCCATATGCTGGCTTTAGACAACGGGACCAATCATGATTTCAGCACATTAAAAGATAATCCCAAAAAATATCCTGTTTTCCCTGCCGCAGCATTAAATCAAAATGGATCAAATAAAGGAGGCACTTATAGTGAAGGAAAATTTACGAATCCCGATGCAACATATGGACAATATGGGATGATTGATGTAACGGATGGAGGCGCAAACCAGGTCACCATCACTTTCAACGGCTTCAGGGTAACCGACGCGGGCGTGGAATCCACACTCATTTCAAATAAAAGTTTTATAATGACCACCGGATTTGTACTTCCAGTAACAATTACTTCTTTTTCGGTACAACCTGCAAACAACGGAAACAAGTTAACCTGGAATGTTGAAGAACCGGATGATTGCGATCATTTTGCAATTGAGAAAAGCAGTAATGGGATCCATTTCACAAACCTTGCCGATATAAGTTGCAAAAACATGAGTGGTCCTCAGATGTATAACTACCTTGACGACCACCCTATTTCCGGGAATAATTATTACAGGATTAAAGTTGTGAACGAAAATGGAAAGGAATTTTATTCTGCAATCCGAAAAGTTGTTGCAAAGGATAAAGAGGGTATACGTTACGTTGGCAGCCCGGTAAAAAATCAACTTTATGTAAAATTCGACAACCCATTAAAAAAGAAAATGCACTTCAGCATAGTGAATTTATTGGGACAGCGAGTGATAACTGGAGATATTGAATCCGGCGCGCAGGATCTGAAACTTTCAACCATGCAACTTAGTTCAGGCCTTTATTTGTTACAAATCAAAGGCGTCAACTTTCAGCAGACACTTAAATTCGTTGTACAATAGGGGGAAAATTTTTTGTATTTAGAATACTGAACCGGAATAGTCTTAAGTTTTGGATCCGGATTTCATGTATTTGTGAATGGCATTGGCTGCAACCCATCCGCTCGTCCATGCATGCTGAAAATTAAAACCACCCGTAATGCCATCAACATCCAGAATTTCTCCGGCAAAAAAAAGATTGGAATGAAGTTTACTGCGCATCGTGTTTGCGTCGATCTCTGAAAGAACAATACCACCGGCCGTAACAAATTCTTCTTTGTAAGTTGTTTTTCCCCTCACTTCCAATTCATGATTACAAAGGAACTTGGCTAATTTATTCAAGCCTGACGAAGAAAGATCGGCCCATCGTGTGCCCGGTTTGATTTCACTTTGTTGCAAAATATATTCCCATAATCTTGCCGGCAGTAAAAAGGGATTTTTTTCAAACAAACTGTGTGAAGGGAAATCTGTTCGCCTTTGTTGTAACGTTTCCTGCATTGATTGCTGGTGAAGAGAAGGGACCCAGTTTATTTGCAGCAGGAACCGGTAATCTTTTTTTGCAAGTTCTTTTGCCCCCCATGCGCTAAGGCGAAGGATTACCGGACCGCTCAGGCCCCAATGTGTGATCAATACAGGGCCTGACTCTTCCAGTTTTGTTCCAGCTATTTTCACTTTTATACCGGCAACAGAAATTCCCATGAGTGAATTAATATTATTGCCCGGTATGTTGAACGTGAATAACGATGGAACCGGACTTTCATAATTATGGCCTAAGGAAGTGAGCCATTCGAATTGGGCATCTTTTGCATAACCTCCACACGCTATGCAAAGCACATCGGCATAAATCCGTTCTTCATTTCGAAATTGCACTATCCAGCCTGCATCTTTTTTTTCAACGCGCACAACTTCTCTGTTCATCCTGATGGAGACTTTATAATGATTCGCTTCGGCGAGCAGGCATTCAATAATGGTTGCTGATGAATCGGTTTCAGGAAACATCCTGCCGTCAGCTTCTTCTTTCAATGGAACTCCTCTCGAAGTAAACCATTCGATTGTATCTGAAGTAAAGAAATGGTAAAAAGATTTTCTTATAAAATTCCTGCCTCGGGGGTATTTGAGCGACATCTCTGCAATGTCAAAGCACGCATGGGTAACATTACACCTGCCACCACCTGATATCCTGACTTTAGAAAGTAATTTGGAAGTCTTTTCAAAAACAATCACTTCGAGTGAAGGATCTAGCCTCGCAGCATTCACCGCACAGAAGAAACCAGCTGCACCGCCGCCTATGACAGCGAGGGTTTTTTGTGTCATGCTGTTAAATGAAAAATTAAAAATTAAAAAAGAGAATAATGATACTAAGATCTCCTTTTTGCATTTTGAATTTTTAATTTTTAATTTTTAGTTCAAATAAGTCGAGTTGAGATAGGGGTTTCCTTTTTCTGCTTTTTCGACATCATCGAAAGAAGAAAGAACATCCGCTTTTCCTTTGCGAATGCATACCGTATGCTCATAGTGCGCGGAAACCTTTCCATCTCTGGTTCTTACAGTCCATCCGTCTTCATCATACCAAACGTCTTTAACCCCGAGATTTACCATGGGTTCTATTGCTATCACCATTCCATGTTGCATCTTGGCGCCGCTGCCTCTGCGTCCGTAATTCGGAACCTGCGGGTCTTCATGAAGGTGTTTACCCAATCCATGACCGACCAGTTCACGAACTACACCAAAACGGTGTTGCTTTTCGCACAAATCCTGGATAGCAAACGATACGTCCCCCACCCGGTTACCCGCTACCGCCTTTTCTATTCCTTTATATAACGACTGTTTGGTAACTTTCATCAATTCAAGTATTTCCTGCGGTACTTCTCCTATCGCAAAGGTATAAGCGCTATCTCCGTGGTATCCGTCTTTAAATACTCCCACATCCACTGAAATGATATCACCAGCTTTCAATTCTTTGCCATTCGGAAAGCCGTGCACAACGGCATCGTTCACTGAAATACATGTAGCAAATGGATAACCCTTGTAATTTTTAAATGACGGGGTGCCGCCGTGGTCAGTTATAAAATCTTCTGCAATTTTATTTAGTTCGCCTGTAGTAATGCCAGGCTGAATGCGCGCAGCAACAGCTGCAATGGTCTGCCCTACCAGGAGAGCATTGGCACGCATCACTTCAATTTCTTTATCTGTTTTAAAATGAACCATTTTCCGATTGTCTAAAAGAAAACCTGACAAGCAGAGTGCCAGTCAGGTTTAGAATGCAAATTATGAAAAAAATTTACATGGAGGCGGGTGTCACTGTTTGCCTTCCCTGGATCCGGCCACTCTTCATCAATCCGTCGTATTGCCTCATGAGCAATTGTGTTTCGATCTGTTGTAAAGTATCAAGAATTACACCTACCATGATCAAAAGGGAAGTACCTCCGAAGAAGGAAGAAAAACCCTGTGATACACCTAATCTTTGCGCAAATCCGGGAAGAATACCAACGATCGCCAGCAGGATTGCACCTGGCAAAGTGATCTTATCCATCACAGAACCTATATAATCGGCGGTAGGTTGACCGGGTTTAACGCCGGGAATAAATCCGTTATTGCGTTTCAGATCGTCTGCAATTTGTTTGGGATTGAATATAAGTGCAGTGTACAGAAATGTAAAACCGATTACCATAATGGCATAGATAATCATGTACCAGAAATTGCTATGGTCGCCGAAAATCCGGGCAAGTCCCCTTGTTGTTTCAAAATTGGATAATAAAGTTGGAAGGAACATGATCGCCTGTGCAAAGATGATTGGCATTACACCAGAACTGTTCACTTTCATTGGAAGAAATTG
>DATLDA010000365.1:0-22048 GCA_035526135.1 Flavitalea sp.
TATGCAACGAAGTTGCTTAAAAACACGACAATATATACAGTGATGTTACCGGGAGGGAATCATTTTATTCCCTGGACCAAATTCTCTGAGATCAAAACGGTTTTATTAAATCTTGATAAACTATAAATTCAAAAAATGTACGGTGTACGATGTACGATGTACGATATTTATTGTCGAATTACTTTACATCGCACATCAAACATCGTACATCGTACATAACATGTAATTTTAATTAAAACAATTAATATGGCTTGGCTGGAAAAATCGGGAAATCCTGCACTAAACGAAAAAACATTTCAACAAACTATTCCAATCAGTGACGGTTCTGGTATGACGGTTACCGGAACATTGAATAAATTCGGAATCATGTTCTTGTTGTTGCTTGCTTCCGCATCTTTTGTATGGAAAGCAGCGGCTGAAGGAAAATCTATCGGAGGCTGGATACTCGCCGGCGCCATTGGTGGTTTAATAGTTGTAATCATTGCAGCATTCAAACCACAATGGTCTTCTTTCCTTGCTCCCGTCTATGCGCTATTGGAAGGCGCATTCGTAGGTGGAATTTCTGCCTATTACAATGATGCTTTTGCAAAAGTTGCTCCCAACATTGTGATGCAGGCTGTTGGACTAACATTTGGGGTCGTTATTGCTATGTATGCTTTGTATCATTTCCGTGTGATTAAAGTCACACAAAAACTACGGAGCATTATTTTTATGGCAACCGCAGGAATCGCGATTTTTTATCTTCTTTCATTTGTGCTTGGAATGTTTGGTATTCAGATGCCCCTCATACATGAAAATACCAGCTGGGGAATTCTTTTTTCCTTGTTGGTAGTTGGGATCGCTTCGCTGAATTTGTTGCTTGACTTTGATATGATCGAAAGAGGTGCGGCGATGGGCGCGCCGAAATATATGGAGTGGTACGGATCGCTGGGATTGATGGTAACGATCGTTTGGTTGTATATCGAAATATTGCGGTTGTTATCTAAACTTAGCAGCAGAAACTAATTGCAGATTTTAGATTTGCGATTTAGATTTGGTTTCATGCAAAGATGCAAAAGAATGCAAAAGCGCAGTGAAATCTAAAATCGCAAATCTAAAATCTCTCACCATCCATCTCCATCCAGCGTATTTCCCAATCCTCCCAGGATACTGCCTTCTTCTTTCCTTCTGAATGATCCATAAGAAAGGATACGGCTTGCGAGCCTGCTGATGGGTAATGTTTGCAACCAGACTTTTCCCGGGCCGCGCAAAGTTGCAAAGAACAATCCCTCCCCTCCAAACAGGGTATTTTTTATTCCCCCCACAAACTGGATATCATAATCAATGGTCGGCGTATAGGCAACGATACAACCTGTATCTACTTTCAAAATTTGTCCGGACTGAAGCGTTTTTTCTGTTACATGTCCGCCTGCGTGAACGAATGCAAGTCCGTCACCTTCCAGCTTTTGCATGATGAATCCTTCACCACCAAATAATCCTGTGCCCAATTTTCGCTGGAATTCAATCCCGACAGTAACACCTTTTGCAGCACACAAAAAAGAATCTTTCTGACATACCATTTTGCCTCCTGATTCCAATAAATCGAGTGCGATGATCTTACCGGGATAGGGCGAAGCGAAACTTACCTTCTTTTTACCTGAACCTATATTTGTAAACGCTGTCATGAAAAGACTCTCGCCGGTCAATAACCTCTTACCCGCCGACATGATTTTTCCCAAAAACCCCTGGTTAGCTTGGGACCCGTCTCCGAAAATGGTTTGCATCTCAATGCCTTCTTCCATCATCATAAATGATCCGCTTTCTGCAATCGCTGTTTCCATGGGGTCAAGTTCAACCTCAACATATTGCATTTCTTCGCCATGAATGCGGTAATCTATTTCATGATTTGTTCTCATCCCTTGATTTTGTGGAAAGGTAGTAACAAAAGCAAAACGCGACCGTCGGTAAATTTATAAATGGTAAGTCTGAGAGCGCGAGATGCCGTAAATTGCCTGTCCAACAAATAAAAACAATTATGTTAAAAAACAAGATAATCCCATTTTGCGCCTTGTTGCAGTTGTTTGCTCTTGCAACACAGGCACAGACCCGGCTTATTGAAAAAGTTACCAAATCAGGATCAGAGCTGGTGATTCCTTATGAAAAATATCAATTATCGAACGGTCTCACATTGATCGTACATGAAGACCATAGCGATCCCATCATTCATGTGGACGTCACTTATCACGTAGGTTCTGCAAGAGAGGAGATCGGGAAATCAGGGTTTGCCCACTTTTTTGAACACATGATGTTCCAGGGAAGTGATAATGTCGCTGATGAACAACATTTCAAAATCGTTACGGATGCAGGTGGTACATTGAATGGTTCGACCAATCGTGACAGAACCAATTATTATGAAACTGTTCCGAGCAATCAGCTGGAAAAAATGTTGTGGCTTGAAGCGGATCGCATGGGTTTTCTTTTGGATGCAGTAACACAGAAGAAATTTGAAGTTCAACGGTCAACTGTAAAAAATGAAAGAGGTCAGAATTATGATAACCGTCCTTACGGTCTTGTAGGTGAAACTGCAGCAAAAAATCTTTATCCTTATGGTCACCCTTATTCATGGCTGACGATCGGCTATGTGGAAGATCTGAACCGCGTTGATGCAAATGATCTGAAGAATTTCTTCCTTCGCTGGTACGGTCCCAATAATTCAACAATCACCGTTGGTGGTGATGTACAAACTGCAGAAGTTGTCAAACTTGTTGAAAAATATTTTGGTTCCATTCCAAGAGGTCCGGAAGTCGCTCCTGTAAAAGTTCCACCGGTTATAATTGAAACCGATCGCTACGTTTCGTATACCGACAACTACGCACGACTTCCTTTGCTGTCAATGGTGTTTCCAACCGTCCCTAATTATCATCCTGACATGGCTGCATTGCAATGCCTTGCGCAGGTGCTTGGACAGGGAAGAACCTCACTGATGTACCAGCAACTTGTAAAAAAACAACTTGCGTACCAGGCCAATGCGAGCAGTCAGTTATCAGAACTCGCCGGTGAATTTAATTTCACGGTTGTGCCGATGCCCGGAAAAAATCTGGCAGATATGGAAAAACTCGTAAGATCCATTCTTGACTCTTTCGAGTTACGGGGAGTTACTGATGAAGATGTTGCCAAATTCAAAGGAGGTGTAGAAGCGCAGCAGATCAACGGACTGCAAAGTGTGGCGGGAAAAGTTTCGCAACTGGCCGCTTTCCAGACTTTCACGGGAAATCCCAATAAGATCAGCGACCTGATCAAGATGTTCAATGCAGTAACAAAGGAAGACGTCCTGCGGGTTTACAATCAATACATCAAGAACAAACATTGTGTTGTTTTAAGTGTGTTACCCAAAGGCCAGGAAAAGATGATTGTAAAAGAAAACAATTACACCATCGATTCAACAAAATACACTTCACCTGATTACGGATATTCAGGCTTACGTTATACAAAGCCTACGGATGTTTTTGTAAGAAAAACAATTCCGGGTAACGGAAAAAATCCGTTGGTAAAAGTTCCGGCATTCTGGAGGAAAGATCTTCCCAACGGTATCCGCATGATCGGCACACAAAATTCAGAATTACCAATCGTTACAATGACGGTGACAATTCCGGGTGGGCACCTGCTGCAGTCAAAGGATACTTCTAAAATCGGGCTTTCGCGGTTCTTTGCCAGTATGATGAATGATGACACAAAAAATTATACAGCAGAACAAATTGCGGTGGAACTACAAAAACTGGGAAGTTCTATCTCAGTGAACAGTTCATTAGACGGGATCAACTTTAATGTGCAATCGTTAAAGAAGAATATCGACAGAACCCTGGCACTACTTAATGAAAGGATCTTCAATCCGAAATTCACACAGGATGCATTCAACCGGAATCAGAAGCAAACATTGGAAGGTTTAAAGCAGGCTAAAACACAGCCCGCTGCAGTAGCAGATGCGGTGTTCGCGAAAATGAATTATGGTGAAGGCCATATTCTTGCCATGGATCCAAGTGGAAGTGAGTACACGATCAAAAACATGACTCTGTCTGATATCGAAAAGTATTACCAGAACAACATGACTTCACGCAAAGTGAAAGTAGTGGTGGTGGGAGATATCACGCAGGCAGAAATTGTTCCTAAGCTTGCCTTCCTCAATAAACTTCCCAATAAGAAAGTAGATGTTCCATCTGTTGATGCAAAGCCGAAGCCGATCGACAAAACAAAAGTATACGTGGTGGATGTTCCTAAGGCTGCACAAACGGAATTCCGTATCGGTTACCCGACCGGATTGAAGTATGATGCGACTGGTGAATACTTTAAAAGCACCTTAATGAATTTTGCATTGGGTGGTGGTTTCAATGGCCGGGTGAATATCAACCTTCGTGAAGACAAAGGCTGGACCTATGGTGCACGTACTACTTTCAACGCTGATGAATATAGTGGAGAATTCGAATTCAGCTCCGGGATACGGGCGGATGCAACAGACAGCGCCGTAATCGAAGTGATGCAGGATCTGAAAAATTATGCTGTAAATGGAATTACTGATGAAGAAGTAATGTTCCTGAAGAATGCGATAGGACAGCGTGATGCGCTCCGTTATGAAACAGGAATTCAAAAAGCAGGCTTTATCGCGCGGATTTTGGATTATAATCTTCCTGCAAATTACGTGGAACAACAAAGTAAGATCCTGAAAAATATCACAAAGAAAGAAATTGATGCACTTGCTTCCAAATGGGTGAAACCCGAGCAAATGAATATTTTGCTGGTGGGAGATAAAGCACGGATCTGGCCTTCACTTCAGCGACTGGGTTATCCGGTTATGGAAGTTGATGCCGATGGAAAAAGCGTTTCTAAAAAAACATTTTAGGATATTTCACGCAAAGACGCAAAGTAGAATACAAAAGGCGCAAAGGGTTTTCCTCTGCGCCTTTTTTATTAAATCTAAAATCGGAAATCTAAAATCAAAGCCAGCTGCCGATAAACTTTTCATTCACCGCTTCGCCTTCCAGTTTTCTTCTTCTTCTTCTCACTTCAAAACCATGTTTGATCATTGTTGCGACCATAAGCGGAATGAAGATGAGTGTCAGCGGCGGAATACCCATGATCGAGATCCATTTCCCACCATACATCCTGCGCATAGGTCTTCTAAGACGTTCAGCAATCAGGTACATCGCAGGTACTATCACCAACGTCATGAAAAATGCGAATGAAAGTCCAAAGATGATCGTCCATGATAATGGATTCCAGAACACAGCATTGTCGCCGCCAAAGAAGATCTTCGGGTCGAGGTCAGAAAACAAAGTAATAAAATTGATATTAAAACCAATTGCGAGCGGGATCAATGCAAGGATCGCGGCGATTGCCGTAAGCAATACAGGAATGATCCTGATTTTTCCGGCTTGCACAACTGCCTCTCTGGTCTTCACACCGCGGCTCCTTAATTCATCAGCAAACTCAATAACCAAAATACCGTTCTTCACCACGATACCTGCAAGTCCGACGATACCGATACCTGTCATTACAATAGATACTGTCATTCCCGTTAAAGAAAATCCAAGGAAAACACCAATGATACTGAATACAATTTCCGACAGGATGATAACGGGCTTGCTTACTGAGTTGAACTGCAATACCAGGATAAAGAGGATCAACATCAGGGCAATGACGAGTGCCTTCAATAAGAATCCGAATGTTTCAGCCTGTTGTTCACCCTCTCCTGTTTGTGCAATCGATACATCGGGTGGTTTGCTACGAAAATCTGCGATCACATTTGCCAACTCAGCATTCACTGCTGTCGGAGTAAAGCCTGATAAAACATTCGAGCTGAGTGTGATCACCCGCTTCATGTCTTTTCTTTTCACACTACCCACCGTACTTGTATAATCTACTTTTGCCAATGAGCTGATTGGAATTTGTTTCACAGCGCCACCACCAGCCATATCTCTGAAGATGATCTTCATGTTTAACAGATCTGCGAGACTGTTACGCTGGATATCCTGGTTCCGCAACTGGATCTTGTATTCATCTTCGTCATCCTTGATCTTTGAAATCTCCCTTCCAAACAACGCTGTTCTTAGTTGCATCCCTATCTGACCTGTAGATACACCTTCTATTAGAGCTCTTTCCCTGTCAATCGTCAACAATATTTCCGGGTTGTGCAGATCCACGTCCATTTTCAATTCCTCTATGCCGGGGACCTGAGCAGAATCCAGATAATTTTTAAGCGACACTGCTGTTTTAGTGAGGTCGTCGAAATTTTCACTGGACACTTCTATGTTGATAGGTGGTTGCGTTGGCGGACCACCCTGTTCTTTGTTCACCGAGATTTCCGCACCCGGAATACCACGAACGATATTACGTATGGAATCAAGGTATGGTGAAGTTGATTTGCCATGTCTGTCTTCATAAGAAACGAACGATATCTGAATACGTCCTAGTTCTGCTCTTGTACTGCGGTCACCGCTCATCGGGTCTCCTGCGCCAACTGCCACATTTGAAATAACACTTTCAACAAGCGGATTCTTTTTACCGTTCTCCATGTCCAGTACATCGTATACTCTCGACTCCAAACTATTCGTAATTGAATCCGTATAATCTACATTGGTACCAACAGGCATCTTGAGGTATACGAAAATAAAATTCGGCTCACCGCCTGGAAAGAACACGATCGGAACGCGTCCTGATTTTACAGAAGTCATAAAGATGAACAGAGACAATAAAAACACGAGAATTGTTCCAATAAAAAGGTAAACGGGTCTCCATCCTTTCACGGCCCACCGCAGCAACTTTTCGTACTGATTCATCAAAGCGGGCAATGCTGTACGCTGAAATCCTTTGATGAGTCCTTCGAGTACATAGCGATTCAACAGTACACAGATCAGAAGGAATAATAGCAGGTTGCCGAGGAAAGTGTATCCAGTGACGTCGAGTGCAATACCCACTATCAATACGATCCAGAACCCGGGCTTTCTGAAAATATCGCTTTTTCTTTTGCTGACGTTTTCTTCATGGTTCATGAAATCAACGGCAAAAACAGGGTTCATGATAAACGCTACGATCAGCGAAGCAGCGAGTGTGAAGATCAGCATCGTCGGAAGGAAGATCATAAACTTTCCAATGATACCGGGCCAGAACAATAGCGGAACAAATGGAGCAAGGGTTGTTAATGTTCCCGCAAGCACCGGAATGAATACCTCTCCTGCAGCGATCTTCGCCGCTACCGACGAATTAATGCGGCCATGTCCTTCGGAAAATATCCGGTGCGTGTTTTCAATTACCACAATCGCATCGTCAACGATAATACCCAACCCAAACAGCAGTGCAAACAACACCATGAAGTTGAGTGTCACGTGAGAACCTACAATAAGATCCGCGATGGGCAGGAACAGGAATGCAACAAACATGCTTAAGGGAACAGACAGTGCGACAAAAAATGCATTGGTAACGCCCATGAAGAACATGAGGATCAGCAATACCAGGATAAATCCAATGACTATAGAATTCACCAATTCATTAAAAGAAGTTCTGGTACGAACGCTGGTATCTCCAGTCACCTTCACTGTCAAATTTGGTGGGAGTACTTGTGAAGTTTGCATTCTATCGACCGTTGCTTTAACTGCGTCGGAAGTTTCAATCAAATTCTCCCCTGCACGTTTGATGATGCTGAGTGTAATTACATTTTTATTATCGAGCCGTGCATAGCTTTCTCTTTCATGTACCGTGTCCTTAATTTCTGCTATATCCCGCAAATAAATCGGAGCTCCGTCTGTATTGCGAACAATCACTTTTTCCAGATCATAAGCAGTTTTGAATTGTCCTTTTAGTTGAAGCGAACGCTTCATGGAACCTACTTCCAGCAAACCTCCGGAGATATCTGCGTTTTCACGCGCAACAGCATTTGCAATGTCGTCGAAGGTGATCTTCGAGCTTTGCATTTTATAATTATCCACGTTGATCTGGAATTCCCTTTCCGGTGCACCCACGATGTCAACCCTATTGATCTGTGAAAGATCTTCAATGCGGTCCTGCATGTCATCAGCATACTTTTTAAGTCGGACCATATCATATTCGCCACTGATATTGACGAACATAATCGGCATATCGGAAAAACTCACTTCCATCACTTTGGGTTCTTCAGTAAGATCATTGGGTAGATCAGTGCCGGCTTTATCGACTGCATCGCGCACTTTCTGCAAAGCGATATCAACTTTTACGTCTGTATCAAATTCCACCATGATCGCTGAAAAATCCTGCAGGGAAGTACTGGTAGTTTTTGTGATCTTAGCACCTGTAATGGATTTGATCTGCTTTTCTATAGGCTGTGTCACCAGATTCTCCATGTCGCGTGGTGAGTTCCCCACGTACAGCGTTTGCACATAAATGGTTGGAATGACGATATCAGGATAGTTCTCCTTGGGCAGCGTAACAAACTGATAAATCCCTGCAAAACTGACAAAAATCATCAGCAGGTAGATCGAGGTCTTGTTGTTGATCGACCAGCTTGTTGGTTTGAATTCTTTTATTTTGTGCTTAATATTATCCTGAATACTCATACAGTGGGTTTATATCATCTTAAAAAATCCGTCTTCTTTCGCATCGGAGGAATCTTCCCTCACTACAAAATCCTTTCTTTGATACGGGGGTTGTTCTTAATTATTTAACATTGGTGGTGAGCAGCTGGCCTTCATACAGGTCCTGAAAACCTTCGGTAACGACCAGGTCACCTTCCTGTAATCCTGTGCGGATCTCAATTACATCGTTGTACATCTCACCAAGTACGACGATTTTTTTTCTCGCAATTCGCTTGCCGTTCTCTTCCATTGCTACGAATACATATTTTCCTTTCTCATCTGTCTGCACAGTATTCAATGGAACCGTGATAGCTTTTGATGAAGTATAATCCTGGATCTGTATGCGGGCAACCTGATTAGGACGAAGACCTGATTCGTAAGGGATCTTTGCTTCGGCGAGAAAACCTCTCGAAGCAGATCCGATCACCTGGCTGATTGTTGAAATCGTAGTATTGAACTTTTTATTTACATCAGGAACTTCTACCACCACAGGCGTTCCCTTCTTTACATTCGATAAATAATTTTCAGGAATGTTTACCGTTGCTTTGAGGTCTGTACTATTTACGATGGTAATGCCCATCGTGGGTGCGCCGGTAAATACTTCCCCTGTATGTATAGTAACTTTTTCAGCAATACCTGAAACCGGTGCGGTGACAGTTGTAAAAGATAACTGTTCGTTCAGCAGTGATAACTGTCTTTCCTGGTTGGATACATTGTTGCGGGCAGAAACCAATTCCACTTCAGTGCCAATGTTCTGATCCCAAAGATTTTTGCGACGTTGGTACAGATCTCTCAGATATGCGAGTTGGATCTTCGATTGCTCGATCTGCTGGCGTACGACTGCATCATCCAGTTTCAGTAACACTTGTCCTTTTCTGACAACATCACCTTCTTTTATATGAACCGAGCGAACCTGACCCGCCATTCCGCGTGGAGCAACATTCACAATATTTTGAGTTGTGATGGTTCCCTGCAAATCTATGAAGTGTGTGAATGCCGATGCTGATACAGGTGTGATCCCCACCAACTTTGGTTTGGCCGGTACTGAATTAGGATCAAGTTTTACCAACTCATCTTCCAGCGCTTTTATATCGGCTCCTATTTTCATTTGCTCATCTTTCAATTTCTGCAATTTCACTTTCTTATCGCTCACAGTTCCTTTTTCATCTTTGCCGGATGCATCTCCGCAGGAAACGAGGACCATTACAATAAAAAGATGTACTGATAATTTGAAAATTGTTCTCATAAAAAAAAATTGAAATCTGTTGAAAGGTTTAATGGTTATAAGATGCCGGCGGCCTTACGGTAATCTATTCTTGCTATTATGGCGTCGTACAAAGCACTGTAATAATTTGTCTGCGCGATCCTTAATTCTGTTTGCGCATTGGTAATTTCAATATTTGAACCGAGTCCCTGCTCATATTTCTTTTTTGTTTGCTCATACACTTCTTCAGCCAACACCATGTTTCTTTTTTGAAGATCCATGGAAAGAATAGCACTGCGCATATTGTTGCGCGCTGTCTGCACCTCATTATCAATGAGCAACTGAAGGTTCTGGAGATTGTTTTCAGTCTGCATCAATTCCAGCTTTGCTCTTTTGATTCTTGCATCCCGTGCAAATCCGTCAAATATCGGTACAGATACTTTTAATCCTATCAGCGCAGTGGTAAACCATTTTTCCTTGAAGTTGAAAAAATTGAATTTGTCACGTTGTGCATTTTTACTGTAAGAGCCAAAGGCAGCTACTGTCGGGATATAAGTAAGTTGATAACGTTTTACATTCAGCTGGCCGAGTTTTTTTGCCAGTTCAAGCTGTTGAAATTCTTTCCGGTCTGCATAGGTATATACTCCTTCCAGAATATCTTCCTTAAGATCTGCATCGGTAAGTGAATCCGTCAGCACCAGTGAATCCTTCGCCGGCATGCCCAGTAATAATTTCAGTCCGAGCAATCCGGACGAAAGCTGGTTGTTGATCCGGCTTCTTTCTGTGATCAGGTTGTTGAGACTTACATCAACTTTACTGACATCCAGTTTTTCAGCAAAGCCATTCTTGTAAATTTCCTTTGTATCATGCAGTAATTTCTCCAGGCGTGCGATGTTGGCATCAAATGTTCCCATTTGCTTTCTTCCCACCACCAACTGGTAATAGATCTTGTGAACATTGGCCTTGATTTGTTCCTGGGTAACTTCCGCAGCTTTGCGGGAAAAATTCATCGCTGCACTTCTTGCCTTTAGTCCGATGAAAACCTGTCCGTCGAAAAGCAATTGCGAAAGTTCAAGACCTGCGGTGCCTGTATATTTCGTACCAAACTGAGCCTGAATAAAACCGAAATCACCCGGAGAAATAATAGGGTTGCCGTTCCCATCCTTCACGCCTTCATCCTGCAATACACCATATGTGGCTGCAGAAATGAAATTCGGAAAACTCTGCACCGGAACTTTTGGAAAATAATTAATAGTAATATTTCCGTTCAATTGAGGAAACGCAGCGGCGGTTATTTCCCGGTTTGTCTGTTGCTGGATCTGGATTCCAATCAATGCGTTTTTGACCTGCGCACTGTTTTTCATGGCAAATTCCACTGACTGCTGAACGGAGAATGTATGCACCTCTTGTGCAATGGATACCTGAATAATTCCTGCCAATGCCGTCAATAACCCTGCTGCTTTTTTCCACCTGCTGTTTTCTTTCATACTGGTTTGCTTTTGGGGGATTTTACTTCTTTATACTTAACAATTTGCTTATATCCTTTCAATGAAGCAATCCCGAATACATAATGTTCGATGATTATTTGCTGTGTGTCTGCCAAATTATATTTCCCTGCAGGAAAAATCTCCTGGTTAAAAGAGATCATCATATTTTCAAGCCGGAGTTTAGACAACACATCGATATTAAGATCCACTCTGTACAGTTCTTCCCGTATGCCCCTTTCCAGATTATCGCGTATCAGTTTCAACAAATATTTTGCTTTGTGTTCCTGGAATTTTTTAAAAGCATTCGGATGTGCCCGTTCGAGATCAAACAATAATACAGGATTCATGTTACTAAACATTTCCTTGACAAATTCCATCGCCATGAAAATTTCTTCTACTGCATCCTTCGCTCCTTTTCTGTCATTGGTACAACAATCCTGTGCATAATGAATGAGGTTGCCGATCACCGCATCTACAAGTTCATCTTTGTCTGCAAAGAACTGGTAAATTGTTTTTTTTGAAACGGCAAGCTGCGCTGCAATTTCATCCATCGTGATTGATCTGATCCCGTACTTGCGGAACAGGTCAGTAGCCTTTTGTTGTATCCTTTCTTTCATCTCCATACGGCAAAAACGAGTGCAAAACTATGGAAACTTTTTTCGTAACCAAAGTTTCCATGGGTTTTTTTCGAAATAAATTTGCAAACGGTGGAATTTTCGGATCAAAGGAATAAATATGCGAGGGATTGTATTTAAAGTTGAAAAAAGAAATGATGCAAACGATCGTTAGTATTGAAAAAGATCTTAATACATTAATTAAAACAACTGGTAAGGACGGAAATGGACACGCCTATATTGTTTTTTTCTCTTAACAACCGGATCAAATGATGGTTTTACTTTTCTGAAAAATTCTTTTATTCGCACAAATACGCGCAGATTCGTATTTCGGCAAGCGGAAAGCGGGTGGTAATTTTGGCCAAAAGCCAGATTCATATGAAAGCGACCACTTTTTTCCGCAAGGTTTTCCAATACTTCCTGCAGGGATTGATCATTCTTGCACCGATTGCCATAACAGTTTGGGCTGTCGCCGCGCTTTTCACGTTCGTTGATAACATTCTGCCGGACATGATCGACCGGCTTTTCCCGAATGTGCTAGGTACAGACAGTAACGGGCAACCGAAAAAAATTCCCGGACTCGGGTCTGCACTCGTGATCGTGATCGTAATTCTGGTCGGCTATGTTTCTTCTTCCTATATTATTGGCAGACTCGTCGAATTATTTGATAAGGTGCTGGAGCGCACGCCGGGTATCAAGATCATTTATTCCACCCTGAAAGATTTCTTTGAAGCTTTCGCCGGCAACAAACGAAAATTTGATAAGCCGGTGCTCGTGAATGTGCAGGATAATGACGCGTGGCAGATCGGCTTCCTCACACAGGATGACGTACACGAATTCGGACTGATCGAATTTGTGGCCGTGTATATACCTAAATCCTATGCTTTCACGGGGAACCTTTTTTTTGTAAAAAGAGACCGTATCCGCGTCCTTACAGGAATTAACGCATCTGAGGCCATGAAATTTGCTATTTCGGGTGGAGTCACTGTGGTGGAAGAAACAATTCCGGTTGTGAAAGCAAGTGTGCCGGCGCAATAAAAGAAAATGTCGAATGAAAAGGGCGGGGTGTTTTGTATTACTTATGGTATCCTTCATTCCTTGTTTCAGCTGGGGATTCTATGGTCACCAGAAGATCAATTATTGCGCAGTGTTCCTGCTTCCACCCGAAATGCTTTCCTTTTACAAAAAACATATTGACTACCTCACCCAACATGCAGTCGATCCGGATAAAAGAAGATATGCAGTAAAAGAAGAAGGTTCACGGCATTATATTGATATGGATAGGTACGGTATTTCCCCGTATGAAAGTCTTCCCCGTAAATGGCACGATGCAATAAATATGTTTTCTGAAGATTCCCTTCAATTGCATGGGATCGTTCCCTGGTGGATACAAACGATGCTTCAAAGACTCACACGTGCAATGGAAGAAAAAAATTGTTTGAACATACTCCGGTTATCCGCGGAATTGGGTCATTACCTGGCAGACGCACACGTGCCATTGCATACGTCCAGCAACCACAATGGTCAACACACCGGACAGGTCGGGATTCATGGGTTCTGGGAATCACGCGTTCCCGAATTGCTTGCTGAACACGGTTGGGATTTTTTCATTGGCAAAGCGGAATATATAGATACTCCACTTGCCTTTACCTGGCAAAGAATTCTGGAAAGCGCAGCAGCGAGTGATTCTGTATTGTCGTTTGAGAAAAAGTTAAATGACCGTTTCTCACCGGACAAAAAATATGCATTTGAGCCCCGCAATGGCCAGATCGTACGACAATATTCCCGTGCATACACCATAGCATACGACAGGATGTTGCACCACATGGCAGAAAGGAGAATGCGGGCATCCATTTTTGCAGTGGCGAGCTTTTGGTATACTGCGTGGGTCAATGCGGGGCAACCCGATCTGGAAAGTTGCGTCACAAATTTCAATTTGGGAATGATCAAATCGGAACCTGACACCCTGCTGCAAGGTGGGATGAATGAACATCATTGAAATTGCGAAACGGCATACGCAGGAGATGAGGCCGAAATCAGGTAATTTTGCAAACTATGGTCAAAACACTCAATCAGGTGGTTCATAATTTTAACTCGGGTCCCAGCATACTTCCCAAAGAAGTATTTGAAGAAGCCAGCCAGGCTGTTATTGATTTCAACAATACAGGATTATCGATACTTGAAATCGGACACCGCACAGATCTTTTCCAGGAAGTATTGAATGAGGCAATTTCACTCGTAAAAGAGTTAATGAACCTGGATGATCAGCATGAAGTTCTATTTCTGCACGGAGGCGCATCCACACAATTTTTCCAGGTACCAATGAACCTGTTGAATGAAAACGAATTCGCAGCGTATACTGATACAGGCATCTTTGCGTCGAAAGCTATCCAGGAGGCACGCCTCTTTGGGCATGTGGAAATAGTTTGTTCATCTAAAGCAGCACAGTACAATTATCTACCGAAACAATTTACAGTGCCGCGAACCGCTAAATATCTCCACCTGACATCTAACAATACCATTTATGGTTCCCAATGGCACGACTTTACATTGTTTTATGAAACAGAAGTTCCCCTTGTTGCCGATATGAGCAGTGATATCCTGAGCCGGCAGGTTGATTTCAATCGTTTCGATTTGATCTATGCCGGCGCTCAAAAAAATGTGGGCGCAGCTGGAGTAAATCTTGTCATTGTGAAACGAGATATGCTTGGGAAAACGGAAAGAAAAATTCCATCCATGATGGATTACCGTAAACATATTGAGAATGGTTCCATGCTGAACACACCTCCTGTATTTGCAATCTATGTTTGCATGCTAACATTAAGGTGGCTGAAAAAACAGGGTGGAGTAACAGCTATCGAAAAAATAAACCGGAAAAAATCTTCGCTTGTCTACGAAACGATTGATGAATTCCCTTTATTCCGGGGTCAAATTGTAAGGGAAGACAGAAGCCATATGAATGTTTGCTTCAGTATTGATGACGCGCAACTGGAAAAAGAATTCCTGCAGGAATGTAAGAGCGCCGGAATGATTGGCGTAAAAGGACATCGGTCTTCAGGAGGATTCCGGATCTCCTTATACAATGCTTTAACGATGGACAGCGTGTTGGCCATTACGAGCCTGATGCGTGATTTCGCAACCAGAAAAGGATAATTGAAAAATAATGGCCATTATAAAACCATTCAGGGCGCTGCGCCCCGATCCGTCAAAAGCTGCAGTCGTCGCGTCACGTCCTTATGATGTTTTAAACAGCAATGAAGCGCGTACGGAAGCATCCGGTAATCCGGTTTCTTTCCTTCATATTACTAAATCAGAAATTGATTTACCTGAATCCACAGATATTCATTCAGGAGAAGTATATGAAAAAGCAAAAGAAAACCTGGATCGCTTCATTGATACCCAAATCCTCATAAGAGAAAAACAACCCTGCTTTTATATATATGAACTGGAAATGAATGGCCGTACACAAACTGGGCTTGTAGCAGCCAGTGCAGTGGATGATTACGAACGGAACGTGATCCTTAAACACGAATTCACCAGACCCGAAAAAGAACAGGACCGAATCAATCATATCCGGACCACCGGTGCACAAACCGGAAATGTATTTCTTGCTTATCGGTCACAACGTGAACTGGATCAGACAATAGAAAACTGGAAGCAGGAACATGATCCCCTGTACAACTTCACGGCGCATGATGGTATCCGTCATACAATATGGACAGTGGATGAAAAATCCGTCATTGAGAATATTGGTCAGTTGTTTTCTCAAAAAATTCCTGTTACCTATATCGCAGATGGACATCATCGTGCCGCGTCTGCCGCCAAAGTCCGAAAAGCACTGGGACAGAAAAAAAAATCCGGAGCAGATTATTTTCTTACCACTTTATTCCCTTCGGCTCAATTACAGATTCTCGATTATAACCGGGTTGTAAAAGATACCAACGGCCTTTCTACACCATCGCTGCTGAAGAAAATAGAAGAATCATTTCTTGTTCATTCCAATGGCAAACAACCTGTGAAACCTGCACGGCTCCATGAGTTTGGATTCTATATTGAAGGGAACTGGTACAAGTTGACAAGCAAGCCGGGAACGTGGACGAACGATGCGATCGGTGTACTTGATATTACTATTCTCCAGGATCGTTTACTGACACCGGTGTTGGGAATTACCGATCAGCGAACCGATAAGCGGATTGATTTTGTTGGCGGTATCCGCGGCCTGAAAGAACTACAGAAAAAAGTTGACAGTGGTGAAATGGCACTTGCAATCAGCTTGTTCCCGGTTAGTATCGAACAATTATTTGCCATTGCCGACAGTGGCAATGTCATGCCCCCCAAAAGCACCTGGTTTGAACCGAAACTCCGCGATGGTTTACTGACTCATCTCATTAATGAAGAAATGGAGTGAGTTGGGTTCCCTCCCGAATAGATATTTCTTTCCCTTATTTGGAAATATTTGACCCGGAGAATATTCACTAGTTCCTGGTCTTGAATAGCTTAGCTAGCGGCATTGGCATTGCTGTATAGGTTAAGTTTATCCTGTTACCTATGAAATGCCTGAATTCTATAAAACACGTGGTGTATTGCAAGGTGCTGTTCTGGCTCTTTTTTGCCGGTCTCCATTCCCCTTCGAATGCGCAGATTTGTTCAGACCCGGCCAATGTCATTTATGGACTTACGAATGGAGGATTTATTCATCCAATCACGGTAAGTACAGGTGTGGCGGGACCAGCACTGAATCCGCCTTATGGTGGTAATGTGCCTGTGAGTTCTAATGGAATGGGGTATAATCCATTCAACGGAAAGTTTTATTATTTCAAAAGAATGCCGGGAAGTGTCCCGCAGGAATTTATATCGTTTGATCCCGGAACAAATACTGTAACCATTCTCAACAACTGTCCTACCACAAATTATGTATATGTCGGCTGTCTCAATGGAACAGGAACCGGATACTATTGCTGGGACGACAACGCTACTTTGTTTTATTATAACGTTGCATTGAATACATGGACGACAATCACAAGTGATATCAGGGATCAATATGGAAAAGATGTTGATTCGCTCATACGACTGCATGGTTCCGGAGATGCGGCCATTGATGGATTAGGAAACCTGCTCATGCTGCCATCAAGTATTACAAAACTTGCAGTGTTTCGATTGAATGCACCGTTGCCTACCACACCGCAGGCAAGTATAACTGTGAGGGAGTTGATGCCACTAACGAATGCGCCGGCTAAATTTGGTGGTATCGCATTGAATGCAACCGGTGAAATATTCCTTAGCGCTACAACCCCTTCCAATGCGTTGTATCGTCTGGAACAAAACAATACCCTCACCTTTATATCAACGATCAGTATCGCGATGGGTGATTTGACTTCCTGTAATTTTCCTTTTGGAGTTCTTGCCTCTTCACTGCTCAATTTTACTGCAGTGGCGAATGGCAATCAGGTACAAATTTCCTTTTCCGCAAAAACAGATGCACCAGAGATTCTTTATACGGTCGAACATAGTAGCAATACAAAAGAATGGAAACCGATCCGGATTTTCAATGACACGAGAATCGCAGAAGCGAATCAACTGACATTTATAGATTATAATCCGGGTGTTGGGAAAAATTATTACCGGATCGCATTTTCAGGCAGCCAAAACATCCAATATAGCGAGATCAAAACTGTATATATCAATTCGTCTGCTTCTGTATTTTCCTATCCAAACCCTGTACAAAACGAATTGTTGATCACTCGGAACGGTACAACCAGTGGTGCGCTAAAAGCTACTTTGCAGGATTTTACGGGCCGCATTATTTATCAGCTGATTATCACCCAAACGACAGGAAGAATCAATACGCAACATCTGATTCCCGGGACTTACCTCCTGACAATTCACTCGTCTGGTAGTCGTGGTATTACTTCAAAAATCATAAAACAATAGGGAGATAGAGTTTGTTAAACTTGCTCTTTCGCGCCAGCCGAATGCTGTATCTTTGCCGGCTATGAAAAAATTATTTTCTACCGGGGTGTTTGCGTTTTTCTTACTGACAAATGTATTTGGTCAGGAACAGGATCCGAAGACCTTGCATGAAACGGCGAAAGCCTTTATGCGACAAGGCGATTATCCTAACGCCATTCTGGTTTTAAACCGCGCTGCCCTTCAGGATGAAACCAACCTCGATATCAAAAAAGATCTTGCATTTTCTTATTATCTCCATAAGGATTTTGTCAAAGCCCTGGAAATTGCCAGGCCATTTGCTGACAGAAAGGATGCGGATGTGCAGAGTTACCAGATACTCGGGATGATATACAAGGCAATAGAAGAAAGAAAAGAAGCAGAAAGATTATACACGAATGCCATAAAAAAATTTCCGAACAGCGGGGTGTTGTACAATGAATTCGGAGAGATGTTATGGAGCAAAAAAGATTTCACACAGGCAGTCCGCCAGTGGGACAAAGGAATTGAAGTTGATCCTAACTTTTCTGGCAACTATTACAATGCAGCAAAATATTATTACTTCTCTGCGGATAAGGTTTGGGGAATTATATACGGAGAGATCTTTGTAAACCTGGAAAGCTACAGCCGGAGAACACCTGAAATAAAAACGATATTATTCGACGGTTATAAAAAGCTGTTTGCAGATCCTGAGATCATGAAGCAACAGAACACGCGGAATGAATTTGCGAAAAGTTTTCTGGAGACTATGAGAAAGCATGCAGGCGTGATCAACAGTGGTGTAACACCCGAAAGTTTGTCAGCGTTGCGGACCCGGTTTATTCTTGAATGGTTTGAAAAAGACGCGGCCCGGTTTCCTTTCAGGCTTTTCGAATATCAACGTCAATTACTGAAAGCGGGAATGTTTGAAGCATACAATCAATGGATATTTGGCGCAGCAAAAGATCTGTCGGCATTTGAAAATTGGACGGTCACTCATACGGAAGAATACAGCCAGTTCAATGGATTTCAAAAAAACAGGGTTTTCAAATTACCGTCCGGTCAGAATTATCAGGCCGTTGCAAGTAAATAATTACGAAAGCGTTACAACTTAAGCCTCCTTTTACGGAGGCTTTTTTTTTCCTTCTTTTTTGTCTAATTTGACAGACCAAACCTACTGCAAATGGAAAATGAACAACGCGATGAACAACTCTGGAAGCAGGCACACAAAAGAGCAAATTTCAAAAAAAGCCTTACCAGTTATCTTATCATCAATGCATTCTTATGGGCAATCTGGTATTTCACAACCGGCAGACATACCGACCGGGTGGGTTTTCCCTGGCCTTTGTGGGTGATGCTTGGATGGGGTATTGGCCTTGCCTTCCAATATTTTGCGGCCTATGGTCCGAATCGCGAAAACCAGATCGATAAAGAATATGAGAAGTTGATGCGGGAGAAAGAAAACAGGAATTAATAATTAATAATTAATAATTAGTAATTAATAATTCGTTGTTAGTCGTAGAGGCATAGTACACTTTCATTTTACATTTTCCTTTTTTAATATTTAATTTTTAATTTTTAATTTTTCCTGCATGACAGAACCCCGCCGCCTCTTTGATTGCATTCAATATCAGTTGGAGCAGTCTCCGCTGCCTGATATGCTTGCAGCCAAAGAGAATGGACAATGGCGGACGTATTCCACACAGGAAGTAAAAAGTATTGTCGATAAACTTTCCGGCGGTTTGTTAGCAATGGGTGTAACGGGTGGTGATATGACCGCCGCAGGCAGGGATAAAATAGCGATCCTCTCAAGGAACCGGCCTGAATGGCTGATGCTGGACCTCGCCGTTCAGCAAATTGGAGCGATCCTCACACCGATCTATCCGACCATTAGTGTGAATGAACTGGAGTTCGTTTTAAATGATGCTTCTGTTAAGATTGTGTTTGTGAATGATGACGACACTTATCAGAAAGTAGTTAGTGTCAGAAACAAAGTGCCTTCCATTGAACATATTTTTTCTTTCGAGAAACTCGCAAAAGGTCATCACTGGCTCGAAGTACTTTCTTTGGCAACTCCCACCACATTGGCTGCTATTTCGACCATTTCGGAAAAAATCGGATATGAAGACCTGGTCACCATCATTTATACTTCGGGCACAACAGGAAAACCAAAAGGTGTGATGCTGTCGCACAAAAATATCCTGAGCAATGTTATTGCCTGCATACCCTGCTTTCCACCCGGAAAAATGCGCGCTTTGAGTTTTCTTCCATTGAATCACATATTTGAAAGAATGGTTTCTTACATCTACCTGTTCAAAGGCTCTCCGATCTATTATGCAGAAAGTCTGGAAACGATTGGTGAAAATATTCGGGAGGTAAAACCAACGATGTTTACTACCGTTCCGCGACTCCTGGAAAAAGTGTATGACCGTATCATGTCTAAAGGACAGGAGTTAACAGGAATAAAAAGAAAATTATTTTTCTGGGCGCATGATCTTGCCACACGGTATGAGATCAATAAAAATCAGGGCTGGTTATATACTTCACAACTTGCACTCGCAAACAAACTGATCTTCAAAAAATGGCGGGAAGCATTGGGCAACAACCTGCATTGTATTGTGAGTGGAGGGGCAGCCTGCCAGGTGCGGCTGATCAGGATCTTTACCGCAGCGAAAATTCCAATTATGGAAGGGTATGGACTTACCGAAACTTCTCCGGTGATCAGTGTGAATCGTTTTGAGATAGCGGGGCGGAAATTTGGAACTGTTGGGCCACTGATAGATGAAGTGGAAGTGAAAATTGCGGATGATGGAGAGATCCTTACCAAAGGACCAAACGTAATGATGGGATATTACAAATCGCAACATTTAACAGACGAAGTCATTATCGATGGTTGGTTTCATACGGGTGACATTGGTATGATGGTCGACAATCGTTTCTTAAAAATTACCGACCGGAAAAAAGAAATGTTCAAAACAAGCGGTGGGAAATATGTTGCACCGCTGCCTATAGAAAATAAACTGAAAGAATCGCCCTATGTGGAACAGGTGATGGTGGTGGGCGCGGAACAAAAATTCGTGGGTGCATTAATTGTTCCTTCTTTTTCGAATCTGAATGAATGGGCACGGCAGAACGGAGTAGCTGAGAGTGTGCCTGCTCTACTTATCCGCAATGAGCAGGTCATCAAATTATACCGGGATCTCGTTGAGAGCTTCAATAAATATTTTAATCATGTGGAGCAAATTAAAAAATTTGAGCTCGTACCTGCAGAATGGAGTGTCGAAACCGGTGAAATGACGCCCAAAATGAGCCTGAAAAGAAAAGTGGTGATGGAAAAGTTCCGTGATGCGATCGGAAGGATCTATTCATAAGGTTTCACGCAAAGAAGCTAAGCTGCAAAGCTTTTCTTTGCGTCTTTGCTTACTTATCTTGCTTTGCCGGGCGTTAAACATACATAAGCAGTCATGCAAAATACAGTATTGATTACCGGTGCAAATGGCAACCTCGGACAGGCTGTGGTAAAAAAATTTCTAGACACGGGTTACAAGGTCATAGCCATTGATGGTTCAGACAACAATCTTTCATTTGCAAAAAAATCACCCGATTTTGAATGGCTTTCGGTTAACCTTGCCAGTGAAGCAGAAGCATCAGAAAAAATCAGTCAGATAATCAATCAATATAAACAGGTTCACGCGGCGTTATTGCTGGTCGGTGGGTTTGCCATGGGTAAACTGCAGGAAACGGATGGCGCCTTGCTGAATAAAATGTTCACCCTGAATTTTAATACGGCTTATTTCAGCAGCCGGCCATTGTTTGATCATATGATGAAAATGGGAACGGGGCGTATTGTTTTTGTAGGTGCACGGCCGGCGCTTGCGCCGCAGGATGGTAAAAAAATGGCAGCGTATGCCTTAAGCAAATCTTTATTATTTACCCTTGCCAACCTGATGAATGCTGAAGCAAAAGGAAAAAATGTCACTACTTCCTTGATCGTGCCCAGTACGATCGACACACCTGCTAACCGCGAAAGTATGCCCGATGCGAATCCGGAGAATTGGGTAAAGGCAGAAGAAATTGCAGAAACACTGTCTTTCATTTGTTCCACCGCCGCCAATCCAATGAGAGAAATGGTGTACAAGCTCTATAATAACTCTTAAGAAATTAAAAATGCAAAATTAAAAATTCAAAAAGTAGACCGCTTTACAATGCAAACAATGTCAATTTTTTTATTATTATTTTTCA
>DATLDA010000366.1:0-11798 GCA_035526135.1 Flavitalea sp.
CATGCAACACTGGAAGCTTTTACGGAAAAGGTAAAGTCTGAAAGTAATTTTTCTGCTGCCGCAGAAAAACTGAGCAGCATCAACAAAAGAATGTCGCGCGATTTTACCCGTTCTTACAAAGATGCCCAGGAAATTAAGATCTCTTCCAACGGCGAAGAGAAAATTACTTTCATTTCCTGTTTTATTGATGGGATCCGCAACAGGATCGCATATGATAAAAAAGGAAACTGGCACAGTACCCTGCGCTTCTACGACGAGGATGCAATGCCTAAAGATGTGCGTCACCTCGTAAAAAGTAACTATTATGATTATGCGATCAATGGAGTTACCGAAGTAAAATTCAATAATAAACTTGCTTACGTAATCAGCCTGGAAGGAAAAACTGATTGGAAAAAAGTAAAGGTCGTTGATGGCGAAATGGAAGTGATGGAAGCTTTCAAAAAACTCTGAAACTGCAACTCTCCCCTTCTGACCCTCCCTACACCGTGGTTCCCGTCCACGTTTCGGTCACCCCGTCAATGGGGTGACTTTTTTTATATCGCACATCAATAAACTAAAAAAGAAACCACGGCACTCCTTACAGTGACGTGGTTTATTGTTACACTACATGAACTATTTTTTCAGCAATTTTCTGGTAAATTTTTCTTTGCCGGATTGAATGCTGACAATATATGAACCCGGTGGCAGGTAATCGAGATTGTTGATAGCAATAGCATTTGCGCCGGCATGGACAGTATAAATTTTTCTCATGAGCCAATGGCCACCTGCATCGAATAAATCGATATCCAGTAATTTGGTGGTTCGTGTGGTATATGTAATAGTTATGTTTTGATGAAAAGGATTTGTTACCACGATATTTGATTTGAAGGACATTCTCAGGTTCACCACATTCGAATACGAATATTGCCCGTCAATGTCTACCATTTTCAAACGGTAAAATACATTTTCAGCAAACCCTATCCCAGCTATCGGATCCTGAAAGGTGTATACGGAACCTGTAGGAGAGTTTGTAGCAGAAACGCTGCCGATCTTTATGAAACCTCCGCCGTCCACGCTACGCTCGACTTCAAATTCCAATACATTGATTTCTGCACTGGTCACCCATTGGAGATTGTTATATGCATCCTGTGTAGTACCAGTGAAAGAAACAAGTGTTAATGGCAAACGCGACGCATACAGGTCTGTGATGAAGGCTCCCTTCCCATGGGTTGCAGCCACCATTTTATTATTTGAAGTTGCTACAAGGTCCATAACAAGTGTAGCGTCCCATAAACCGTTATTGAAATCATACCATGTTGTTCCTGCATCAGGACTTACATAAATACCGAGATCGTTCCCGACATAAATGGTTCGCGGATTCTTCGGATCTACCAGCACGGCATTGTGCGGAACGTCCGGCAGGCCTGTGCCTTTACTCGTCCACGTTGCACCGCCATCCGCGCTGACGAATACGTGGGAAGTTCCATATCCGCCTAAAACAATCCAGACACTATCATCATTCGTAGCACTGATAGCAAAATCCATTACAAACCTGTCCGGCAATCCGGATTTTATATTGATAAAGCTGACTCCCCCATTGATACTCTTGAACAGATTAGGCGGTGTATTGATATACAAATTGCTGACATCATTATCATATTGTGCAAACGGAGAAGTTGAAATATATAATTTATCTGCGTTCACGGGAGAAACTCCAATTGCGACACCCGTTTTATGCCTGGCTTCAATGAAATTCGTTGCGGATGCGTAGGTATTGCCCGGCCAGCTTCCGGAAGTTCCGGTAGACGTGGATTTGTGCAGATTATCAGAAGCGACGTACAATACGGAAGGATTGGATTTACTGATCGCTACCGGTGCCATGAAACCTGTACGTGAGTCAGCCTGGAACGCCCAACTCGAAAGGACTTCCGAAAAAGTTCGTCCCGCATCGGTTGATCGTAAAAGTCTTCTTGCATCATTTGAAGCGAAAGCGATGTTGGAGTTCGTAGGATGAAATACGCACGATCCACCATCTCCACCTGCAACTGAGGTCCAGGAGGTGCCATTGTACCGTACAACGCCGTTATCCTGTAAACCTCCCAGCATGATGGAAGGATTTGTTGGAGAAACAGCAAAGGATGCATAAAACTGTACTGCCTGCAATCCTCCATTGATGGCAGAAAAAGATGCACCACCGTTTACACTCTTATACATACCTCCGTCACAGGCCACGTACACTATGCCACTGTTGGAAGGATCAAATTCAATATCATGAATATCTGAATGCACACCGCCAATGGTAGCTGACGTCGAATTGCTAAGGTTATAACGCATCAAAGGCACGCCGGCCATCAGTACAACCAAGGTGTTCGAGGGATTGATTGCTACATCATGTGAGAACCAGAACTGATATTTACAGTGGTTCGAAGCCGGTAGAACGCTCCACGTATTTCCAAAGTCGGCAGACCGGTACAGTTCATTTTGAGTTCCTGCATCCCGCCCTATGCTGGCAATTACAAGATTCTGACTGGTTGTTACATTATCCAATCGGGTAAAACCTTCAAAAGAAGCCGGCAATCCAGAGGAAATTTTTGTCCAGGTAACCCCTCCATTGGTACTTCGATAAATTCCTTTATCTGAATTGGTAAGATTTCCCACTGCAGCCAATAATAAATTTGTATTGGTTGGATGGATGGCAATATCGGAGACATAGATCTTATCAAGAATTTTCGACCAGGTACTACCCGCATCCATCGTCCTGTACAGTCCCTCTGTCGTACATGCATATACGATATCCGGATTGACGGGATCGAATTTTAGCATTTGCACTCCAAAAAGATTCGAAATATTCCGGTTGTAAACGCGCTGCCAGCTGTTTCCGCCATCGGTACTTTTTAATACACCCATACCATACGTTCCTCTCGCCTTCCACACATTGAAGCCAATGTTCGATGTGTCTACGCGATACACTTCGCCGGTTCCGGCGTAAATAATATTTGAATTGCGTGGGTGGATGATGATCGACGCAACACCGAGTAAAGGAAATCCCGTTGTTACAGGTGTCCATGCTGCAGTACCTACACCCCCTGTCTTGCTTTTCCAGATTCCACCGCTTGCGGTACCAATCAAAACATTGTTGCTATTCCTGGGATCGACTGCGACGCACAGTACGCGACCTCCTATACTCTGGTTTGGTCCTATAGCCGTCCAATTTCCGCTGAATACGGAAACAGTATTTGAAGTGTTGGAAATGGAAGCATCGTTACGCTGCGATTTCAACTCAGGGTTTTTCATTGCCAATGCCTGAAGCCACCCCTGGTAATATTTTTCGTTGATATTTTCAGGATCTGGATATCCACGCGACCACCACCATGAAGCCATTTGTTTATCTGCCCCGGATTCGCGCTCTTCTTCTTCATCATCGCCGATCTCGAATTCCGGAACATGAATATTCACCAGGCTCTGTATACAGATCCAGGCAACAGTTAAAATAATTCCTGTCAGCACTAGTTTTTTCATAGGATAATCTTTTTGGTAGCGAACCCAACCAATCAGATTTATTCGATCGAATACACTTCATTACTTTCTTTTCTAAACGCATCAACAATCGATCTTTTTATCCTCAAACTAAATATTGCCACTTTTCCAATCATTCGTTGAAAGATTATCTTCATAAAAGCCGATTTATTGAACAATCATTTTCGTATTCATAGTTTTCATTCCTGTCACCACCTGTACTACATATATTCCTCTTGCAAACTGAAGGTTGTCCAGCCTGACTTCATTGTTTCCTGCGGTGACGGATACCGTTTTGCTGAATACTTTTTTTCCACCTGTATCAAACACATATATGTCTGCCATATCGTTGGTTCCATAGGCAAACCGGATCGTTGCATTAGTCCGGACAGGATTTGGTAGAATACTCAGACCGGAATGAATATCATTGATGACTACAGAACGGATTTCACTATAACGGTAATTACCATCCGAAGAAATCAGTTTCAGCCGGTAATAAGACTTACCGGGGATCGGATCTTCATCATAATAGAGGTAATCATTACCAGATTCGATGTTATAATTTCCAGCGACATATGTCAGCGGGCTCCAGTTCAATCCATCCCTGCTTCTTTCTATATCAAAGCCTTTAAAGTTTAATTCTTTTCCTGTTTTCCAGTCAATCAGTACACGTGTATTATTATATGGAGTAGCATTAAAAGAAATCAATTCCACCGGCAGCAATACGTTTACGAACACAGGGTAATCTTCTACTTCGCCATTTGGCAACCACCGTGTCGGATTGTTCACTGTCATATTATTCGCAGATGATGTAAGTCTTATCCGCATGAATGTTGTTGTCGACAGAGGCAATGTGCAGGTAATGCCATTCCACGCCAGCGTCATTGTCTGAATCGCTGCACTGGTTGGCACGACGATCGTTACTCCTTCTGTCGCTTCAAAAATTCCATTGCCATTGTAATCAAGCCATCCGGCGAGGGTAGCATTCGAACCTGTATTGTTATATACCTGGATGTCCTGAACGAAATTGAAATTGGTTCCCCGACGAAGACTGGAGACAGTGGCAATGCCGTCTTCATCCGTACCATCTGCACTTGCATTTGCAGAAGAAGTCTTATCCCATTCGCGGTCAAAAGTTGCACCGAGTCTGAGATTACAATCAAATTCATGGGTTGCCTTATCAACCGGATTCGGATCATATGAATCCGGCGCGTCACCAAAATCACTTTTCGGACGAAAAGGATCTGATGCATCACCTGCTCTTCCCACCCACGGTGGTGAACAAGCTGTTACAGTAGTCGGGATCTTTGCACCGATTGTTCCGTTTTCATTGTAGAGAGCTACACGTCCTGCTTCAGGCGACTGTCCTCCCGTCCAATACAATCTTCCATTCCATGTTTGACCTGCCTGTATGGGCGCAGGATTTCCGTTTGTATTGAAAGTTGTTGACATTCCTGTCTGCATATTATAATGTATAAATGCAGAAGTACTGCCGGAATTACCAGTATTGAAATCATATAACAAACCATCTTTGATAGTGAAATCACCCCAGTCATGGGTTAGCAATCCTGCTCCATTATCAGCAGGAAATGCAAATACCTGCGCAATTTTCACAGGTTTCAATAACGCATCAAAATCTATTCTCCAGATGATAGATTCACGTCCCGAATTTTTCGCGGTGTTGGTTCCTTCCACTCCGAGGAACAATGAACCATTATAAAATGCAGCACCTGCAGACTCCACCACAATCTCATAAAGAGGAATACCGAGCGTTGTGATATCTGCTATTACAGTACTGATCGTTTCTGTATTGAAATCATATTTTTTTAATGAACGGTTGGTCGACACAGGTGAAGAGTGGTCCATTACATAGTATAGTATCCTGTTCACATGATCATATGCCATGGAATTTACCCAGGGAGAAGAAGGTTCACTGAATAACCAGTCAGACTTACCAGTTAATGGATTGAAAAGATAAACTGAGTTGTTATCAGGAGTCACGAGGTAGTAAGCTGGTTGATTTACGAACGGTTGTTGTGCCGCATAATAATTTAATGGAAAACTTCCTGCTACGCACGCACTCAATTCTGACAGGTAATACACACCACCCGTACCACTGATCGTTATCGTAATAGTTTTAACACCGGTTGTACCCAGTGGACTATTTCCTCCAATCGATACATTCAAAGATCCTTTTGTATCCGTATTCGCCACGGCAACAGCTGATGCTGTCCCTGTTGCACTGATTGTATTATTTCCGGTCACCGTAATCACACCAGGTGTCACTTCTGCCATCGTTATATTCAATGGAATGGAAAGATCGTCCGATGCTTTTATATTCACAATTTGTGAAGAATCGATATCGTATAAACTGAATTTAAGATTTTGTACTACGTTGTCAAAGGTGATTGTAATGGTTCCGTTTCCTTTGTATTCGACGTCTGCACCAGCGCCAAATGAGCCCGCCTCTGCGGTATTGCTTGTATTTTCTCCTACAGATGAAATGGTAGCAACAGGTATGTTGATAGAAAAACGGTTGGGACCAATCGTAAATGACTGGTTCTGGATCATTGCATTTGAAACGAAAGAGGCATAGGTGCCCGAGCGGGTAAGATAATCGAGGTTGTCCCAGTTTGCGGTTGCAGTGGTATAACCGGCGGGACATTGGGCGAATGATACAAATTCCGCAGCCTTCAGGATCAGTATCATCAAGATTACCTTTTTCAGGTAAAATTTTTTCATAGGACGTTATTTTGGTACTGTTTTCCAGGCAAGAGAACGGAAATAAGATGTGAAGCCTGCTTATTTAAATGCCCCTTACCCGAATCGGATTAATCTAGCTCCCGAAAAGTACATTGAAACAAAACTGATGTCAACGGCCTATGATATAATTTCTTATAAGACATTGGTTTCCTGTTTAAACAGGTAGATCTCCTATAGTAAATAGTGCAGATTTTAACACTTTTCCGAAGGGCTATTTCGACATTTTACCTTTTCGACGGGTTATCTTGAAATGGCGATGAATAGAAGGAAATGAGAGGCGAATGGGTGGTTTGGGGGGTTTGGTATTAGGCCTTAGGTATGGGGTATGGGGATAAAAATTTTTTTCGTAATTACAAACGCCATTATTTTTTTTTGTCAATGAGCATTCTTAAATGAGATCTGTAAATATTCGTTTATTACTCATGAGACTCTTACTTCACTTCTTAATAAGTTCTTCATACAACTAAATAATTTATCAATTATAATATTGAATACTTTTTTATAATTCAGTACAATCAATTCGACCAAACCTCATACCTCATACCCCATACCTCACACCCATAAAAAAAACTGCAAGGCCTTACGGGACCAGTGCAGTTTGATTTGATTGGAAGCGGCGAAAAGATTGTCAGGCCTTACGGGACCAGGACAAGGTATAGAGGGTGGTTGAATTCGTTATTTCTTCTTTTTGATTTTTGTTTCTGCTGCGATTACAAATCGAATATCACTCAATTGCATACTGAAGTCAATATGGAAGTGGATGATTTGAGCAAATGAAAGTATGAATTGTAATTTTTCCCTAACTGGATGTGCAATCTTCTGGATCACAAACTATGGATCAGGAACACGACATTATTTTGTGTAGCGATTGAAATCCAATGGATCGCTCTCAATCTTAAGAGAACAACAGTTATTGAATTAACATAATTGTGCTTTTGCCAATGCCTTTGCTGTCGTATGATGGGGAATTTCCTCACCATCCTGTCCAAAGCTCTACTGTCCATCAACAAGCTGTACCATCAGAATCAAACTGTTGTGGCATAGGCGGGTAAGCATGGTCTAACCTTTGTACAATCTCCTCCAGACATACTTAAACAAAATCAAATCAACGTGAAAAAGTTATCATTCATAGCAATTGCTTTCCTGCTCCATGCAGCAGGTGTGGCACAGTCTGTTGTACTTCGTTTTGAAGGAGCAAACACAAATTCAAACGGTGCCGCCAGGAACTATGCGGTGGACATCGATGGAAAAAGATTTTATTCATACAATGCTGAGGTCGCAGGTACCTCAGGTGGCAGGCAACTCTTAGTAGATAATCTGAATACTGGTTCACACCGGATCGCTGTTTACCGGGTGGATAACAATTCTACCGCAAGTACAGGAAACAATAATACAGCCCTCTATTCAAACAGTTTCCAAATCAGAAACGGGTATGATATGGTCATTGCGGTTCGAAGAAACGGACAGGTATCCTTTACTGAAAAATCGAATACAGGGGCCGCTTCAACAACAAGCAAGCCTGCGATGACCACCACACAATTTGATAAATTATTACAAGCAACAAAAACAAAATGGTCGCAAACATCGCGGTATACTGATATCAAAAAATCCTTAGCCAACAAAGCTTATTATTTTACTACCGACCAGGTTGGAGAACTATTACAACTCGTCACCTCTGAAACAAAAAGACTGGAACTCGCAAAGTTGTCTTATCCAAAAATTACAGATCCATCCAATTTTGGCGATATGACAGACTTGTTTTCATCACAGGCTAATAAAACCAACCTGGAGAAATTCATTCTGACAAAAAATCCTTCCGCTAACATAGGAACCAGTTCGGATACTTACAATTCTCGCCCTCCGGTATCTACCCAACAATTCAATCAATTGTTACGCACCGTAAGAAATCAATATCAACAATCCGGTAAGTATGCAGTATTACGTGATGCCTTATCACAATCTGAATATTATTATACAACTGCACAATTCAGACAATTACTGCCTCAGATTACTACGGAAACAGAGCGACTGGAATTAGCTAAACTCGGATATGCACGCGCTTCCGACCAGTCGGCATATAATACACTTACTGATCTGTTCAGTCAACAGGCCAGCAGGGATGATCTGAATAATTTTATTCGATATGGTCAGACGAATACGAATACGACTACACCAAATACAAACACCGGTCAATACAGTAATCGTGTTGCTATGACTGATGGCGAATTCAGCAAACTGCAACTGAAAGCAAGGCTGCACATACGTCAATCAAGTATGGTTACAGATCTCAAAGAAGCATTGTCGAATAAGAACAATTATTTTACGAATGAACAGATCCGGTCTCTGATTGCCATGGTAGGAACAGAATCAGACAGAGTGATGCTTGCAAAACTTGCTTTTCATCGTTCCACAGATCCTACAACATTTACACAATTATGGGATTTATTCCCAACGCAGGCAAGTATTGATGACCTGAATAATTATATCAAGACAAATCCTTCTTAATTATTTTGAACTTTGAATAAATAAAGCAGCTTCTTCACCGAGGCTGCTTTTTTTATTTACGCCAAAGAAAAAGTTAGCAAACCTGGAAAGGGATTTCTATGTGTGCCTATGTAACTATGTGCCTATGTGGTGATTCTTTATTAGTTTCATAAAGAAAGAAACCGAAATGAAAAAACTTCTTCCTTGGCTTTTTTTTATTCTGATCGAAAACAATACATCTGCACAACCAATCAGTGATGCGATCCTTCACAAATACTGGAAGGCACAATGGATAACAGTTCCTGGTAGCTCTGCCAACGGCTATGGCATATATCTTTTCAGAAAAAAGATATCCATACCCTCCCGGCCTTCCTCTTTTGTCATTCATGTTTCTGCTGACAACCGCTATAAATTATTTGTAAATGAAAAACTGGTCTCACTCGGCCCCGCTAGAGGGGACCTTACACATTGGAATTTCGAAACCGTCGACATTGGCCAATATCTAATTGCAGGGTCCAATATCATCGCAGCACTGGTATGGAATGAAGGTGAATGGAGGCCGGAAGCACAAATCACTTATCGCACAGGATTTATTCTCCAGGGAGCAACTGACAACGAACAGGTAATTAATACTAACACAAGCTGGAAATGTCTTCGCGATACAAGTTATATGCCTTTGAAGGTTTCCGTTCCCGGATATTATGTCGCTGGCCCCGGAGAACGGGTGGATATGCAACACCATGTAAAAAACTGGCAGCATGCTGATCATGCCGATTCATCATGGAAACCCGCACAAGTGATTTTCGCGGGCATGCCAAAAGATCTACTCGGTCCATATGGTACGCCAAACGGATGGATGCTGACACCTTCCCTCCTTCCGCAAATGGAACTGACTCCGCAAAAATTCAAACCGGTAAAGGGTCAGGAAGGTGTGCGCTTCACGGTGAAATCAGATACACTGGTTACTGTAATTTTGGATCAGGGATATCTTACGAATGCATACCCGCAAATTATTTTCAGCGGCGGAAAAGGCGCAACTGTTTCGGTCGGTTATGCGGAAGCTTATTATATTAAATATCCGCAGAAGGGGAACCGGAATGAAACGGAAGGCAAAACATTCATCGGAAGGAGAGATAGTGTATTTTCTGATGGGAGTTTCCGCCAGGTATTTACAACTTTAAACTGGAGAACCTACCGTTATCTCCAACTTACCATAAAAACAGTAAATGATCCACTGGTTATTGAAGATGTTTCCGGTTTATTTACAGGTTTCCCATTTCAATACAAAGCAAAACTGGAATCACAGAATCCTGAATTTAATCAGATGCTGGAAATCGGGTGGCGTACCGCAAGATTGTGCGCTGTGGAAACTTATATGGATTGCCCCTACTATGAACAACTACAATACATTGGTGATGCACGGATACAAGCGCTGGTTTCATTATACAATTCAGGCGATGACAGGTTGCTGCGAAATGCATTAAACCTGATGGATCATTCGAGACAGCCGGAAGGTGTTACTGAAAGCAGACATCCTTCGTATACCCCGCAATATATTCCCACTTTTTCATTGTGGTATATCGGGATGTTGCACGATTACTGGATGTATGGTGGTGATACATCTTTTCTCAAAAACAAACTTGCCGGTACAAGAGAAGTATTGAATTATTTCCGGCAATATCAGTCAGATGACGGATCAGTACGACAGGTACCGAACTGGGTATTTACCGACTGGGTGAACCGGAAGGGATGGTCAGCTGGTGAAGCACCAAAAGGAAAAGATGGAAGTTCGTCGCAACTTGATCTGCAACTTTTATGGGCGTACCAACTTGCCGCAGAAATGGAATCAAGATCCGGCATGGCAGCATACGCCAGGAGTTATGAACGCAACGCAAAACAATTGATGAAAGCCATTCGGACACGATATTGGGATGAATCAAAAAAATTATTTGCAGATACACCCGAAAAAGACGTCTTTTCCCAGCATGCGAATGCATTAGCCATTCTGACCGGAATTGTAGATCAAAAAGCCGCCGCCGGAATTGCCACTCTGTTAATAACAGATACTACACTGGCACCTGCATCTATTTATTTTAAATATTATCTGCATCAGGCGCTGATAAAAGCCGGGATGGGAAATAATTATTTGCAATGGCTGGATAAATGGAGAGAAAACATTGCGATGGGACTAACTACCTGGGCTGAAACATCAGATGTCAATACAACACGCTCTGATTGTCATGCCTGGGGGGCAAGTCCGAATATTGAATTTTTCAGAACTGTTCTTGGCATTGATAGTGATGCGCCGGGTTTTTCACGCGTGAAGATCACACCAAGGCCGGGTGATTTGAAAAAAATCAGTGGTGAAATCCCGCATCCCAAAGGAAAGATTGCTGTTTCTTATAACAACACAGGCTCAAACTGGCTGATTAATATTGAGCTCCCGCAAACCATCACGGGCATTCTTGATTGGAAAGGAAAAAAATATGTATTGAAGCCGGGGAAGAATAATTTCAAATTGTAGATTTTAGATTTGCGATTTTAGAATTAAGATAAATAGAAAAATATCTGCAATCTAAAATCGTAAATCTAAAATCTAAAATCAGGATTTATCGTACGCGTTTCACCTTGAAAGATCCTTCGGTTATTTCCACCACATCAGCACTTGTGCCGTTGCCAAAATAATTATAGAGATAATTACCGGTAAAAGTTCCCTGCAATTCATTTGCTGTAATCGATGTTACCGTAACCTGGTATTGAGACGGTGCACGGCCGGGAGCTTCTGTAATATCGTAATGCTGCATATCACCGGTTTTGAATCCTGTAAATAGTCCGATAACCGTCCAATAGGAAGTATTATCACTATTGTAGACACCTGTGGCAAAATTATTTCCATCCACCTGGATTGAAATATCAAAAGAAACATCCTGATCATTGCTGGTTGCAGAAACACCAAAATTCGTTTTGGACGCATCGGCGAGATCGGGTCCGAGCTCTCCCAACGCAGTATAAGTAACCCAGGTACCATTCTTTTTAAATTTCACATAAGAATCTGG
>DATLDA010000368.1:0-3247 GCA_035526135.1 Flavitalea sp.
GAATTTAGTTTCAATGGTGAATTGTATGATGTGGTCAAAATTGAAAAGAGACAGCACAAAACGCTACTCTATTGCTTGAACGACAAAAATGAAGATCAACTGATCCGCAATTTTGCCAAGGCAATCAAATCAACCCAATCAGGAAAAAATAATAAGCGTTATTCGAATCTCCCCACAATCGAAACGTATTATTGTTCCGAACTCCAGCAGGCACTGTATGCAAACGCAGTAATTCATTCTTATTTTACTTATGATGCAGCACTTTTCTCCAACAGCGAAGAAATAAATATTCCTCCACCACGCAGTTGAGTACATCTTCTTTCAGGGTTATAATAATCGTTCTGCTGTCCATGCATGACTGCTATCATAACCGTGTATTATTACTATCACAAACAACTGCACGAATGAAATCTATATACCTGTTTTTTCTGATGATCCTATCTTCATCAGCCATATATGCGCAAAAGTTATTAAAAGGAAAAGTACTGGATGCATCCACGAACAAACCGTTGGTTGCGGCTACGGTTACATTCGGTGGCCGGACCACCGTAACCGACATGGATGGAATGTTTTCTATTGATTGTAATAAAACAAACACCCTTACTGTTTCTTTTGTCGGGTATGCTACTCAGTCAAGGATCGTAAGGAATTGTGATGCGGAGATGACGATTGCACTTGCAACTTCCAGTAACCGGCTTGATGAAGTGGAGATCACTGCGGTCTCCAATCCAAACACTTCAATTTTGTATCAGCCTGCCTCGATAAACAAATTGAGTCGCGTCGAATTAAAAAGGGGGATCGGTCTTTTTCTGGATGATGCCATCCAAACGAATGTGCCCGGCGTAACGATGAACAGACGTTCAGTATCAGGAGGACAGCAATTCAATATCAGGGGATACGGGAATGGAGCAAGAGGCACCCGCGGCATCAGCAGCAATTTTGACGGACAAGGATATAAAGTTTACCTCAATGGAATTCCTCTGACAGATGCAGAGGGGATCACTACAATGGATGATATTGATATCGCTTCGATCGGGAATGTAGAAGTAGTGAAAGGTCCGGCCGGCACACTCTACGGGTTGGCGATCTCAGGTGTAGTGAATCTCAAAACGGTTGAACCACAGAAAGGAAAAACTTCCGTCGGACAGGAAGTGATTGTTGGCAACTATGGCTTACGACGGTTAACAACAACTTTTCAGCAGGGTGGGGAACGTTCTTCCTTGTTGATCAATTATGGCAATCAGCATTATGATGGCGCTACCATTCATAATAAATCAAAAAAAGATTTTGTAAACCTTGTTGGTAATTTCAGTTCCGGGAATAAACAATCGATCAATGTATATGCAGGATACAGTAACAGTTATGATGAAAGGTTTGGCGAATTGACAGTAGATCAATTTGTCAACGAAGATTATTCGGGCAATCCTGAATACATTAAAAGAAATGCGCACAGTAATGTGATCACTTTCCGCGCTGGGATCGGACATACCTATAATTTTACGAAAAGCATTTCCAACACGACTACAGTCTTTGGTACAGGCTTTACAAGCAATGCAAGTTCTGCGGGGGGATGGACGGATAAAAACACGATCAACTATGGTTTGCGTTCGGTTTTTAATACAAAATTCGATCTGCCGGCAGGTGTTACGCTAAGTGGCATTACCGGCATAGAATCACAACGGCAGGATGCGCAGTTACTCGGTTACAATATGAAACAGGATCCGTCCGATACATCTTCGACGTGGAAATACGGAGTCAATCCTTATTGGATCATCAATGCAGGCACATCCAATTTTGCCACCCTATCAAAAACAACTTCCCTCTTCACGGAATGGACACTCGGACTTCCGCAAGATTTTTTCGTAACAGCAGGAATTGGTGTCAGCAATATGGGTATCACGCTGAACGATCGTTTCAATCCTGCATTAGTTACCAGGCCATCCCGGTTTGATACGACATATAAATCCATGGTTTCACCACATGTGGCGCTCAATAAAGTTTTTAGTAAAAAATTATCCGTTTACGCGTCCTATAGCAAAGGTTATAAAGCGCCGGTGAGTTCTTATTTCTATATAACCACGCCTGCTGTGACCACACCACCCACGCCGGCAACGGGCAGAGTGAATAGTGTGCTGAAACCTGAGATCGGTAACCAATACGAGATCGGCACCAAGGGTCAATTTTTCAATGATAACCTCACGTATGAACTTGCCTATTTCAACGCAATCTTTTCCAATAAAATGACTGCAATCGCGGTTGTCTCTCCTGCTTCTCCGGGCACTACACTTTTTTCCTATATGGTGAACGGAGGCAGGCAAATTCATAACGGGCTGGAAGCACTGCTGAAATATTCAATTCATACCAGTGGATTTTTCAATACCGTTCGTCCTTTTGCTAACCTTACTTATTCGAATTTCAAATACGGCGATAACTTCACAGTACAAAAATCAGTGACTGTTACAGAAGACTATAGCGGGAAAGATGTGGCAGGCGTTTCCAAAATTGTGGCAAATGTCGGCGTTGATATTTTTATGAAATACGGGTTGTATGCGAATGTCAGCTACAATTATAAAGATCCCATGCCCATCACGTCAACGAATGATCTGTATGCCTCCAGTTATAATCTCGTAAACGGTAAAATTGGTTTTCAGAACAGTCTCAGCAGCCATTTTGACCTGGACTTATTTTTCGGTGCAACCAATATCACCAATACAAAGTATTACCTCATGGTTTTTGTGAACCAGCTTCCCGATGCGTATATGCCCGCGCCATGCAACGCAAACGTCTATGGGGGTGTAAACATTCGTTATAATTTTTAAGCACATAAAAAAGGACAGTTCTACAGACTGCCCTTGTTTTTTAAATAGTTGTAATGAAAAAAATTTTAATTATTCTTTCAATTGCTGTCGCCGGGATCTGTTGCGGGAGGTTTGCTAATCGGGAGATCGATGGTCACAAAGATCAAAGGATTGTTTGTCTTTCTAAACACCTCACGGAAATGTTATTCGCATTGGGAAAGGGACACAATATTGTGGCTGTAGATCTGAGCAGCACTTATCCAGACAGTGCAAAATTGTTGAAGACGGTCGGTTACCACCGGGCTTTGAGTCCAGAAAGCATCATAGCCATGAACCCGGATCTTGTTATTCACAGCAATGATATCGGTCCGGAAAATGTATTACCCCAAATCACGAAAGCCGGATTACAGGTAAAAGTATTTGGAGGTGCAAATACGCTGGACAGTGCG
>DATLDA010000373.1:0-3223 GCA_035526135.1 Flavitalea sp.
TTCATCTCACATGATCTATCTGTTGTACGTTATATCAGTGACCGCATCCTTGTCATGAATAAAGGAAAGATTGAAGAAACAGGAACTGCAAAAGAAATTTATGAACAGCCGAAGTCTGCCTATACACGTCGTTTGATTGAAGCGATTCCGTCACGAACACACACCACTATTAAACCGCCTCAACTGTAGCAAAGAGAAATTTTTTATTTAATGGCTGTTGTGCAGTACCTTCGCCCGCTTGAAAAATTAGCCCGGCATGATATCAAACCTGGTGCCGTAAGATCAGGTTTGTATCGGAAATTCCGACATACCCTTCCTGCACCTCTTTGGTATCATGTGGCAATACGCAAAAGCTCAGCTTTGATGCAAATTTTCTATCGCCACGTTTCCATTTCTTACTTATTCACACAGCAACAGCCTATGGCCGAAGGCCGGGTTCATGACAATTAACCAGTATGAAATTATCTCAGTTCAAATTTGACCTGCCTTTAAATCTGATTGCCCAGCATCCTACAAAAAAAAGGGAAGATGCCCGTATGTTGGTGGTGCATCGAAAAACCGGGCAGCTCGAAAACAAACATTTTCGCGACATCATGGAATATTTTGATGATAAGGATGCCTTCGTCGTAAATAACACCAAAGTGTTTCCTGCGCGTATGTATGGCCGTAAGGAAAAGACCGGGGCTAAAATTGAAGTGTTCCTTCTTCGCGAACTTAACAAGCCAAACCGATTGTGGGACGTCATCGTTGATCCGGCAAGAAAGATCCGTGTAGGTAATAAATTATATTTTGGCGACAATGATGAACTTGTGGCAGAAGTAATTGATAATACTACGTCAAGAGGCAGAACGATCCGTTTCCTCTGGGAGGGAACAGATGAAGAATTCAGGCAAATGCTGGAAATCCTCGGAGAAACGCCGCTACCAAAATACATCAAACGAAAACCTGATGAAGAGGATAAGGAGCGTTATCAGACAGTGTATGCAAAACATGAAGGGGCCGTAGCAGCGCCTACTGCAGGTTTGCATTTCAGTATTGAACTGATCAAAAGACTGGAGATAAAAGGAATTCGTTTTGCGGAAGTGACATTACATACCGGCCTTGGAACTTTCCGCCCGATCGAAGTGGAAGACCTGAGCAAACATAAAATGGATGCGGAATATTACCGGATTGATGAGACCTCCTGCAAGATTGTAAATAAAGCCATTCAGGGTGGTCATCGCATCTGTTCCGTAGGTACAACAACGATGCGCGCGATAGAATCATCTTATACTGCAGAAAAACTCCTGAAACCTTCGGAAGGTTGGACGAATATTTTTATTCACCCTCCGTATAATTTCAATGTTGCGGACGCCCTTGTAACCAATCTTCATTTGCCCAAAACAAGTTTGTTGATCATGTTTTGCGCATTCGCGGGATATGACCTTGCCATGGAGGCTTATAAAAAAGCGATCAAGGACAAATACCGCTTTTTCAGTTATGGTGACGCGATGCTGGTAATTTAACCGGGCTGAGTGGCTACAGCAGGCGGTGTGAAAATAAAGTTTGTAGAAGGCTGACCTTTGTATTCTTCGAATTTATTGTTTTCGAATATACGCACCGTATAGCCCAACCTGCGCAACATTTCAAAAGTTCGGGTGCGGTTTTCATTGTCCCAGAGCTCACAATAAATCAGTGGCAGATGTTTGGCAATGGTAGACGCCCCTCCCTGTAAAACAAAGTATTCGTAATTCTCAACATCCATTTTGATAGCGAGAACCTTAGCTGAAGGTTTGTTCAGGTCGGGAATTTCATCCAGTTTCCAGGTAGGTACCGTATAGATCATACCATCTTCAGCGGATTCGTGGACCATTACTTTGCTGAGACCTTGCATTCTTACATTATCTACCACAGGCATGATCATCCGCGTTTCACCGGGCTTATCACTCAACGCACCTTCAAATAATTTTACATTTTTCAGTTGATAATGCTGCGTGATCCGTTTAAATACATGGATGTTTTCCGGTATAGGTTCGAATGAAAGGATGACAGATTGTGGGAATCTTTTGGCAAGAAGTGTGCTCATCACACCAATGTTCGCACCCACATCGAGAATATAACCTTCTTTTTTGCCTATCAGATCTATAAAATGAAGAAACTCCTTTTCGATCAGCCCCAGACGAAGCCGGTTGTATGTAAAAATTGAAAAGATGTACAGGTAATTTTCAAAACCCAGCAGCCTTTGTAATGTGCGCTTCGTAAAAGTCTTCACTGATTAAACTTGGTTAAATCTTTTCAATAGGTAATACCTGTGAATGCAGTATGCGGATAAGGACCTGAAACAGAATTTGTACATGTAATAATGATCGGTAAAGATATTGAATTTGCCTTTTGAGCCGCTCTCGATATTTTCTAATAAATTGCAAAGCTGTTACATGCTCATATTATGCACTTCTTTCTGAAATCAATCATTGCGATTCTATTATTTCATTTTTCGATGGTAACAACAAATGCACAGCAGGAGTTGCCGCTTTACAAGGGAAAGATCCCGGATTCGCGGCCATCTTTAAACGAAGAAACACGCACAACTTCTGAGGGTATCCTGAGAATACATAATGTATCCGAACCCACACTCACTGCATATTTTCCGCCAAAAGAAATTTCTAACGGCGCAGCGATTGTAATCTGTCCGGGGGGAGGTTATTCAATACTCGCAGCTGAACATGAAGGAAGTAAAGTAGCGGAAAAACTCACTGAAATGGGCATCACTGCATTTGTATTAAAATACCGCTTACCTGATGACCGTACCATGCTGCACAAAGAGACCGGGCCGTTGCAGGATGCACAGGAGGCGCTAAAAATGGTAAGAAAAAATGCTGTCAAGTGGAAGGTAGATCCTGCGCGTGTGGGCATACTCGGATTTTCTGCCGGTGGGCACCTGGCATCAAGTACAGGTACAAATCCTTCTGCAATCGCAGGGAAAAAAATTAGCCACGACAAAAAACCAGATTTTATGATCCTGGTTTATCCTGTCATCAGTTTTACCGATAGCATTGGGCATCTTGGATCAAGAGAGCGTTTGCTGGGCACAAACCCGGACCCGCATAAAATAATATTATACTCCGGTGAATTGCAGGTAACAACGGAAACACCACCGACTTTTTTAATACATGCAAAAGATGACGGTGGTGTATCGGTAAAAAACAGTATACTCTATTATGAAGCTTTGAAAAAAAAAGGTATC
>DATLDA010000382.1:0-5237 GCA_035526135.1 Flavitalea sp.
CCTGTACGAAAGGTTGAACGATCCAGGTTAAAAGCGTATTTGTCCTGCTTTTCAACGAAACCTTGTTGATGCCTATATATTCTCCATAAGCATCGCTTCCCATGAGAGATAATACAACCGGTGTTTTACCCGCGCCCAGAATAGCTGCATAGCCGGACAATGTGAAATGGGCATGCACCAGGTCGTAGCCATTTTCTTTTATGAATCTGCGGAGTTTGAAACCGGCTTTCAGATATCCCCGGATTCCTTTTCCGATAACCGGGTAATAATCCACCTGAATACCCTGTTTTTTTAATGACTCTCCCTGTTCCCGGATAAAAGGGACAATCTCAAAATTGTTATTGCCGCTGCAAACAAATAATACTTTCATGGAGGGGTACTTCAATTCGTTATATATGTGGTAGACGATTATTCGTTCAACTCTTTTAGACCTAAAGTGCAGGAACCATAGAATTCTCTTCGATGGTATCGCGGTATGCATAACTGAATTTCAGCGTAGACAAAAACAACATTAGAAAGGGCGCATAAGTAAGTGTTGCGATAAATCTTCCCGGGATCAACACAATCAGGAACATGAATAACATCGGATAATATAATTGCCGGAGGTGCTTTGGCACCAGGAAATTTTTTGCAAGAAAATAATAGGTGTATAGTCTGAAAAAAAGAAATAATCCAACGATCCCGGTACTGAAGAAAAGCATATTGATGTCGCTGTGAATTGGCCGGTCTCTTCCAAAGTACCGGATACCAAAATCAAAGGTGTCAAAGAGTTGAATGCCAAAAAGTAATTCACGGAGATCTCCTTTTTTCCTATGGTAATCGATCAGATATAAAGTTTCAAGGTATCTGCCCTCCTCTTCATAAGTATCAACATCCTGTATACGGGCTCTTTTTTCGAGTTGGGCAGTTAGACGAGCTTCATACAAAGGGTAACTGACTACAAGGGCGGAAGCCAGCAGAAACACCAGCATCACCATCTTAAAAAATAATTTCCGGTTAAAAAATGTATAGATGATAATGGCAGCTGCGAGCATCCCGAAAGTCGTTCGCCTGGTATTGATCAATAGCATGCTTATGTTGATCAGTATGAAGGTCAGGTCGACACATTTAATAAACCATCCTTTGTTCTTATTGGTCAATGCATAATGGATAGCAAGGAATACCACAATAGGTACGATATACATGCGGGAAGTGATAAGAAATCCTGTAGAGAATGAATCTGAATAAAACCCACCTATATTGGCAATATTCGCATAAATGATGTATACCGGAATGGCAATCAGTAAAAGCCTGTTATACTTTTCCAGCTCCCTGATGAAATTGAGTGTTTCCCCAACATGCTTACCAATGGGAATCATTAAATAGGTGATCAACACCGCTAATGCGTTTCTGGCTGTTACAATTTCATCGCCGGGGTTGAAGATCCACAATATCAGCAGGTAGGCTATTACAATAATGAAAATCGATTCTATTTTTTTAAGTAAATCATACTTTATGAAGTAAATGAAAATGAAAAGGACTGGAATTATATACCTGATGACGGCATACATTTTATCATCCTTATAAAAACCGTCAAACATATCATAAAACACAAAATAAGTTACCAGCACAAAAGGAAAATGCCGGGGACTACTGAAAAATGATGCTGCCAGAATACAAGCCAGTATGATTAAAATCATCAGAAATTTTCTTAACTGTAACTGAAGGGCATTTGCAAATGCTTAACGAATAAAGCAGCATTTTTTTCGGGGCTCCTATAGGTCGTAAACAAATGCTTTTGTTTGCAATTGGAGTTTTCATATAATTGATACAGGTAAGATTTGTACTTCAATAATTCTTTTGCCCGGGTAGCCTTGTCCATCCTGTCAAAACGGCTAAACGTTGTACTTCTCCTCGAGATCCTTTCGGTTGCAGTGTTTACGTCAACATCAAGATAGAAGACAGCATCAGTCCTGAAGTAAAACTTTGAAATTTCTTTACTGATCCTGTTATAAGATTTCATTCTGAATATGGTAACCGACCATAATTCCTGAATTATCCATTGATCAAGCAATACCACATCGGTTTGAAATTCCTTTTGGTACTGGATGATAGCAAGGTCAAAAATGATCAATCTGACGTATCTGTAAACTGAATCAAAACTGAAGATCCTGTTTCGGATCAATGCTATAATGTATGCCGACAGGTTAACCGTTCTTGATAATCCGTACCTGGTTATCAGCAAAATCTTATCATAAAAACTCATATGGTTGAAGTACTTCTTTATATCACTTAGTACAACAACCTGCAGTCCTTTACTTTTCAGGAGTTTTGAAAAACATTGGCAGCTCGTGGATTTACCAGACCCCGGAGGCCCTACAAACTCTATAATCATCCTGTCGTCAATTATTAATTGTCAAGCATTTTTATTTTTCAGGGATAAGCATCCCAGATAGTTCTTTTTATTGTTTCCAGAACTTTAGGTAATGGTTCAGCTGCATTCACGGGAATCACAGTGCATCTTTCTGAAAAATGCATTTTTCTTATACCATTGATTTTTGTTTGAAGTTTCTGCAAAGAGGTTTCATGCGGCTTACGTGCTTCCACTATTTCCGCATCAGCAATAAGTTTAAAAACAAGATCCGGAGGGTTGCTTTGCGCTTGTTCATAAATCTTCGCTTCGATTTTCGACAGCACTCTGAAAATCGGGTTTCGTGAACTGATCAAACTGTGAAGCAATGGACCATCGTTGAAGCCCATGAACTGGTTTTGAGGAAACCGGTCACAGATAACCATCATGCCGGCTTTCTTTGCAGCGCGGATTCGTTTTAGGTTTGCTCTTTTCTCAAATGCCACTGCCAGGGCGATGACGCATTTATAACAGGTATATGCGAACCCTTTTTTCCCCTGATCAAATTGTTTATTTTCTTTTGCTTTTTTATTTAATTTTTCCGGAGAAATTCCAGTTTTCATGCGTTGTACAATTTTACGGAAATACGACATGCTTCCATCTCCTCTGCCCATGTATACCCGGTATACATCGAGCTTGCTTTTAAAAGTTTGCTGAAGATTGCTGATCACGGTAGATTTTCCTGAACCATCTGCACCGATCACTGCAATCACAAGGCCTCCCTGTGGATGGTTTCGGCGTGAAATGACAGGTCGGTTCAACAACACGGCAGCTCTTCGGCTGATTTTGACTGTAATTTCCCGATACCACCTGAGTAATAAAGCACGGAAAGGTGAATACAAGCGCTGTGTACGAAATTCTTTTCGCAATAAAAGTGATAATGTAAAAAGTTCTTTGCGGTTAAAATCACCTGTTACAAGCCGGTACACAGAAGTATGATCCGTAAAAATATCTCCAACTAAATTGAAAATTTCCAGGTTGTTGCAGTGTTGGCGAATCCATCGGTATTCACGTAGAATATTTTCTGAAAGATCAATCCTGTTTCGCAGCTTCATTTTCAAAAGATCACGGGTTCTTATTTTCAGGGATTCCCGGATGAAAAGCAGAATCAATTCATACGCAGGGTGAATGCGATATAATAAATACTCCTTGTCAAATACACGGCTTCCTAATATTTTTTCTTCCAGATCCAACTGGTAACTTTTCAGAAAAGGTTCCCCCAGTGTAAGACGGAAATGCGCATGTACATGAATAACTTTTCCGGATTGAAAATCCATGCCGAGAAAATCTTCGATATTTCTGTATTGTTTTTGTTTGATGGATATGAATTTCTTGAACCCATGTGCATGTAACAAAATTTCCAGCACCTGTTTCTGGTTGATATCAAAAAGTATATCTAGGTCCGTATCTGCCGTCATGGAAGCATTCAAATGTTCATTACTCTTCCAATGACAGTAATTAATTCCCCAATCGTGAAATGCATCTAAAAGAATCTCAATGGCACAAAGCTTCTTTGCGACAATTTGATTTTCTTCAATTACAGGATGTGAGAAGGTGTTAGTAAGCGTTTGATTCATGCTGCCTGGGTAAGTTGTTTTTTGAATCTTTTCAAAATAAGTGTTTGGAACAATGCTTTTTGATCGTCCCTGATAAAGCGCTGGGGATAAATCCAGATAAACAGGAATAATACCACACACACTCCCAAAAATGTACCTGAGATAATTAGTATATAAGAATTGCTGAATTGCCTGAAAAATGTTGCCAGTAAATATGTTACGACACCTGTTATTATGCCAAGAAGCATTCCGTGCCATTGTGATTTCAGAATGTCTTTCCATCCGGTGCCGGTGAGCTGTATGCTCAGTTCTGCCATCAGTATGAAATTGATCAAAAGTGAAACGGCTACACCACAAGCAACTCCTGAAATTCCCCAAAAATGTCCAATGTATGAGCCAATGAAGACAGAGGCGGCGTAAATCAATTGACGCCATGCGCGCCGGTACACTGCGCCGGTAGCCCGAGCGAGAGAATCACTCATCTTGTAACTCATTCTGAACAGAAGACTGCATGCCAGAATACGGAAAGGCATGATCACTCCTTCCCAATTCTTTCCCAGAAAAAGTAAAATAATTTCCGGAGCAAGCAAAATGAAGAGCATACTGATCGGAATTGCTATGAGTGCAATCAGCCCTGATCCTGTCAGGTAAGCTTTTATAAGTCGCTGTTTGTCGTCCTGGATTCGTGCCATAGCCGGGAACAACGTTCTGTCAAGTGCATGGCCAAACAGGGTGGATGGCATCACCATAAACTGATAAGCCCGCCCATATAAACCAAGTGCAGCTGCTCCGAGTGTTTTACCTACGACCAAATTGTCACCTTGTACGGCAAGAAAGTTTCCAATCCTCGCTATCGTAAATCCACCACCGAAATGAAGCAAATGCTTCATGGTCTTCAATTGAAATGCTATACGTTTTGGAAAAGGCTGAACAATCATAATCAGTACTGCCTGCAAAAATGCCTGAGAGATATTGGCAATGACCAATGCCCAAATCCCAAAGCCGTAATATCCGAGCGTTATTCCCACTGCGCCGTAACCAATCGCATAAGAAGCTACTTCCACGATCGCAAGGATCTTGAATTTCATATTGCGTTGTAGAAGACCCTGTCCGATGATAGTAATGGAATCAACAAAAAATACGATGGCAATAGCTCTCAACACAGGGACAAGACCGGGCATATGAAAGAAAAATTCCATTACAGGTGCAAGGATCATGAGAAGTCCTGCAAAAAATGCTCCCATCAAAAGAGAAAGTGTAAAGCCATTTGTAAGATGCTCATGCTTCAATTC
>DATLDA010000392.1:0-8944 GCA_035526135.1 Flavitalea sp.
TGGGAATTGTTTTCATATAGAAATTGACCATCGACCACGGACGATGGACTTTTAAAAAAGTGCGAAAAACAAATTACGATCGACAAAAGATTAGTAGTTGGTAATTATTTTTTGATAGTGCCCGTTTGAAAGCCTGAATCATTCATATCAGGGATTCTAAACTTTTATAATTCTCGACAAATATACTATCCTCAATATACAATCTCGATTTTGCAAGAAACAACCCATTAACAACTTCCAGGGCAGATCTTTGAGCATAGCCAATAAATCTTGCCTGATCGGCATTTGATTGTCCGGTAGACCCTTCGGCAATATTCAATGAGATCGAATCAGCAGCTCTTTTCAATTGAGATGTAAGAATGAAAAGTTAATCCCTGGGAAAAGTTTTTGTCAATTGGTGAATGTGATTTGATATTTCAATTGCCTTTGACCAAATTAATAATTTTTCGATTTAAATGCCATACTTGCAAAGTACAATAACGACATGTATACTGAACTGCGTTTATCTATGTATTCAATGTATTTTAATCGCTAGGGGGTAGTCTACTGCCTGTGGTCGGTTGTCGGTGGTCTGTGGTCGTTTCCAGCTCATCTCCTCATGCGATTCTCTATCTCCTCAGCCGTGATCGGAATATTTTTAAATAGATCCTTATTTCCTGTTTTTGTGATCCACACATTGTTCTCAATGCGGATGCCCATATTTTCTTCTTCAATATAAATTCCGGGTTCTATCGTAAATAGCATCCCGGCCTGGATCGGTGCAGTGCGCGTGCCCAGATCATGCACATCAATTCCGAGATGATGTGAAATGCCATGATACAAATATTTACGGTATGCCCTGTTCTCCTTGTCCTCATTTGCAACATCTTCTTTTTTCAGGAGCCCGATTCGTAAAAATGTTTTCGAAGCCTCCACTCCCACTTTATCTGTATACTGAAGAATTGAGACCCCCGGTTTCAAAATACTTTTCGCATAATCATGAAGGTGAAGACAGGCATTATAAATTTCTCTTTGTCGTTTGTTGAATTTTCCATTGACAGGAACTGTTCTGGTGAGATCGGCACAATACCCGCCATATTCCGCGCCGAAATCCATCAGGATCAGCTCGCCGTCTTTACATTCCTGGTTATTGAATTTATAATGAAGCGTTCTCGCGCGATCGCCGGAAGCTATGATGCTGCCATAGGCGGGGCCTGTAGCGCGTTGTGATAAAAAGGAACGATAAATTTCTGCCTCGATTTCATATTCATACACACCTGGGCGGATGAATTGCAGTAACTTTTCAAATGTGGCACCTGTAATATCCACCGCTTTCTGTACCACTTCAATTTCTTTCGCTGTTTTGATGGAACGTAGTTCCTTCATGATCCGCGCACTTCTAAAATAATTATGTAAGGGATAACGCGTTTTCATTTCAAGCGCAAACCGGTAATCACGAACGGGTACCAGATTGGCTTTCCTGTCATTTTCATTTGAGTTTAGATAAATGTTGTCTGCAAGATGTATCCATCCCTGTAACATTGCATCGATCGTGTCAAGCCAAACGATCGTATTGATACCGGAAATTTCGGTGGCTTCTTTGGCGCGTAATCTTTTTCCATCCCATTTTTCCTTCAGCTCATTAGGCCTGACAAGCACCAATACTTCGCGGTATTTCGGATCCGGGTTGTCAGGATAAATAATCACCATGGAGTCTTCCTGCTCTATCCCCGACAACCAAAACAGATCTGAGTTTTGCTTAAATGGATATAAGGCATCACCATTGACGGGTAACTCATCGTTGCTATTGAAAATCGCAATGGAATTTTTTTGTAATCTCTGAACGAATCTATTTCTGTTTGAAATAAAAATTTCCGGATCAAGTGGCAGATACTTCATGCAGCGAAAATAATGAATTGAAATTCCGGCGGCTCATGCGCTAACACGTATTTAATGTTGGAAGAAAATAAAATTTTCAATCGAATTTGACATTTTTGAAAATTCTAAAATAACCACCCGTCAATTGATTTCTATGCATTAAAGCGGTTCAATTGGTGAAAATCTTCAAAAACTAACGCTTGTTAGTTAAATGATTATCATCTACTTATCTTCATAAACCCATGATTTTCAGGGCAAAACGGTGTTCGGCCTTTGTTTTCCAAATGGTTAATTTCTACCTTTGACGACACACTCAAAACGATTCGCACGTATGTCAGTGACCACCGTAGAACTCCCCTGGAAAGAAATTTCCAGCATAGGCCTGTCCCCCAATGGATGTATTCACTATCAATTAAGCCCCGAAGAACTTGTCCAGGACAGTTTACGAACCGGAGAAGGAGTATTGAACGATACGGGTGCCCTTGTGATTTCAACCGGAGAATTTACCGGAAGAAGTCCGCGGGATAAATTTACCGTGCGGGATGAGATCACGGACAGAACTGTCAACTGGAACGAATTCAATATACCCATTGAAGAAAAATATTTTGATATTATCTACAGGAAAGTCGTTGATCACCTGAACAAACAACCGGAAATCTGGATTCGTGATTGTCATGCCTGTGCGGATTTGCGTTATCGCATGAACATCCGCGTTATTTGCGAAAAACCCTGGACCAGCCTGTTTGCCTATAACATGTTCCTGCGGCCTACAGAAGAAGATTTGGAAGATTTTGATACTGACTGGACAATCCTCTCTGTTCCAGGCTTACTATTGAATGCGAAGGAATGTGGCACCCGCCAGCACAATGCAACTGTCGTCAGTTTCAAAAAGAAAATGATTCTAATTGCAGGCAGTGGATATACAGGTGAAACCAAAAAAGGAATTTTCAGCGTATTGAATTATATCCTCCCGCAGGAACGTGGTGTATTAAGCATGCACTGTTCCGCAAATATGGGACGACGGGGTGATACAGCACTCTTTTTTGGATTGAGTGGAACAGGGAAAACCACCCTTAGCGCGGATCCCAACCGTAAACTGATCGGCGATGATGAACACGGGTGGGCCCATGACAGGATCTTTAATTTTGAAGGAGGTTGTTATGCCAAAACAATCGACCTGAGTGAAGATAAAGAGCCTGAAATTTTTCATGCAATTCACGAAGGCGCGCTGGTAGAGAACACTACATTTTTTCCTCACAGTAACAGAATTGATTTCTCTTCGAAAAAAATTACGGAAAATACAAGGGTATCTTATCCACTCCATTTTATTGGCAATGCGCAGGAACCATCGATCGGAAATACACCGAAAAATATTTTCTTTCTTACCTGTGATGCTTATGGTGTACTTCCGCCCATTGCAAAGTTGACCCCTGAGCAAGCCATGTACCAGTTCATTTCAGGCTATACAGCAAAAGTGGCGGGAACAGAAGCAGGTATTACAGAACCAAAAACTACTTTCAGCGCCTGCTTCGGAGCACCATTTCTTCCGTTACATCCCGGTAAATATGCGGACATGCTGGGCCGGAAAATGAGAGAGCAAAAAGTGAATGTATGGATGATCAATACCGGTTGGACAGGAGGCCCATACGGAAAAGGAACGCGGATAAAACTAAGTTATACCCGGGCATTGATTACGGCTGCATTGGAAGGAAAACTTGACCAGGCGCTATTTTATAAACATCCCGTATTTGGTATTGCTATGCCGGTTACTTGTCCGAACGTTCCCGGTGAAATTTTAAACCCGCGGAACACGTGGTCAGACCCCCATGAATATGATGTCCAGGCAAAGCATCTTGCGCAGCAGTTCATTATGAATTTTTCTAAATACAAAGATGCCGTGGCTGCTGAGATTGCAGCGGCAGGGCCCCAGTTAATATAAGTTTTGTTTTGGTTGTAATGAATGTTTGTCATGCTTCCCGCCCCTCGAGGGCGGGATTTTTTATTTCCGTGAACATTAAGAAATAGTTTAGACTAAATTTTTGAAAATTTGCTGACTAATTCCCGTTACTATGATGCTGTTTGCGATTTCGTTTTTACTCGTCACCTTTTTACAGGGCAATGACCCGTCCCACCTTATTGACTGGAACGAGGAGCGGCGATTGAACTGGTCTGATTTCAAAGGAGAACCCGACCCGGGTTCAACAAACGCAGCACTTACCAGCAGCAGCATCACCATAGAATTCGGTTATAGCAACCGGTCGATGTCTTACAGGATCAAATGCCGATTCAATACCTCCAGCTCCTGGGGACGAATCAAAAATGACCTGATCCTTTCACATGAACAGGGACATTTCGATCTGGCAGAATTACATGCACGCAAACTGAATAAAGCCTTGAAAGCATATGTTTTCAATAGTAGAACAGTGAGCAGGGATGTAAATGCCATTTACGATTCCATCATGCGGGAACATCATATCATACAGCAGGAATACGATGAAGAAACAGACCATTCGCGCAGACCGGTGGCTCAATCGAAATGGGAAAAGAAAATATCAGAAGAACTTACTATGCTGGAGAAATACAGGAATTACAGATAATTGAAAATTTCAAAAATTTATTGCCTTCAAAATAAACCATACAACTGGGAATCAATTTTGCGGATCACCTCTCCCAAATGTTCTTCATTTTCCGGAAATTTATTTTTATCAATATCGATTACGAGTAACGGACCTTCCCGGTAGTGCTCAATCCATTTATTATAAAAATCGTTTAGTCGCTTCAGGTAATCGAGACGAATATTCTCTTCATATTCACGACCACGCTTCTGGATTTGTGCCACGAGAGTAGGTACAGAAGCCTTAAGATAAATTAACAGGTCAGGAGGTTGAACCATTGTTTTCAGCGTCTCGAAAAACTGAAAATAGTTATCATAGTCACGTTTTCCCATCAACCCCATTTCATGCAGGTTCGGGGCAAATATGTAAGCATCCTCGTAAATGGTGCGATCCTGCACTACGGTTTCCGTTCCACGCTGGATATCGAGCAGTTGGTTAAGTCGGCTGTTTAGAAAATAGATCTGCAGATTGAAGCTCCACCGCGGCATATCCTCATAGAAGTCGAACAGGTAAGGGTTATGATCAACATCTTCGAATTGTGGGATCCACTTGTAATGTTTACTAAGTAATTCAGTAAGTGTAGTTTTCCCAGCCCCGATATTGCCGGCTACAGCAATATGTTTCGGTTTTTTATTTTTCGCCATGTCAAATCTGAGGTTAACCTGAATGCCTGTTTGAAAGATATAATTTATAAACTAAATATTGAGCAACTTTCCCGGTGAAAAAGACTTCCTGTCAGGTAGAATAATAATTCAGGTGCATAGCGTCTTTTACTAATTTCATTGTTATTGTGGCGCTTTTGCGCGCTTTTTCAGCGCCTTCTTCCATCACCTCCTGTACGTATTTCTCATTTTCCCGCAACGCATTTGCCTTTTCACGAATCGGTGTTATGAATTTCACCATATCTTCTGCAAGTTGTTTTTTCATATCTCCATACCGGATAGTGCAATCGTTGTATTTATTTTCATATTCCGAAACAAAAGATGATTCGCTGACAAGTCGCATCAACAGGAATAAATTTTGAATATAATCCGGTTTTTCGGAGGCTGGGTTAACAGGTCCGCTATCTGTTTTTGCCTTCATTATCTTCTTCCGGATCGTGTCATCATCATCTACAAGAAAAAGCGTTGCATACTCATTTACACTTTTACTCATTTTTCCTGTTCCGTCAAGGCTTGGAATTTTAATGAGTGCATCTCCAAAATTGAAAGCCTGCGGTTCCGGAAAGATCTCGCGGTAACGGTGATTGAAACGGTTCGCAAAATTCCTGGCCATCTCGAGATGTTGTTCCTGATCTTTTCCAACCGGCACAAGCGTTGCACGGTGAAGAAGAATATCCGCCGCCTGAAGCACCGGATAAGTAAGCAAACCCGCATTTGCATTATCGGGGTGTTGCCTCACTTTTTCTTTGAATGTGGCCGTTTTTTCCAGCTCGCCCTTATAAGCCAGCATATTGAGAAGTAAATACAATTCTCCCGTTTCCGGAACATGACTCTGACAATACAAAGCAACTTTCGAGGGGTCTAATCCGCAAGCGATATATTCTGAAAACACACGGTACACTTTGCTCTTTAGTTCTTTCGTATCAGGGTGGGTAGTAAGTGAATGGAGATCCGCGACCATAAAGAAACAGTCGAATTTCTCCTGCATCCGCACATAGTTGCGGAGAGCACCGAAATAATTGCCAAGATGAAGAAATCCGGTAGAACGTATACCGCTCATGACTACCTGTTTGCCACTATTTTCCATAAGGAGGGCGAAGATAGAAAATAGAGGGTATATGAGCATAGGTCGTCACTAACAGCCTTTTGTCACATTTCAATGAGTTATACAGTCAATTCAATTATTTTTGTTTCAATGGAAGTGAATGACGAACTGGTAAATAAACTGGCGGCGCTGGCTCACCTGCATTTCAATGCTTCGGAGAAAAACGATATACGGGAAGACCTGCAACGCATGATCAGTTTTGTGGAGAAATTGAAAGAAGTGGATACTGAAAACATTCCCCCGCTCCTTCATATGAGTGCGGTTGTCGATAGGTTCCGGGAAGACATTGTACAGGGCTCTGTATCCCGCGAGGAGGCTATGCTGAATGCTCCCCTCACCGATGATGTTTTCTTCAAAGTACCTAAAGTCATAAAAAAATAAAAGCGGACGTATAAGTATGAGAAATTCTATTATTTACCTGGAAGAAATCAGGAAAAGCTACTTTATGGGTAAACAGGCTGTTTCTGTTTTGAAAGGGATCAGCCTGGATATAATGAAGAATGAATATGTAGCCCTGATGGGACCATCGGGATCCGGTAAAAGTACATTGATGAATATCCTTGGCTGTCTGGATTCTCCCACAGCCGGAACGTATATACTGAATGGTCATGACGTTAGCAAAATGCCTGATGATGCGCTTGCCACGATAAGGAATAAAGAAATTGGTTTTGTTTTTCAGCAGTTCAATTTATTGCCGCGGCTAAGTGCATTGGAAAATGTGGCTCTGCCGCTGGTTTACGCAGGTATATCCAAACGAATGCGGAATGAAATGGCGATGGATGTTGTACAAAAAGTTGGTTTGGAAGACAGAAGTCACCATAAACCAAATGAACTTTCCGGAGGACAGTGCCAGCGTGTTGCGATTGCACGTGCACTCGTCAACAACCCTTCGATAATCCTGGCCGATGAACCAACTGGTAATCTGGATTCAAAAACATCAATTGAGATCATGGACATTTTCGGGAAGATCCACGATGGTGGGAATACCGTTGTTCTGGTAACACATGAAGAAGACATTGCACTTCATGCGCATCGTGTGATAAGATTAAGGGATGGAGTGATTGAAACTGATAAGCAAAACATGAAGAAGCCGGTTCATGTATGATAAAAAAATTATTTTTTACGCTCCTCTGCTGTCCGCTGATTATAATCGCGCAGGATGGAAATCTGAAAAAACTTGAAACGTCGCTTAAAGAGAAAAAGATTACTGTCGAGTCTATACTGACCAATCCCTCCTATGAATATTTACATCCCGACAATAACTTCAGAGAGTTAATAAGAAATTTTGCCGCATCAGGTAAACTTGAATATACGACTGCCCTGGAGGCAGGTAAAAAAATTACGATTGAAGTAACAGTTGTAAATAAATCAGGCCATCCTGTACCCAACATACTGGTATATTTTTATCAGACTGATGATCGTGGATGGTATGCAGCCGATGCGCCACATGTAACTGGAATGGAAGGTGACCGGAAACACGCGCGACTATTCGGGTACATCAAAACGGATAAGGATGGACGCTTTATACTGAACACTATTCAACCGCGTGGATATCCACAAAGCACCTTACCCGCCCATATTCATATCGAAATCGTGGATCAACATTATCAACCTGTAATTTCTGAATTTCTCTTTGCTGACGATCCCCGGATGACGGCTGAAACTAAAGCTTCCGCAACACGTGATCATTTTCAAATTGCCGAAGAAAAGAATGGAAAGTATGAGTACCGGCTTGTCCTTGAACGCTTATAATCCGTAGACAAACCATCTGGGATCCCATCGGATAAATCCAAACTTGCATGTCTTCAAAAATCTATACAAAAACCGGCGATAAGGGACAAACATCACTTATTGGCGGAACAAAAGTTCCTAAAAATCATCTGCGTATTGAGAGTTATGGCACCGTTGATGAATTAAATTCCTGGACGGGTATGCTTATTGATCAATTATCGGATGAGCATAGCCGTTTGGTACTTCGCGAAATACAGGACAGGTTATTTACCATCGGCTCTTCGCTTGCAACAGATCCACTGAAAGAAAAGAAACTTGCTTTGCCTGATCTACATGAAGAAGACATTGTTCTGCTCGAAAAAGAAATTGACGCGATGAATGAAAAGCTTCCTGTGCTGCGTTCATTTATTCTACCGGGCGGAGATATTGCTATTTCGACCGCGCATGTAACCCGTTGCGTATGCAGGCGTGCGGAAAGGCTGTGTGTAGGAATGCGTGAAGAAGGTATGGACGGAAATGAACTTACAATTAAGTATCTCAATCGGCTGAGTGATTATTTTTTTATTCTCGCCAGGTTTATTGCTGTTCAAAAAGGTGTGGAGGAGATCCAATGGAAACCGCGTAAAGGTTAGCAATTATTACTTATCTAGCGGTCAGCAATTGCAGTCGATAATGCCGGATGGTGGAATAACTTTTTGAACTTATAATGGTTGAAAAAACGAATGGAAACGTTTTTTCCTTTCAAAACCTACGGTACTCTTAAGACTACCGTAGTTGTCAGCAGACTTTTTGAATTTTGACCCCCCTCAGACCAGATAAAATTATTTCTTTCCGAAAAAGGCAATGCTTAAATCGATTCTTTGTTTAGCCAAGCCAAGCTGTATAACAATCATTTACAGCCGGGACACAAATTCATAAGAGGATTTTCTCTTTTATTACCGTCTTTTTCTTCAAAAGACTACGGTAGTCTTAAG
>DATLDA010000001.1:0-5412 GCA_035526135.1 Flavitalea sp.
AAATAAGGATTCAATAAAAAATCATCCCAATCATAGTTTAATAAAATAAATAGGTGTTATGAAAAAATTATTATCCCTATTTATTGCTCTTTTAGTTACCGGGATAGTCGATGCACAAAATGTTGGCATAGGTACTTCTTCACCAACAGCCAAACTACAGGTAAATGGAACGTTTAAAGTAACCGATGGCACACAAGGTGCTGGCAAGATACTCACCAGTGATGCCACAGGCCTTGCCAGTTGGCAACCTCCGCCACCACCTCCGAATGTAAATTATCCGGTTGTTTGGATATGCTGCAATCCATGGATGACTAAAAACCTGGATGTGGCTGTGTATAGAAATGGAGATCCAATACCAAAAGTTACCGATGGCGCCACATGGGCTGCATTAACTACCGGGGCCTATTGTTATTATAACAATGATAGTACAATGTATGCGGCGACGTATGGGAAGCTGTACAATTGGTATGCCGTAAACGACCCAAGGGGATTACCGCCCGAGGGGTGGCATATCCCGACTTATTTTGAATGGACCACTTTAGGCACTTGTCTGGGTGGCGATGCCGTAGCGGGGGGACCTATGAAGGAAACTGGCACAACGCATTGGACTGCACCCAATACCGGAGCTACCAACAATAGTGGATTCACTGGCCTTCCGGGCGGCGCCCGTTCCAGCCTTGGTGTCTTCGACGACATTGGCATTGGCGGTTTCTGGTGGAGTTCTACAAAAGAAGGTACGAACTACGCCTGGTACCGCATCCTGGTTTTTGACAGCGACGACCTTATCAGTTTCGACGGCTACGATAAGCATTATGGCTTTTCTGTTCGCTGTCTCAAAGATTAGACTATTTGCTTATTTGAATAATTGAAAATTTTTCAAATACCTCACTGTGCATTTGGAAAATCATGTTTAACTCTAATCATTTCTGCATTACAGCAAATAGATCATACCAATTAAAATGAAAATGTCATCACACTATTGTTTTCTGGTTGCATGTTCAATGACCTATTGGTTATTACCGATAAATATGGCTATTTCCCAATCCGCACCTCCAATCGAATGGCAAAAATGCCTTGGCGGATCTAATAGTGATTATTCTTACTCCATAGACCAAACCACTGATGGCGGCTATATTGTCGCAGGAGTTTCCCGGTCAAATAACGGCGACGTTAGCGGCAATCATGGAGAACGGGACTTCTGGGTTGTAAAGCTGAATAGCATAGGTAACCTGCAATGGCAAAAAAGTTTTGGCGGGTCAGGTTTTGATTTTGCATATTCCGTTCAGCAGACGACTGACGACGGCTATATAGTGGCAGGAATTACTATTTCCAACAACGGTGATGTCAGTGGAAATCACGGATCTGTTGATTATTGGGTTGTCAAACTGAATTCCATGGGCGACCTACAATGGCAAAAATGCCTCGGCGGAACAGATGATGAATATGCATACTCTATCCGGCAAACTACTGATGAAGGTTACATTGTCGCGGGCTTGACAGCATCAGTTGACGGCGATGTCAGCGGCAATCATGGATCGCTCGACTGCTGGCTCGTGAAGCTAAATGCTACTGGCGAAATACAATGGCAAAAATGCCTTGGCGGATCAAGCGGTGAACAATTCAATTCAATTCAACAAACTTTGGATGGTGGATATATTATCGCAGGATTTACCAATTCAAATGATGGTGATGTCAATGGTCTGTATGGATTCTCAGATTACTGGGTAGTGAAGCTGAACGGTCTCGGTGAACTTCAATGGCAAAAGTGCCTAGGCGGAACTATGTGGGAAGAGGCTTACTCGATTCAACAATGCTCCGATGGTGGATTTATCCTTGCAGGATATAGTGGGTCTACCGACGGGGATGTCAATTGTAATCCTGAGCATTCAGGATACTGGGTTGTAAAGCTTAATGGCACTGGCTTCCTGGAGTGGCAAAAATGTTTTGGTGGAACATGGGGCGGTAATGCAAGATCTATTCAACAGACTACAGAAGGAGGTTATATTGTTGCAGGATATACCTATTCCAATGACGGAGATGTCAACGGCAATCATGGAGAACTTGATAGCTGGATCGTGAAACTCAATGCCACCGGCGATTTAGAATGGCAAAAATGCCTCGGTGGAACAATTGATGAATATGCCTTCTCCATACAGCAGACCGCAGATGGCGGATATATTGTAGCGGGCCTAACCTCATCAAATGACGGAGATGTCAGCGGCAATCATGGAGATACGGACTTTTGGATCGTGAAGTTATTTGGATGTGGTCGCGTTGTACAAAATACTAATGATACTGGGGATGGTTCCTTGCGTAAGGTGATCAACTCGGCATGCGATGGTGCATTTATCTCGTTTACTCTTCCTTCAATGAGTCAAATAACATTGACTTCCGGAGAAATCACCATTGATAAAAACCTCACATTATCCGGTCCCGGAATCAATCAATTAATCATATCGGGGAATAACAACTCAAGAATATTTAACCTCCTTCCCGGAAGAAGTCTGCGAATAGAAAATCTTTCGCTGAAAAATACAGCTGCCCTGAGTAATGGAGGAGCTCTACTTGTCAAAGGAAACTTAACCCTGAAAAACGTACTCCTGGAAAACAACTTTGAGAATGGTGTGCATAAAAGCATGACGTTGCTCAGCACCGGTAGTTTTATCAGTATCGGACAGGTTGATATTAAACAATGAAAGGAAATTAAATAACAAGGTTCTTGTGGGGAAGAAAAGCTTGGCGGCCGATTGCTGGTTACCCAAAAACACCCGTACATCATATTTGAGCATTGTCCCATCAAATTAAATTTCACCCACAAAAGTGGATTGTACAGAGGTTTTAAGCTTAATAATTTTGGCTTGTCATTTATTTATTTACTAATTAGACAAAAACGAAATGAAAAAACAAATCAAAAAACTTCACCTCAACAAAAGTACAATCTCAAACCTGGGCACGCCCGAAATGACTAGGATCGTTGGCGGGAATGCGACAAAAGGGAATAACTGCACACAGAACACCTGCAACTATACATGCAGTGGTGACACGTGTGGTGGCCAGGTTTTTACAAAGCGCTGTAACCCCAGCTGGTAATACTTTTTACTAACTAACTAGACAAAAACAAAATGAAAAAACAAATCAAAAAACTGCAGCTTAATAAGAGTACAATCTCAAACCTGAGCACGCCTGAAATGACTAAAATCGTTGGCGGGAATGCGACGAAGGGGAATAACTGCTCACAGAACTCCTGTAATTACACATGCGGTGGTGAAACGTGTGGTGGTCCTGCTTTTACAAAGAGGTGTAATAGTTTTTAGAATTATAAACAATATTTAATTCCAGTTTCCCGGTTACTCATTTCTTGTTTCTTTTTTCAGACCCCCATAAACAGGTTGTTTTTACAGTAGCTATATCAGTTATTCTACCTGTTTAGGTTATTGACACAGTTTGTTATTTGCTTCACATTTGTCCTGAATATTTTTTTACAATTCACAAACAAATACTAAAATGAAAAAGCAAATCAAAAAGCTGAATCTCAGTAAGAGAACGATTTCAAACCTGCAACCTTCTGAAATGAAAAATAAAGTAGGAGCGTCGCGAGAGTATTGTAGTTATCATGGCTGCGGTGGCCCTTCCCGAAACTGCACCCGAAATCAAAACACCTGCCCAGGTCGTGATACCTGTTACGCCTGCTGATTTATTAATGACTAATTATCCATTTTATGATAGAGAGTTTGAATTTGAACTATTTTAAAAATCAAAATTGTATTATTAGGTCAGATTTAAGCCCGTAGTCAATTAAGGGATAATTAGTCATTAATGTTAAGGAAATTGAAGTAAACAATAGATCCGGAATAACTGTACACATTAAAATCCTCAAGGTGATCAATACTACTTCTGATGGAATGTCTTTGCTTGTAGATGTGAATCCATCGTTGGTAAGCCAAATTGAGGTTATCGCTGAGCAAATTCTTAAAAATAAAGATGATGTAATTGAAGTTGGCTTGCTCGGAGGAAAGGCTGGCATCACACTGCTGTTTGCGTATCTCTCAAAAGCATTTCCTGAAAAGAAATATCTACAGGCAACGCTTGATTATCTGGACGAACTAAGCGACTCTTTATCGACTGAAGAATTAAGTCACAATATGTCGGCAGGCGTGGCTGGAATTGCATTTGTATTTCAGCATTTGCGAAATATTGGGATCCTCGATAATGAAGATGATTTGAATCTTTTAGATCTCGATGAATTTATAGCTCAGGGAGTTGAACATGATTTTAGTACAGGCAACTGGGACCCACTCCACGGAATAACAGGATTGGGTATTTATTTTCTTGAGCGCAATACGGAAACAGGAGAGAAAAAATATCTTGAAAAAATTGTTGATCACCTTACAGAGATGCGGACAGAAGTCGGCGAGTATAAAGTTTGGATTACTCCCGGATTCGGAAAATACAGTAACGACAATTACAACCTAGGGTTGGCACATGGAATGCCCGGAGTACTTTCTTTTCTCGCACAGGTTTATTCCAGAGGAATCAGACAAAATGAAATTGAATCAATTATTTCTTCCTCACTTCCATTTTTGCTTAAGCATGAGTATGTTGATGAAATTTATTGCTTCCCAACTGCCATTGATGTACTACCAAAAGAAGAAAAAGAACAAAATTCACGCCTGGCATGGTGTTACGGAGATTTGTGTATGGCATTTGCAATTATACATTGCGGCATTGCTTTGCAAAATGACGGATGGCTCAACAAAGGCATCGAAGTCGCTTTGAAAACTACACATCGCACGCTTGAAAATTCCGACTGTAATGATGCACCGTTTTGTCACGGCACCGTAGGACTCCTTCATCTGTATCACAGGCTATATAGCCTGACAAAGAATGAAACTTTTAAATCCGCTTCTCAGAAATGGCTTGACATATCACTTCACGAATTTTATAAACCGGGAGAGGGAGCAGGCGGCTATTTTTCCCGATCATTCAATGAAGAGAAAAATAATTTTGAACTTATACCAAAGTATTCATTGCTCGAAGGCAGTGCCGGCATTGCACTTGTTTACTTGTCATATTTGTATGATATCAATCCTGACTGGGATATAATCTTTCTAACTAATGTCTAAGTGGAAAAACCACTTTGGAGAGTGGTACGAAGCGCATGATTCATTTATTCTTCGTTCTCCTCTTTTTCCAACAGAAGTATTTTTTGACTGGGCCTCCAGAGATGTGAATTCTTTTGACCATAATAAAAAAACGCTAGTAACAGGATTACGTCAATTTTATCTTCAGCCTGTTGCCCAGGAAGCATTGCACATCGGCTCTCCGGACTTGTATCAGCAATTAATATTGTGGCTTGATGATAAAATTGACAACGCGAAGAAAAGAGAGAAAACAGAACTCGCACTTCTTAAG
>DATLDA010000002.1:0-4319 GCA_035526135.1 Flavitalea sp.
CAATTCCCATCCTTCATTTATTGAAAACCTTTACCAGGATTATCGGAATAATCCCGACCAGGTTGACCCTGAATACAAGAAGTTTTTTGAAGGGTTTGATTTTGCGACGACACAGGTAAAAGTTATGGGTTCCAACGGAAATGGAGCTGCCGCGATTCCTACATTGACAGGTACAAATCTGGATAAAGAATTCGGTGTCTATCGACTGATTGAAGCTTATCGAAAGAAAGGGCATCTGATTGCTAAAACCAACCCCATCCGGGAGAGAAAGGACCGGGGAGCTAACCTCGACCTTAAGTTTTTCGGGTTAACGGAAGCGGACCTGGAAACGTCGTTTGAAGCCGGGAATTTCATGCATATGGGGAAAACCCCACTTAAAAAGATCATTGAACGACTTATTACCCTTTATTGTACGCATGTCGGGATTGAATACGACTACCTGAATAAAGCAGAGAGGCTGGAATGGATGCAAAAAGAGGTCGAAGAAAAATTGCCGGCTACGCTTACATTGGATAAGAAACGGAGGATACTTGAAAAGCTGAATCAGGGAGTTATGTTTGAGAAGTTCCTTCACACCAAATATATCGGTCAAAAAAGATTTTCCTTGGAAGGTGGCGAAACCACCATTGCAGCGCTTGATGCAATCATTAATACCTCGGCCGATCTTGGTGTACAGGAAGTGGTAATGGGTATGGCACACAGAGGCCGGCTGAATGTACTCGCAAACATACTAGGGAAGACGTATGAACAGATCTTCAGTGAGTTTGAGGGAACCGCAAAGTTGGACCAGACCATGGGGAGCGGGGACGTCAAATATCATCTGGGATTCAGCAGTGAAGTGGAAACTACATCCGGGAAATCAGTCCATTTAAAACTTTGTCCTAACCCATCACATCTCGAAGCAGTTGATCCCGTAGTTGTAGGTTTTGCCCGGGCAAAGGCCGACGTCCTTTATGAAAGTGAATATGATAAAATTCTTCCGATACTGATTCATGGGGATGCGTCCGTGGTGGGTCAGGGTGTCGTATATGAAGTGTTGCAGATGAGCGGTCTGAAAGGTTACTATACAGGGGGAACTATCCACCTCGTGATCAATAACCAGATCGGATTTACAACAGACTTTGATGACGCGCGGAGCTCCGATTATTGTACTTCAATGGCAGCAATGGTCCAGGCACCTGTTCTACATGTGAATGGAGATGACGCCGAAATGGTAGTCAAATGTGTTGAAATTGCGACACGTTACAGGCAGGAATTCAACTCCGATATTTTTATTGACCTTGTTTGTTATCGCCGTCATGGACACAATGAAGGAGACGATCCCAAATTTACACAACCCGGATTATATGCGTTGATAGAAAAACATGCAAATCCCCGTGAAGTATACGCAACTTACCTTCTTGATCACGGAGAAACGGATGCGAAGGAAATGGCCAGGGAAATGGAGAAAAAGTTCTGGGCGGATTTACAGGAAAGGCTGGATGAAATAAAACAAAATCCTTTACCCTATAAATACCAGGCACCCGAAGTGTGGTGGAAAAGCCTTCGTACAGCAGCCCCCGGTGATTTTGATACTTCACCGGTAACGGCAATTTCTGTGGAAGACTTTACCATTATTTTCAATTCATTGATGAAATGGCCACAGGATTTTACGCCACTAAAAAAAGTGGAAAAAATCCTGCAGGATAAAGTAAAACTTTTCAACGATGAAAAGAAAGTAGACTGGGCGACTGCAGAATTACTCGCCTATGGTAGCCTTATCAAAGAAGGGAAAGATGTGCGCATGAGTGGGCAGGATGTGAGAAGAGGAACATTTTCGCACCGCCATGCAGTATTGCGTGATGAGAAAACAGACGTTGCATACAATCGCTTAAGCAATATACCGGGAACAAAGGCCAGGTTCCGGATTTATAATTCTCTGCTCAGTGAATATGGAGTGTTGGGATTTGAATATGGATATGCACTTGCTACTCCGAATGCATTGGTATTGTGGGAAGCTCAATTTGGAGATTTTGTGAATGGAGCGCAAATCATGATTGACCAATTCATTTCAAGTGGAGAACAAAAGTGGAACCGGATGAGCGGGCTCGTTTTGTTGTTACCACACGGTTATGAAGGACAGGGACCAGAACATTCCAGTGCACGAATGGAAAGGTTTCTTCAACAATGTGCAGAATTGAATATGGTGGTAGTAAATATCACCACAGCGGCTAACCTGTTTCATGGAATGCGTCGCCAGTTAAGCTGGCCGTTCCGCAAACCACTTGTTGTGTTTTCTCCAAAAGCAATCCTAAGACATCCGGGTACTTACTCACTGATCGATGAATTTACCCACGGCGGTTTTAAAGAAGTAATCGATGATACATTTATTGAAGACCCTGCCAAAGTGAAGAAAGTACTTTTCTGTACCGGTAAAGTATATTATGATCTTTCGGAAAGACAGCAAAAAGACAATGCAAAGGATACCGCCGTGATCCGACTTGAACAGATCTATCCTTTGCCGGTGAAACAGCTTGAAACACTTTATCGCAAATACAATAAAGCAACCTGGTTCTGGATTCAGGAAGAGCCATTGAATATGGGCGCCGCTTCTTTCCTGCAAATGAATTTGAAAAGTATTAATTACGGTGTGATCAGCAGACAGCCCGGCGCATCACCTGCAACCGGTTTTGCCAAAGTCCATGCCCAGGAACAGGCGGAGATTATTGATACGGCGTTTGGAATTTAGATGATTCAGAAATTCAGGCTATCAGCAGTCAGCGGTCATCTGTTCGAATCAAAAGTAATAGCCCTATCATCTTCATTGAAATGTAACTTCGGATATGTTTTGATGGGATACCTGACAGCTGACTGCTGACCGCCGTTAAATGAACGCTTATCGCCCAAAATTTCATTATTTCGCACTACATACATGAAACATGACCGATATTAAAGTTCCGACGGTAGGAGAATCCATCAGTGAAGTGACGTTACTCAAATGGCTGAAAAAGGAAGGGGAGTATGTTGAGAGAGATGAAGTGATCGCAGAGTTGGAAAGTGAAAAGGCAACTTTCGAGGTGAACGCTGTGAAAGCAGGGTCACTGAAATTTTCGGCGAAAGAAGGAGATACGTTGAAGATCGGCGACGTGCTCGCTTCGATCGATGAATCCGTTTCGAAACCTGCAGGTGATCCCTCGGCTGGAACTCCCCCGACAAATGGCAAGCCTCCCACCGCCAAAACAGAAGAAAAAAAGGAAGTACCGAAAGAGTCTTCGCAAGCTGGTCAACCCGTAATAGCAAATGATGTAAAAGCTTCACCGGTAGCAGCAGCCATTATCGCCGACAAAAAAGTCGACCCGAAATCGGTTACCCCTTCGGGTTACCAGGGGAAAATTCTTAAGAGTGATGTAATGGATGCTTTAACAACTCCGGGAAGAACTCCCGGCAAAGCATTGTTCACACGCAATGAAAAGCGTGATAAGATGAGCAATCTCCGCAAAACAGTTTCACGGCGACTGGTTGAAGCAAAGAATACGACTGCTATGCTCACCACCTTCAATGAAGTGGATATGAGTGCAGTGATGGCGATCAGGACGAAGTACAAGGATAAATTTAAAGAGTTACACAATGTGGGACTTGGGTTTATGAGTTTCTTTACCAAAGCTGTTTGTTTCGCCCTTCAGGAATTCCCGGCTGTTAACGCTTATATCGACGGTGATGAAATTATTTATCATGATTATTGTGATATTTCAATCGCGGTATCTGCACCGAAAGGGTTAGTGGTTCCGGTAATTAGAAATGCGGAAAGTCTGAGTATGGCTGAAATAGAAAAGAGAGTGGTGGAATTGGCTACCAAAGCAAAAGATAATAAACTAAGCATGGAAGAAATGCAGGGAGGAACGTTCACCATAACCAACGGAGGTGTGTTTGGGTCGATGATGAGCACGCCCATTATTAATATACCCCAATCAGCCATACTGGGTATGCATAAGATTGAGGAACGTCCAATTGCTTTGAACGGGCAGGTTGTCATTCGTCCTATGATGTATCTGGCCGTCAGTTACGATCACCGTATTATAGATGGCAGGGAATCAGTAAGCTTTCTGGTTCGCATCAAAGAATTATTGGAAAATCCCGAATTGTTGCTTTTTGGAAAAGACCCGGTGAAAGCATTGCTGGAATTATAATTACGTACGATCTATCAGATATGTATAGCCGATCCCGCTCCGTGCGGGATCTTCATTTTACGGAAGCTGAAAATTAATTTGTACATTCAATTCAGCATCCTTCCTATCAACACCACACTGAATCGTTTTCATTTTTTTTATTGTTCACCATCA
>DATLDA010000010.1:0-12036 GCA_035526135.1 Flavitalea sp.
ATTAACCGTGCATTCAAAGTGGTTATAGTTCTTTTGTTTTATTATTCATCAATATCGATCGTTGAATTACAGTTTACCTGATATATTACTGGACACGGATGATTATATCGCATTAAATAAGCCTGCCGGGTTACTGAGTATCCCAGACAGAGAGGGGAAAGAGATAAGCCTGAAAAAAATGCTTCAGGAAAAGTATGGTGAAATTTTCACTGTTCATCGCATAGATAAAGGAACAAGCGGTGTAATTATTTTCGGAAAAAATACACGTGCGCATCAATTTCTTTCCACCGCTTTCGAAGACAGGCGTGTAGAAAAATATTATACGGGTTTGGTACAGGGAATTCCCTCCCCTTCGGCACAAACGATCAACCAGCCTCTGATGCCTCACCCCGGCAAAAGCACGCTTATGGTTATCAATAAAAGGGGGAAGGAAGCGATCACCGATTACACGTTACTTGAATCGTTTGGGAAGGTTTCGTTGCTTGAATTCAGAATTCATACCGGCAGGACTCATCAGATCCGCGTTCATATGCAGTTCGCCGGGCATCCTTTGTTGTGTGATGAATTATACGGAGACGGGAAACCCATTCTCCTTTCATCTTTCAAAAAAGCATATAAACTCTCACAACACGAGGAGGAAGAAAGACCGATTCTAAACAGGCTGGCTTTACATGCGCAACGGCTTGTTTTTATTGATCAGGAAGGAATGAAGCATACCCTCGAAGCACCCGTACCCAAAGATTTCAGGGCGTTATTACAACAGCTGCGTAAATTGAAAAGACCGGGGCGAGTATGAGCAATGGGGTATGGGGTATGAGGTATGAGGTATGAGGTAAAAAATATTAGATTGAATATTATTCAATAAAAAGTTTGTGTTTGTAATTTTATTCAAGTTGGGATACCTGATACCTGATACCCCATACCTCACACCTCATTCCCTGTCCGGTTGCGGTGTGTACCGCAAATATGGTTTGACCACTTTCACACCTTTTGGAAATTTTTTGATCGCATCATCCGTGGATACTGCCGGAACGACGATCACATCTTCACCATGTTTCCAGTCGGCTGGCGTGGCCACACTGTGATTGGCCGTGAGTTGTAGTGAGTCGATCACGCGGAGCACTTCATGGAAATTTCTTCCAGTGGACGCGGGATACGTGATCATCAGTTTAATTTTTTTATCCGGTCCAATCACAAACAAAGAACGAACAGTAAAAGTTTCAGAAGCATTCGGATGAATCATTCCGTACAGATTTGCCACTTCCCTGCTTTCATCGGCAATTATGGGAAAATCGACAGAGCAATTTTGTGTTTCATTGATATCATTTACCCAACCGCGATGTTTATCGAGTGGATCAACACTAACTGCGAGCACTTTTACATTTCTTTTCGCAAATTCCTCTTTTAGTAAGGCTGTTCTACCCAGTTCAGTTGTACATACCGGTGTATAGTCAGCAGGATGTGAAAATAAAACACCCCAGCTGTTTCCAAGGTATTGGTACAGGTCGATTTCGCCTGCAGTTGTAGAAGCTTTGAAGTTTGGAGCTATATCTCCCAGTCGTAAACTCATATAGAAGTATTTAAAGGTGAGGAGCGCGAAGATACGGAATGTCTACCTAAGAGATAGACTATAACATAATTTTTAGAGTCTTGCCATGATACCTGAGTGAGGAAAAGGTGCTTCTGTACAAACTGAAATCGGAAATTCCCTTATACATTTATCCAATGGAAATGGAATGGATTAAGCTGAGTATCGCTCCGGTAAAAGACTTAATAGTGTTTCTGACTAAGAAGTCAGGGACGAATGACATTAACAAGAAAAGATTGTATATCGAATTAAGGGATAACCTGAATGTTTTTTCAAATGCTTTTGTGAATGAGGTGTCTTATGATGTGCTGGTGGATATGTTGAAGAATGATGCAGTTCAGGAAGCGATAAAAGACAATTTTTCTTTTAAAAAACTGCGTACGGGAAAAATTTTGTTGAAGGATATCAAAGATGAAAGGAATAAGAAATATGCCGGATGGGATGCAGAGAAAATGATGGATAAAATAGACGAGAAAATTGTTGAACTCAGAAACATAAAAAAAATGAACGGCAACAGTTTAAAAAATGCGAAAAATAATATTCCGCTGATGGTTAGCAATCTGTATTTCCGGATGAAATTACTGGCAGATTTTATACGGGCGAAGAAATAATTCAGCAATCATTACAGCAATAATATTCCTTCTCCTGATTCATTTCAGAAATACACTATGCACCCTTCAGCCCCCAATTTCATCCATATCTCATTTATTTGAAGTGTTTTAACTGGTTTGGGTCTGAGAAAAACACAAAAAAAGGCTTCGCCTCTTAAGAGGCGAAGCCTCTTTAATAAATATCCAGCAAACCTTCGGGAAGCGTCACCAGAACCTGTCGCTTTTTCTGATCAATTTTTTCAAGTGAACCATCATGCACGGGTATCAGCGCTTCCCTGTTCTTATGTTCAATCCGGCACAATAACTGATGCGGTTGTTCAATGACTTCGAGGATCTCCCCAAGATCAACACCCTGATCAATAATATGAAATCCGAGCAAAGAAATAGGCGCCTGCTTCGCAGTGTATTTGTGAAAATCTTCCTCGGTTAACCATACCTGTTTCTGAACAATTCTCTGAGCTGCTTCCTTACTTTCAATACCTTCGAGTTTGACATATATTTCTTCGGGAGACTTCACTTTTGCAGACTGGATAAAATACGGAAGCATTTCATCTTTCAATGCTTCAATGAACAAAGTAGCTAACCCTTTCAGGGCAGTTTTTTTTCCCAGTTGATGACGAATGATAACTTCTCCTTTAAGACCAAAGGTTGCAACCACTTTCCCGATGCTACAGTAATTTGTCATTCGGATTTTGTTATTTTCAGCAATACAGAATTGAAGCGTTTTTACAAAATTAATCAGCTACCACTGGAAGACCTGCCCTGTAATTATTTTTCATAAAAAAACCCGGTGTAGATGCACCGGGTTTACTATTCAGAAATTAATTTATTCTCCTTCTTTTCTTTCAGGTCTTCTTACCGGGCCACCCCTTTTCGCTCTTTTATCTGTCAGATGTGTCTCCTGGCGCTTTTTGATCTGTACTTCATGTTCCGAATGCCATTTCTGAAATTTCTCCATGGCCGTCGCTTCGTCGAACAATCCAAGCTTTACGCCTCTTAATAAATGTTTCAGATACAAAACACCTTTGAAAGATAAAATCCGACGAACTGTATCAGTTGGTTGGGCTCCTTTATGAAGCCAATCCAATGCACGTTGACGATCGAGTTGAACAGAAGCAGGAACAGTAAGTGGGTTGTAAGTACCGATTTTCTGGATGAATTTACCATCCCTCGGCGCACGGGCGTCGGCTACAACGATGAAATAAAAAGGTCTCTTCTTAGACCCATGACGTTGCAATCTAATTTTAACTGGCATCTTAAATAGAAATTTAAATGCGGTGAATGAATACGGTTAACTTTTTTCAGGATTGCAAAGGTAGCAATCCACGTGTTTTTTCCAAATTTATATAAAACAAACCATGTTTTTCAGGCTTCTTCAATCAATTATTAATTAATTCACGAAGCATGATTGATTGTTACCGTGTTTATTAAATGTCAACGTGTTGGCTATCTTCTTGGCATTCCCATTCTTCCCATTGGCATCTTATTTATCATCTTCATCATATCCTTCATCTGGTCAAATTGCTTGATGAAGGCATTGATCTCAGTTAATTCCTTTCCACAGCCTTTTGCAATCCTTTTCTTGCGGTTCGGATCAATGAGGTCGGGATTTCGCCTCTCAAGCGGTGTCATTGAATTGATGATCGCCTCTATGCCTTTGAACGAATCATCACTGATATCAATGTCTTTTACTGCTTTTCCTACACCCGGAATCATACCCAGCAGATCTTTGATATTTCCCATCTTTTTGATCTGCTCGAGCTGTTGCTTAAAGTCTTCGAAGTCAAACTGATTTTTCCTGATCCTTTTTTCTAGTTTCCGTGCCTGTTCCTCATCGTATTGCGCATGGGCCTTCTCAACGAGTGTGGTAATATCGCCCATACCCAGAATCCTCTGTGCAAGTCTTTCAGGATAAAATACATCAAGCGTGTCCATTTTTTCACCACTGCTGACGAATTTGATAGGCTTATCCACGGTATACCTGATCGATAATGCAGCACCACCTCTTGTATCGCCATCGAGCTTGGTCAATACCACGCCAGTAAAATCAAGACGGTCATTGAATGCCTTGGCTGTATTTACCGCATCCTGGCCCGTCATGCTATCCACAACAAAAAGGATTTCCTGGGGATTAACGGCTGCCCTGATGTCCGATACCTCGGTCATCATGACTTCGTCAATCGCCAATCGTCCGGCCGTATCAATAATTACAATATTCTTGTTTTTGCTTTTTGCCTCGGAAATGGCGTTACGGGCAATCTCCACTGCATTTTTATTTTCAGGTTCATTATAAACATCGACTCCGATCTGTTCACCCAGTATCCTCAACTGCTCAATGGCCGCCGGGCGGTAAATATCCGCTGCCACTAACAAAGGCGAAAGTCCCTTTCTGCTTTTGAGGTAGTTCGCCAGTTTAGCTGAAAAAGTTGTTTTTCCGCTTCCCTGCAGTCCCGCTACAAGTACTACTGCAGGATTTCCCCTACTTGAAAACTCACTTTCCTTTCCACCCATCAGACTTACCAACTCGTCTTTCACAATCTTGACGATTAATTGGGAAGGACTTACAGCTGTGATCACCTTTTCACCAAGCGCTTTCTCCTTGACACGGTCGGTGAATTCCTTTGCAATCTTATAGTTTACATCTGCATCGACCAATGCCCGCCGGATTTCTTTCACCGTGGCAGCAATATTCAGCTCGGTAATGCGGCCTTCTCCTTTTAATTGCTTGAATGCGGATTCGAGACGCTCCGATAAATTCTCAAACATATAAATGCATTTTTTTTCTGACTGGAATAAAAAAAGTGAATACAACTAAAAGTCATATTCACTTTAAAAACAAATTTACTGTAAGATTATGAAGTGTAAGTGTTGTTCTCGATAATTACTGTTTTATTATACTCCCAGGTATCCGCGCAATTCCTTGGAACGTGAATTCGTACGGAGTTTTGTGATTGCCTTGTCTTTGATCTGTCTTACACGTTCGCGGGTCAGGTTGAATTTCTCACCGATATCTTCAAGACTCATCGGGTGATCACAACCGATTCCGAAAAAGTAACAGATCACTTCTTTCTGACGTTCCGTAAGCATTCTTAATGAGCGTTCGATTTCCTGTTTCAGTGATTGTGTATGTTCGATGTTTGTTTCTGCTCTTTCTGCATTAGGGTTTTCCATCACATCAACCAAAGTATTGTCTTCTCCTTCTGCAAGCGGAGTATCCATGCTGATGTGTCGAGCTCCGATACCGAGTGTAGCAGAAACTTCATCCACATCGAGTTCAAGTATGGTGGCAAGTTCTTCGGGTGAGGGTTCCCGTTCAAATTCCTGTTCCAGTTTTGAAAATGCTTTCTGGATTCTGTTTGTCAATCCTACTTTGTTGAGAGGCAATCGAACAATACGGGATTGTTCTGCCAATGACTGGAGAATACTTTGACGGATCCACCAAACAGCGTAAGAAATAAACTTGAATCCTCTTGTTTCATCAAAGCGCTGTGCGGCTTTAATGAGACCAAGGTTCCCCTCATTAATAAGATCAGGTAAAGAAAGGCCCTGATTCTGGTACTGCTTCGCAACGGATACCACAAACCGGAGGTTAGCTTTCGTCAGTTTATCAAGTGCGGCCTGGTCGCCCTGCTTGATTCTTCTGGCTAATCTTACTTCTTCTTCCGGCGTGATTAATTCGACTTTTCCGATTTCCTGCAGATACTTTTCAAGGCTCTGTGATTCACGATTCGTAATAGACTTCGTGATCTTGAGTTGACGCATGCTCATAGGCAGCTTTCATTTTAAGGGGTTAGACGAATAAGGTACGGCTCTAGAAAAACGTAATTCCTTTGCTTTTGTTATCTAAATCCAGCCCTTTGAATGAAATACTGCCCTTTAAAGCAATTTAACTGAACCAATAAATGGTTCCAAATCAGATAATTATAAATACATGGTTATCAACAGCCTTATCAATAGATACCCTTAGGCTTTTTTGGAGGTAATGGGCGAAGCGGGGCAACAAAATAATTTTGGGGCATGCATTAATTTTCTATTATTGCAAGATTGGTTCAAAAAGATCAATTCCGGCGTTAGATGAGCAAAAAACAACTATTTGAGATTGAATTCCCCGTGAGATGTTCTCCTTCGATTCTGTACGAGTATCTGAGTACGTCTGCCGGTTTACAGGAATGGTTTGCAGATAAAGTAGATGAAAAGGATAATGTATTCAGTTTTTCCTGGAATGGGACAACTGATAAAGCCAATGTAATTGACCTTGAAGCAGAAAAGTTCATTCGGTTTCACTGGACGCATTCACCCAAAGAAGAATTTTTTGAGTTCCGCATAGAAAAATCAGAAGTAACCAATCAAACGATCCTGGTTATACGCGATTTCGCGATGAAAGGGGAAGTAAAAGATCAAAGCCAGCTTTGGGACTCACAGGTAAAGGATCTGTTCCACAGGCTGGGGAGTAACTAACGCGTGATTACATTTACCAACACTTCGTACAAGCGGTTCAATTTCGCATAACTGTCTTTCCATTCTGCAAGAGGAACGATCGAAGCAATCTTACAAAAAGATTGACGACTGATCACATTCTTTATTTCTTCACGCGAAACATTTTTTAAAAGAGTATAATGTTGATCTTCTAAAGTATGGTTCCATTCATCGTCATGCGAAGAAATAGCAAATCCTGCTGCTGATAATTCCGGCAAGTCACGCAGGATAGCAGATAAAAAATTTTCTTTCCATCGTCCTTTCAAGTGCAGCGTTACACTAAAAAAATGCCCCCACCAGAAGAATGTCCGGATCGCACAAACTTCTTCCTTCCGGAAATACCGTGGGTAATCAAGCATTACATATGGCAATTGATGGTATTGCTCGCCTTTGGAAATTTTCGGGTGATTCGAACTGATTTCTATAGGTAAATTTGTTTGCGGAGGAAAATACAGCTTCCATCTTTCAGCACATTCCCCAAACAACTGATAGACTTTACCAATGATCCGCTGCTTTGTTAAAAGCACTTCAGCGTTTTGCACGAGTACAAATTCCTCTTCCGAAAGGTGTATTTTTGTCAAATCCATTTATTAAAGTTAATCTCCCGCCTCGAGGAACAGAATCCGTGATAAAAAAACTCGACATACTTATCGTAAAAGCTTTTATCGGGCCTTTTATCGCCACGTTCTTTATTACTTTGTTTGTTCTTATCCTGCAATTTTTCTGGTTGTGGATAGATGACTTTGTCGGGAAAGGGCTTGATGCAAGCATTTGGTTCCGGCTTGTGATTTATCTGAGCGCTACACTTGTACCACTTGCTCTTCCGCTCGCTGTTCTACTTTCCGCGATCATGACTTTTGGAAACCTCGGAGAAACTTTTGAACTCGTTGCAATCAAATCGGCAGGCATAGGGCTGCTCCGGTTTATGCGTCCTTTATTTATCGTAGCCATCCTTTTGTCACTCCTTGCTTTTGTTTTTAATAACTATATGATACCGGTCGCAAATTTGAAAATGCGAACCCTGCACACAGATATTGTAAATAAGAAACCTGCGTTCGATCTTAAAGAGGGTGTTTTCTATACGACCATCCCCGGCTATGCGATCAAAGTTGGTAAAAAAGAAAAAGATGATTCTACCCTTACCAATGTCATCATATATGAACAGGGCACAAACCCTTTACGCGATAATATAATTATTGCCAAAAAAGGAATCATGCGGGTTTCATCCGATAAAAAGTTTCTGGAATTTAGTTTGAAAGACGGATGGCGCTATGAAGAAAGAGGACCGCGCATGACCTCTCACTCAGATTTCATCCGGCTGGGATTCAAAGAATACAAAAAAGTTCTCGACCTGAGTGCGCTTCAACCGACGTGGACTGATGACAGTACCTATAAAAACAGGTATGAAATGTTAAGTGTTCGGCAATTATCTAAAGCAATCGATTCACTTGAAAAGAGAAACAATGCGATTGAACAAAGAACGAAACAGGATGTTGGCATCTATCTTGACTTCACAAAATACATCGACAGTAATTGGAGTGCAGTGACGATTCCCGCCATAAAAGAAAAAACATTTTCAGAAACACTACCTGATAGTGCCCGAACCAATATTATCGACCAAAGCGTTTCTTATGCGAACAATTTGAAAACATCGCTTGAAATTGCTTCTTCAGATTATATCAGTCAACGGAAAGAATTGCGATTACATCTCGCTGAGTGGCATCAGAAATATACTATGTCCATCGCAGTGCTCGTGATGTTCCTCATAGGTGCCCCATTAGGATCGATTGTAAGGAAAGGGGGGATTGGTACACCCGTTGTTTTTGCGGTGATCTTTTTCGTCATCTTTTTTTTACTAATTAATTTCGGAAAGAAATTTGTGCGGGAGGATGTTCTACAACCGGTAGCCGGAATGTGGCTGGCAACCGCAGTGCTGGTACCGATCGGTCTGTTCCTGACCTACAAAGCCATGCACGATTCTCAACTTTTGAATAAGGAATTTTATTATCGGTTCTACAGAAAAGTACAATCGCTTAGAAAGAAAATAGTAAAAGCAGAGGCCTGACTGTATTCATAAAAATTATTATTATGGGAAATTATCATCGTACTAGAAGGAATTTTTTGCAAGATGCTGCAAAAGCAGGTCTGGCATTCACGGCGGGTGGTATTGTTCCGGAGGCATTTTCGGCGTGCACGCCTGCACGTGTGCTCACTGTCGCAACAAAAGATCCGATTGGGTTTGATCAGACACCACTTCCTTACTCATACACTGCTTTAGAACCTGTCATTGATGCCACTACCATGGAATTGCATTACAGCAAGCATGCAGCCGCCTATTCTAAAAACCTGAAAGAGGCCGTAGCCGCTGAAGCAAAGAATAATGAAAGCCTGGAAACATTGCTCTCAACGGTCTCTAAATATTCCGCCAAACTCCGAAACAACGCCGGGGGTCATTACAATCATGAATTGTTCTGGAAATTAATGAAACCTGCCGGGGAAGGAAGACCTACCGGATCATTACTGACAGCCCTTGAAGGAAATTTCGGTTCATTCGAAGCTTTCAGAACCCAATTCAGTGATGCGGCAAAAACCCGGTTCGGTAGTGGATGGGCGTGGCTGTATGCAACCAGCGATAGAAAATTGAAGATTGCATCTACCCCAAACCAGGATAACCCCCTCATGGACGTAAGCGATGTCAAAGGATTCCCTATACTGGGACTTGATGTGTGGGAGCATGCGTATTACTTAAAATATCAGAACCGTCGGGCGGAATACGTGGACAACTGGTGGAAGGTTATCAACTGGGAAACTGCTCAAAATCGGTTCGATACAGCGTGGGGCTGATACAACTTTGCGGGTATAGTGACGCCGTCATATGTTTATATGATAAAAAACTTTTAAAAAAAATCTGCATTGCCATGAACAAATAATGTATTTTCCATACCGGAACCATTATCCTCTGTCAGGCCGTCCTTCTGATTCAATTCCTTGTAATCGTCCCCTGTTCAATCGAATTCCAGAATCCTGCGAATCATCGTTTCTGAGATTACGCCATTTTTATAAACTGTTTTTATGAGAAGAAATAGCCTGCTATTTTTCCTACTATCATTTACGATCTACGCAGATGCCCAACTTAATATTCAAACAGGGGCGCAATTTTACATACAGTCAGGTGCGACAGTGACAGTGCAGGGAGATATTCTATCGAATGAGGATATACAAGGACCTGGGTTATTGTTACTGAAAGGATCTGCATTACAGAATTTTAATCTGAATGGTAAAACAATTCAGAATTTACAGATTGATAATGCATCAAATATTTCTTTCGGAGGAAACGCTATCATAGGTTCTTCCCTTTTGTTTACAAACGGCAAAGTTCTACTCAACGCTTCTGATCTAAGATTACTTTCCACTGCAACTTTAACGGGTACCGATAATACTAAGTACTTTATTACGAATAACACTGGCCGGTTAATTCGAAATGCTGTTGATGTGTCCGGATTTACGTTTCCGGTTGGTTTTGATGCAACTACTTACAATCCTATTACTCTTATTCAAAACGGTGTTGTTGATGATCTTGGAGTACGGGTACTGCAAAATGTTTTGAAAAATGGGACCTCAGGTGCAGCATTAATTAAAGAAGCTGTTGATGCATCCTGGGACATTAATGAAAGTACTCCCGGTGGAAGCAATCTTACCATGACTGCTAACTGGAATGCTACAGATGAATTACCAGGGTTCAATCGGACAAAAACCGGCATTTCATTATTTGATGGTATAGGATGGGATTTGAATAAAACAATGATTGTTACAGCATCAGGGTCTGGTCCTTATTCCATATCAAGGAACAACGTAACGAATCTCGGGCCATTTGCAGTAGGTACACGGCCGGTAATGACCACCTTGCTTGTATCCCCTAAAGTTTATTTGCAGGGACCTTATACATCAGGTGGTATGATGAGTGATGGTTTGCGATCTTCAGGCGTGATTCCTCTATTGGAACCGTATTCAACGCTTTCAAATTTTACACATAGTGGTAGCGGTGGAGGAGAGACAATTGCTTCTTCAATACTGGCGGTCACAGGAACTCCCGCAAATGATATTGTTGATTGGGTATTCGCTCAGCTTCATGATGGTACCTCCGGGGCCGTCATTTGCACTAGGTCAGTGTTGATACAGAGAGATGGAGATGTTGTGGATGTTGATGGAACAGGTGCTGTTACTCCTTATATCAATTTCGCAGGCGAATTACCAGCCAGTTATTACGTTTCAATTCGGCACAGGAATCATCTGGGAGTAAGAACAAATCCATCTATATCACTTGCCAGAAGCAGTACAACACTATTCAACTTTTCAACTTCACAATCCCAGGCTTTTCCCGGTAGTGTGCCAAATCCTGCGATGGCGACACTTGAAACCGGCGTATTTGGACTGTATGGCGGAAATGCAAATGGCGATCTCGCAACAAGAAGAACGGGTCCAACTTCTGCTACTAATGATTTTTCATCCTTTTTATCATTTCTCGGGTCAAACTTCGTCATATCAGGAATCTATCACAGGACGGACTTCAATATGGATGGTACAACCCGCAGAACAGGACCAACTCCTGTTACGAATGATTTTTCTAAATTCCTTTCAATCTTAGGATCGGCATTTATATTCACTCAGCCAGGATTTTAATTAATTAAAGTTAAATGAGAATATAACAGATATTTTATGAGATATAAATTTTTTCTTCTTGTTTTCAGTTTACTGCTCACGGGAAGTTTATCATTTGCGCAGCAATTTCAGGCGAGTTTTTCCAATACAGGAAATCTTGTTTCCTTCAAAATAAGACCTACTGCCGATATCAACACAGGGTTTTCAAGTATTGAATTTTATGTTAGGTATCCTGTAGGTTCACCTGCATTTACTTTTGGAGATGTAGTTGAAAACACGACTAATTTTCCCGGTATGGGTGATTTTACAATAATTAATGAAGGTGTAGTAGATGGGTACAACATTGCACATTTTGCTTATGCATCACCTATAACAACATCCCGCTCTTATACTTCAGGTACTGAATATGAAGTATTCAATGTAAAACTTATCGGTCCTTCCACCTCCACCGTGGATCTGCAATTGGTACAATCGAATGATGACGATCCGTTTTATGTTAATATAACTAACCAGTTCGGCACACCTATCCGGGCGCCGCTCACAACAATTTTTTATCCCACTACTGATATTTCAGGCGACCCCTATTTTTATCAATTAGCAGGAGTTTTATTACCCGTTAAATGGCTTTCATTTTATGCAGAAAGAAAAAATGATAATGCGTTGCTGAATTGGAAAGTAACCAGTGAAGGGAAGAATGCATAT
>DATLDA010000073.1:0-6362 GCA_035526135.1 Flavitalea sp.
GCAGAAAATATATTCGGGTTATTCAAGCAACTGCATCCGAAGGACATTTATAAAGGATCGGGAATCGGGCTCTCATTGTGCCAGCGGGTCGCTGAAAATCATAACGGAATTATTTATGCACGGGGGGAAGAAAATGCAGGAGCTACCTTTTATATCATACTTCCGGAAAAGCAGGTAAGCGACCCTGAAAGAGGCTTCGCCTCTTAAGAGGCGAAGCCTTTTAGAGCAACCTTTGGTGTAATTCTTATTCTCGCGCCGTTTAAAACGTTCGCAATGAAGGAATCAGGCCATAAATTTGATGAATTGAAAGTAATCCTCGAAACGCGCGGTTCATTTTGAGGTGATATAATACTGGCCGGTTGAAGGAATTCATTCCACATCTATACACGCAATCAAGCAAGAGCATCAGTATCCTGGTATGATCATTTGAACAGCGTATCAGACAAACCTTTATTGATCGAATAATTTGTATAAGTGATTTCCAATGTTCCTTTTTGATTCTTCACTTTTTTTTCATCCGGTTTCGTACCAGGATCATATTCAAAAGTCACACCCTTCGGAAGTTTATAATCTTTAGTATTGAATGAAAACAAAACCTTATCCGGCAACCCCCATCTGGCATATTTGCCGTAGATCATTTCCATTTCATAAGTACCGTTATCTTTCGTCGTGGTACTCGCCCGGCGGATCAACAATTCCTTTTCATCAATATAAAGTGTTGAGATCATCACATCAGATCCCTCATTTAGCGGTATTAGTTTGATTACCGACACCGGTTTACCCAGATAGACAGCTTTTCCCGCCGTGACAGCAGTATAATTATTTCCTGATAACAAGGCGTTGAAGTTGATGCTGATGCCACCTTTAGGCACAACTGAAATTCCCTCCGGTTTTGCCACTTTAAATTTGTCGGGGTTTTTGTAATAGATGGTAACTTTCGAATCAGGAATCTTCATAAAGGAAACTCCTGTCTTCAGTAAGCCCGATGCCTGATAGTCGTGTACTGTATTTAATTTGACCTTGACACGCTCCACCAATGCCTGCGCATCCTGTGCGTTGCCGACGATTAATTTCAAAAAAAACAAAATTAAAAACACACTTCGTTTCATAGCGGAAAATTAAGCAGATCGGAATTATGCCGCGTGAAAGTTTGCAGTATTAACGAAGTGTTGAGATTCACAAGAACGCGTCGGACTCCCGGTACGCCTTAATCAGGGCCAGTTCCCCTTCTTTTCCCGGCAGCGAATTTCCATGTTCCATGCCAAGCACTCCTTTGAATCCTTTATTATAAAGATGCCGGAAAATATTTTTGTAATTCATTTCTCCTGTAGTCGGTTCTTTTCTTCCCGGATTATCGCCAATCTGGTAATAAACGGTCTGATCCCACGCCTGATCGATGTAAGGAATGATATTACCTACCTGGATCTGCGCATGGTACATATCGTACAAGATCTTACACGAAGGACTGTTCACAGCTTTGCAAATCAGGTAGGCCTGCGGTACGTCAGTAAGAAAAAGATTCGGGTGATCCCGGAAATTCAACGGCTCAAGTACCATCACAAGGCCATGCGGCTCCAGCATTTCAGCAGCTTTCCTTAGCGTGTCAACAATGAATGCAGATTGAAAATACGGGTTAATATTATTGGTAAGCACACCCGGAACAACAGTCATCCACCTGGCATTGCATCGTCTCGCTACCTGAATAGATTCATCGATCTCTTTTAAAAACTGTTGGTGCTTTGCCTGATCTGTACCTGTAATGGTGGGCTTAGACCAATCAATATTATGCCCTACAAAAACGCCCATCCGCATTCCTTTCGTACGCAACAAATTTCCGATCTTTTCCTGTTGTGCCTGATCGCGTCCTCGCATGCCATTATCTTCAATGGAACGAAATCCCCTATCAAATGCGAATGATATCTGGTCGATGAAATCCTTCCCGGCATGATTTGCAAACATTCCGTCATGAATCGCATAATCCAGATTAAATGGTTTATCATTTTCCACAATATCCTTTGTCAATTTCGAATCGGATGCCATTACTTTTTGCGAGGCCATCGCACCCGCCCCCGTTACCAGTGCAGCATGCATAAATTTTCTCCGATGCATTGTAAATCAGTTTTAATTTTTCAATTGATGTGTCCGGCAAACAATTTACCACAATGAACGCGCTCTTCCTTGTAAATCTATTGCATTCCGCACAAATCAGCATATCAGCCCCATCGGCCATAGAAACTCAAAATTGCATAACTTGTTCCTTCCTTAATCAGCGATTGTGACCAAGATTTTTTTCACCCTTGTTTTCCTGTTCTCAGCTTTATTTGCGCATACGCAAGAAACTCAAGTTCTACAGCCGTTTGAACAGACTGTTTCCGGAACTGCTATCCGATTCAATATGGTTCCAATTCCTGCCGGCGTGTTCACAATGGGAAGTCCGGAAATAGAAAACGGTCATTTACCGGATGAAGCGCCTCAAAGGAAAATTGCGATATCATCTTTCTGGATGCAAAGCCTCGAAGTAACCCACGATCAATTTCTTGTTTTTTTTGATGATGAACAGTTTAGCAGAAACTCAATGGTTGATGCAGTGACAAGACCCACTGCTCAATATATTGATCTCAGTTGGGGAATGGGTAAACAAGGAGGATTTCCAGCTAATTCCATGTCACAGCACACAGCGATGATGTATTGCCGGTGGCTGTACCAGAAAACCGGAATTTTTTATCGTCTGCCAACCGAAGCTGAATGGGAATATGCCTGCAGGGCTGGAAGCACGTCCCTCTATCCCATGGGTACGCCGGACAATAACATAAATGAAATCGCGTGGCATGCAAACAACAGTGACGGGAAATACCATAAAACAGGAACTAAAAAACCGAATGCCTGGGGATTGTATGATATGCTTGGTAATGTATCTGAATGGACACTCGATCAATATGATGCAAATTTTTTATCTACCCTGTCAGATAATAACCAGGATCCGGTAAACAAACCTGTGTCGCGTTATCCAAGATCCGTAAGAGGCGGCAGCTTCGAACAAAAACCGGAATTGCTTCGCTGTGCAAAACGGTATTATTCCGAACCCGCATGGAACCGCCGAGATCCACAGGTACCTAAAAGTAAATGGTGGCTGACAGATGCAGCGTCGGTAGGATTTCGTGTGGTGAAGCCCTACAAGCAACCCACAGCTGAGGAGGCGATGGTTTTTTATGAACAATACTCAAGTAAATAAATTTCAATTCAAACAATCAATATGAATCAGATAAACAAAAACAGTCGGCGTGAATTTGTAAAAAATTCTTCCCTACTTGCCGGAAGTATGATTGCGGCACCATTTATTTCAAAAGCAAATTACTTTTCAGCCGCTGCTGATACAATCAAAATTGCCCTGGTAGGTTGCGGGGGAAGAGGTACCGGTGCTGCGATGCAAGCACTGCTTACAAAACAAAATGTACAACTGGTTGCAATGGCGGATGCGTTCAGTGACCGGTTGGATAGCTGTTATAAAACACTGAATGCAGATGATATTTCTGAATCATCGGGCGTGAAAGGAAACATCCGTGCAAAGATTGATGTTCCGGAAGAAAGAAAATTTACAGGCTTTGATGCTTATAAAAAAGCAATCGCTCTGGCAGATGTTGTTATACTAACCACCCCTCCTGGATTCAGACCCATCCATTTCGAAGAAGCGATCAGGCAAAATAAACACGTATTCATGGAGAAACCGGTGGCCACAGATCCGGCGGGTATACAAAGGGTTCTTGCCGCCGCAGCGATTGCAAAAGAAAAAAAACTCAATGTGGTTGTAGGCTTGCAACGTCATTATCAGAATTCTTACCGCGAACTCTATAAAAGAAAAGATCTGATCGGAGATATCACATCGGCACAGGCATGGTGGAACAATGATGGGGTATGGGTAAACAAGCGTCAATACAATCAGACTGAAATGGAATATCAGATGCGCAACTGGTATTATTTCGTGTGGCTTTGCGGTGATCATATTACCGAACAACACATCCACAATATCGATGTGATCAACTGGTTTAAGGGCGGGTACCCCATAAAAGCACAGGGGATGGGAGGAAGACAGGTAAGAAAAGGAAAAGATTATGGCGAAATTTTCGACCACCACTATGTGGAATTTACTTATGCTGATGGTTCCATCCTTAACAGCCAATGCCGTCATATTCCCGGCACAATGAGTAAAGTCGATGAACTTCTGATTGGTACAAAAGGTAAGATCCAATGCGGGGCTGCGAATATTACAGATGCAAAAGGGAAAGTACTTTACCAGTTTGACAAAAAAAGCGAGAACAATCCATATCAGTCCGAACATGATGAACTATTTGCAACACTCGCAAAAGGTGAATACAAATTTGCAGATGCAGAAAACGGTGCCTACAGTACAATGACTTCTATCCTGGGTCGGTTGGCAACCTACAGCGGGCAGGTAGTAGAATGGGATAAAGCAATCAATTCAGGTCTTGATCTTCAACCAAAATCATACGACTGGAATACTTTGCCACCGGTGGTTCCGAACGAAGAAGGTTTTTATGCAGTGGCAACCCCGGGAAAAACAAAATATGTGTAACACAAATTAAAAATGTAAAATTAAAAATTAAAAAATGAAGAGCATGCGCCAATTATTATTTCATTTTTAATTGCTTGAAAAATCAAGACAAAACATCTTTCCGTTTAAAAACTACTATTGCTGCACCAACAAACAACACAATGTGTGTTACCAGGATAGCTGCAGAAGTGAAAATGTCTTTATAATTAACCGGGTCATCAAAAAAACCCTTCCATCCAAGCATATGAGTGGTGAAAATGAACGGTTTCATTTGATTGAAAAAGGGAATGTCCATGGTCGTGAGTATGGTTAATACGATGATAATGCACATCGTCGCGATGATCGGACCAATTGCATTGTCTGCAAAGATCGACAGAAGCAAGGCTAATGCAGCGACCGTGGTCATTGCAATGGCAGCAAAAGCAAATGCCGCAAAATATCTCCACAATATATCTGTACGTTCAAGTATGGTGATCATTTCACTTTTGAATATGATCAGGTCGCTTACCCCAAACACCAGCATGGAAAGCATCAACGACAAAACAGCCATCCACAGTAGTAATGCAAGCGTATAGACTGTACTTGCAAAAAATTTACTCAGGATGAGTGTGGTTCTGCTGATTGGTTTACTGAGTAAGAGCCTTAGTGTACCCATATTTGCTTCGCCCGCAATCATATCACCAGCTACAAGTGCAATCAGCAATGGAACATGAATGAGGAGCGTCTGCAATACGATAAAACAGATCAGGTAACCATTGAGAATATTTCCGCTTACCGTAAATGTATCATTCAAAGCCTGCAACATGAATTGGACATAGGCATTTCCATCAATATAGAATGCAAGTTGAATCAGCAACACAATTGCAGTGATGGCGGCGAAGCTGATATAGGTACGAGACCTTTTGAATATCTTAAATAACTCTATTTGTAAAAGTATCCACATGCTGATTGGCTGTTGTAAGTGAGAGGAAATAATCCTCCAAAGAATGTTTCTGCTGAATAGACATGATCTTTGCCTCCATTTCAATCAGATCTTTTACCAGCAACGGTATGTCCTCCGATGGCAATTCAAACAAAAGGAAATCAGTACCTCCGTCCTTCAAATGGGCCTTCCATCTGGATGTTTTCAAAAGAGGGCTTATTTCCACAGCATTCGAAATTTCACACTTAACGTTCATGACTGAAGGGTCCAAAAGCTGACGGAGACTTCCCTCCATTACTTTACTTCCCTTGTCTAATATCATCATCCGGTCGGCGAGAACTTCCATTTCACTTAACAGATGCGACGAGATGACTATGGTACGTTTTTCAAAACGACTTAGATGCAAAATAAGGTTGCGGACATCCGCTATTCCCTGAGGATCTAATCCATTGGTTGGTTCATCCAGGATGATTAGTCGCGGGTTATTGACCAGGGCAACAGCAAGGCCTAACCGTTGTTTCATGCCCTGCGAATACGTTTTTATTTTGCTTTCCGAGCGTTCCGTCAATCCGACCACGGCAAGCTTTTCCTTTACCTGAGCCCCTGAAAGCCGGATACCGTGCATCTTTGCAAAAACTACCAGGTTTTCAGAGGCTGTCAGGTATTTATAGAGATCCGGTTTTTCAATGATGGCGCCGGTTTGCTGAAGGATTTTTTTCCTGTCCTTTTTCAGTTCCCTTCCAAATATCCTGATGGACCCGGAAGTGGGCGTAACCAGGCTTAAAAGCATACGTATCAAAGTAGATTTCCCGGCACCGTTCTGCCCCAATAACCCATAAATTTCCCCTTCATTTACGGAAAAGGAAACAT
>DATLDA010000082.1:0-4593 GCA_035526135.1 Flavitalea sp.
GGTCATCTATCTTTATCTAAATTAAAAACTATGATAAGTTCATTAAACCGCCTGGCACATATATTTATGACCATAGGCCTCCTATCTGCGAATGCATTTGCACAAAATATTCCTTATAAGGGTGGTTCGGGAAATTACACACAGCTTGTATGGGCAGATGAATTTAACTATAAAGGTGCGCCGGACAGCGACAAATGGAATTACGAAAAGGGTTATGTCCGTAATAATGAACTGCAATATTATACCGCAGCACGGAAAGAAAATGCAATAGTAGACAATGGCCACCTGGTTATAACTGCCCTGAATGATTCTTTAAAAATTGGAAGCAACGTTTATCCCATAACTTCTGCAAGTTTAACATCAAAAGGTAAAAAAGACTGGACTTATGGCCGCATTGAAGTGAGAGCAAAAATACCTTCAAGTCGTGGAACGTGGCCTGCGATATGGACGTTGGGAAGCGATATCAGAACCGTAGGCTGGCCTGCCTCTGGTGAAATTGATATTTTAGAGCATGTAGGTTATATGCCAGACACCATTCATTTCAATGTGCACACCGAAAAGTATAACCACGTCAAAAAAACGGGCAAGGGGACCAAGATCTATTCGCCAGCGCCTTACAAAGATTTTCATGTGTATGCAATAGAATGGTTTAAAGACCATATCGATTGGTATATGGACGACGCCAAAGTATTTACCTATAATAACGAAGGCGAAGGAACTTCATCCTGGCCATTCGATAAGCCGCAATATCTTATTCTAAACCTTGCTTTCGGTGGTGCATGGGGTGGCTCAAGAGGAGTAGATATTTCCACCTTGCCGCAGAAGCTGCTGATAGATTATGTAAGAGTTTATCAATAGTAACCAATTTCAACTCATTCCATAAAAGTGTATACAGTAGATAATTTGTAACACATTTTGATTAAGAAGGGATCAACGATGTGTGAGCATTTATGTATCTTTCATTTACCAGACCTGCGTCAGTAAATGGAGCTGAATAATTATATAGCGATTTGCTTCAAACCAAACTAAATGAGCCCTGACCTTCAATCTATACTAAACTTTATCCGGGCATCAGAAGCGTTAAGTAAAGAACAAAAAGATTTTTTATTAAAGGCAGTAAATGAAGCAGGCAATGGATTAAAGACAGCTCTGCCAAACTCGTCCAATACGGCAGTAGAAGAAAACCCGACACCCATTTTCTTAAATGAGATCCTCGAAGAACTTGAACAAAAGAGGAAGGCCGTGGAAGTGCAAAGCCGTGAACTCAAAGTTGAAGCAGCATTGGAAAGAGTTCGTGCAAGAACCATGGCCATGCAAAAAAGCCATGAGCTTTCAGAAACAGCAGTACTATTATTCCATCAACTGATGTCACTTGGTTTGGATATAAGAGGTTGCGGTTTTAATATCTGGGAAAAAGATGAAAAAACATGTACTGCATGGATGAGTGGCCCCGAAGGCAGGCTGAGTCCACCTTTTAAGTTGCCGCTCACAGACGATCCTTTTTTTATTCGCTATTATGAATCAAGACAAAATGGAGAAGATTTTTGGGTATATGAAACTGGCAAAGAGGAATTGGTTACCCGTTATAAATACCTGCAAACACTTCCTGTTATTGGCGAGCTCTTAGCAAAGGAGCAGAAAGACGGCATGGAAATACAGCTTCCCCCTTTTGTAGTTGATCACGCAGTTAATTTTTCAAATGGCAATTTGATATTTATCACTTATAAAAGTTGCCCCGAAGCATGGGATATATTCAAACGTTTCGGAAAAGTATTCGAACAAACCTATACCCGTTTTCTTGATCTGGAAAAGGCAGAAGCACAGGCAAGGGAAGCACAGATAGAATTAGGGTTGGAAAGAGTGCGAGCAAGAGCGATGGCCATGCGAAAATCAGAAGAGCTAAAAGAATTAATCGTTACCGTATCAACCGAATTGAGCAAGCTCGATATAATTCTCGACAGATGTTTTATTATCACTTATGACATTCAAACAATGGGATCAACATGGTGGATGTCCAACCCCGAAATACCAAGCGAACCTATTGGGTTGTTTGTAAAATATCATGAGGACTGGCCTTATTTAGCTCACATCAATGCATGGAAAGAACGTAAAATAAAATGGCAATATATACTTGAAGGTGAAGTTAAAAAAGCTTGGGATAGATTTTTGTTTTGCGAAACAGAACTTTCACAATTGCCCGATTTTGTGATTGAAAACATGAGGTCGAAAGAAAAAGTTTATCTCTCATCATCCTTTAACAATTTCGGCTATTTAACATTGGCGACGCTTGAACCATTATCAGATGAACAGTTTGATATAATGCTTCGCTTTGCAAAAGTTTTCGATCTTACCTATACACGTTTTAATGATCTGAAACAGGCCGAGGCACAAGCAAGAGAATCACAAATACAGTTGGCATTAGAAAGAGTTCGGGCAAGAACTATGGCTATGCAGAAAAGCGATGAATTAATTGAAACAGCCGTAGTTCTATTCAATCAGCTCAACAAGTTGGGTGAAAATATTGAACGAACAATCATTGGGGTGATGAATGAAAAAGAACAGGTCGTTGACTTTTGGGCAACGCGGCCAGGCGGTAGCCAAATGGACAAGATGCAGAGCTTTCCTATTGATGAACCTATAGTGATGCAGAAAGTTTACGCGGCGTGGCGACAACAAAAAAAATCCATAGTCATAGATCTTCGGAACGAAGAATTGGAAAAGTATTTCCAATTTTTGAAAGGCAGGAATTCCCAACTGAATCGTGAAAGCTTTGGTGAAAGAAGGGTGGAGAATTTTACATTCTACTCAAAAGGTTTCCTGGGTGTTATTAATGCAGATCCGAAAACACCGGCTAACGTCGAGCTTTATGAAAGATTTGCAGCGGTTTTTGAACAAACCTATACACGTTTTCTTGATCTCCAAAAAGCCGAAGCACAGGCAAGGGAATCACAAATCCAGTTAGCGTTGGAAAGGGTACGGGCAAAGGCGCTGGCTATGCAAACATCACACGATTTGATCGATGTGGCGAATGTGCTGCGTGAGCAAATGGGAAGTTTGGGCCAGCCGGAGTTAGAGTCTTCCATCGTTCACATTTATAACAACGGTTCAGAAACGTTTGACGCCTGGTATGCTTACCGGCCGCCGAACCTTTCGTCCGGTGAAATAGTCAACGGTTTCGCTACGGTTGAAGTTGCTTCTAGCGCATGGTCCCGGGAAGTGATGGCCAATTATAAATCAACCGACACGGAATACACCATCGTTGCGAGCGGAGAAAAACTTTTAGAATGGTATAATGTACTGCAAAAGGTAGCCCCCGTTACGGTCAATTATGATGATAATGGTCAGATCATCGTTCCCGATATTCTCTATTACCATTTTTCTAATTTTTCCGGAGGCTCACTGTTAATGATCTCGACTGTTCAACCGTCGGCGGAGGCCCGTGAGCTGCAAAAACGAGCTGCCGTTGTATTTGATCTGGCCTACACACGTTTCCTTGACCTTCAAAAAGCAGAAGCACAGGCCAAAGAAGCAACTATTGAAGCTGCATTGGAAAGAGTAAGAGGTAAAGCAATGGCCATGCATAACAGCAATGATCTTACCGCTACTGCAAGCCTCGTTTTTACAGAATTAAGAAAGCTTGGAATAGATCCTGTTCGTTGTGGTGTAAGCTTGCAAACAAAAGAAAGCCGTAAGAACTTGCTTTATTATGCTATTCCTTCTGCAGAAGGTGATAATCTTTCGCTGGCAGGTACTGCATTATTGGAAGGTCATCCTGTGCTGTCAGAAGTATACGATAGCTGGGTTAAAGGCGAAGATTATTTTCCTGTCCTCGAAGGAGAATCCCTGATCAGCTATTACCAGGTTTTGAAACAAGTGGGTTTCGACGTGCCTGCTTCACCAGCGGGGCATGAACAGCATGGCTACTATCTTGCGTTTTCCGAAGGAATGTTTTATGGCTGGGCGGAAAAACCGTTCACGGAATCAGAAATAAAAATTCTTAAACGATTTGCATCTGTTATTGATCTTACTTTCAGGCGATACATGGAATTGCAGAAATCAGAAGCCAGCGCAAAAGAAGCCATAAAGCAAGCAGCACTTGATCGTATCCGTGCAGACATTGCGTCCATGCGAACAATTGCCGACCTCGAAAGGATTACCCCACTAATATGGAACGAACTTACCATTTTGGGCGTTCCATTTATTCGCTGTGGCATTTTTATCATGGATGATTTACAGCAACTCATTCATACTTTTCTTTCAACACCCGAAGGCAGAGCCATCGCTGCATTTCACTTACCTTATACTACACCCGGAAATATTTCCCAGGTATTAAAAAATTGGCACGATAAAAAAATTTATACCGACCATTGGGATGAATCGGCTTTTACTCAGTTTGCAGAAATATTGGTAGAACAAGGAGCTCTTGCTTCAGCAAAGCAATACCTGCAAACAATTCCTCATGGTGGATTTTATTTGCATTTCCTTCCTTTTTTACAAGGCATGTTATATGTAGGCAATACAACCCAATTAGATGAAGAGGAAATAAAATTGATTCAATCAGTAGCAGATGCATTCTCCACTGCCTATGCCCGT
>DATLDA010000109.1:0-27523 GCA_035526135.1 Flavitalea sp.
CGGGTTGCTTTTTTTTACACTGATTGACGGGGGCTGGAAACAAAACATCATAAAAGGCTTCACGAACCCACTGTTTCTTTCTTTCTTTTGTCTATTCTTAATAGAATGTGCCGGGTTGTTATACAATGTCAATATGAAAGCCGGTCTGAAAAAAGTAGAAACCACCGCCGGGTTGATTGCACTACCATTTATTCTTATTACAGGACAAAGATTTTTCAGATTGTACTACGAAAGAATCATGGCGATTTTTTGTGCATTGATTTCTCTTGCATCAGTCTTCTGCGCGGCTTTTGCTCTATACCGATATATCGGCTCAAAAGATCCGGAAGTTTTTTTTTATCATCAGCTGGTCTCCCCGCTTATTCAGCACGCGGTTTATTTCTCTGTATTTGTTTTGATTGCCATTGTGTTTCTCTTGGCTCGCAAAAAAAATCTGTTGGAAAAGAATATCATACCCGTGAGGATACGGATTGCTACCATTATCTGGTTAATATTTTTCCTGATCTTATTGTCTTCCAAAATAATGATTATAACAGGTGCTCTTATTCTGATCGGGTTGCTGATTGGAAAAGAGAAAAGTAAGAATTCAACCCGGTTGATTACAGCAGTTACTGCTATTGTCATTTCACTCCTGCTACTCCTGTTTATGACCGACAATCCTATACGAACAAGATTCAGCGATGCGCTTTCGGGCGATGAAACATTATTCAGCAAAAAAAAATTTTCTACCGACATCTACTTTAACGGCGTTCAGTTCCGGCTGTTATTATGGCGCTTTGCAGGAGAGATTCTGAATGAACACAGATCATATATTCAGGGTGTTAGTCCGGGTGATGCCCAGGAAGAACTAAACCAAAAATTCAGGGAAACGAATATTTACCTCGGAGATCCGGCCAGAGGAGATACCGGTTTCTTGAATTTCAATTTTCACAACCAATACCTGCAGGCCCTGGTTGAATCGGGTATTTTAGGACTTCTCGCGTTATTGATAAATGCCTGCTGGTTATTTTACCTTGCAAAAATCCGGCATAACCAGGCAGCCGTGGCGGTAATATTGATGTTATTCCTGTTCTTTCTTACTGAATCTGTTCTCGAAAGACAGTATGGGATTTTTATTTATTCATTTTTCCCTTTATTGATGATACAGGCAAAAACGGTGCAGAAATTTAACTATTAATGATCGTAGGTTTTCTTCAATCGACTGAAGCGGCTGCGATAAAATTTTGCAATAAATCCCATCCTAAGTGAACCAAGCAGTTTAGGCATTCCGATAGCAAGCAGATGACGGTAATAATACAGCTTGTTTTTAAACTTTTTTTGTGGCAGATAATGATTTTTTATGGCAAGGGTTTCAGCACATCCCTGTTTCCATAACACGTCGCTGGTTCCCTCCCATCGCATGTTTGCGACAACAGCAGGTACCCGTATAAAAGTACACCCTGCGGTATAATACCTTAACATGAGGTCATAATCCATCGCACAACGGTAGCTTGTATCAAATGGTCCGAATTTCTCATAGCATTTTCTTTTCATGAACACCGTTGGATGGTTTACCGTCATTTCATTAATTAGAAAATGATGATTTCCTTCCTGTATAAATGTTTTCCTGCCCTGAATCCAGTATTGTACATCCCCATAAGCTATGTCGTAATTTCCAATTGTTGCAACGACCTTTTCCACCGAATCCTTTTCATACCAGTCATCCGCGTTGATTAATGCAATTATTTCACCGGTTGCCATCGCGATCCCCTTATTGAATGCATCACTGATCCCCTCATCCTTTTCACTCACCCATCGGTACAGGCGAGTAGAAAATTTGTTGATGATATCAATAGTGGAATCAGTAGAGCCTCCATCAACAATTATATACTGGATATTGTTGTATGTCTGGTCCAGTACGCTCCTGATCGTTTGTTCTATATATTGCTCACCATTATAAACAACGGTTATAATAGATACTAGCGGCGATGCAAGCGGCCCGTTTGAATCGATCGTGATCACTCAAAATAAAATTGTACGCAAAGAACGCAAAGAATCCACACATGAAAACCATAAATCCAGAGTCATTGCGAATTACCATTCACAGTGTTCTTTGTATAAAAACTGATTTCTGATTAACTTCCGCATATGAAAATTCTTCTTGCTTACCTTAAGCCATACCGATGGCTGGTAGCTTTTACCTTATTCCTGGCCGCAATCAATACCGGCTTTTCTCTGATCGACCCTATCATTTTTGGTCGGCTTGTGAATCTGGCACTTGATTTTAAAAACCGGGCTGCTGATTATAGCTGGGCTGATTTTTTTACTAAGCCTTATAACAGTGTGCTGTGGCTATTACTTGCTTCTATAGGAGTGGCGATGGTAAGCAGGATAGCAAAAAATTTTCAGGATTATTTCCTGAATATGATCGTTCAGAAATTCGGTGCAAAGGTGTTTACTGACGGTCTTCAACACGCGATGAAATTACCATATCAGGAATTCGAAGATCAACGAAGCGGTGAAACATTAAGCGTATTGCAAAAAGTGCGGAGTGATACGGAGAAATTCATGAATTATTTCATTAATGTATTATTTGGTGTGATCGTCGGAATCCTGTTTGTCAGTGTATATGCAGCGATCTGGATTCACTGGTCCATCCCCATTGCGTACTTCACGGGAATCTTGCTGCTCACAACGATCACAAACGTGTTGAGTAAAAAAATTAAAACGATACAAAAGACAATAGTTTCACAAACTACTGCGCTGGCCGGATCAACTACTGAGTCGCTCCGTAATATTGAATTGGTAAAAAGTCTTGGCCTTACTCAACAGGAAGTAAATCGCCTTAATAAAAATACCTACAAAATCCTGGGCCTTGAATTGCAGAAAGTAAAAAGGATCAGGAGTATCAGCTTCATCCAGGGTACATTTGTCAACACCCTCAGACAGGTCATTCTTTTTATGCTGATGTGGCTGATATTTGGTCACCTGATGGATGCGGGTCAACTGGTCACCATGCAGATCTATTCTTTCTTTGTATTCGGTCCCTTACAGGAAATCGGTAACATCATCCTCTCTTACCGCGAAGCAGAGGCATCCCTCAATAACTTCCATGCCTTGATGAAAAAAGCACCGGAAAAACAACCGGACAATCCAAAGCATCTCGGTGTAATTGAACGTTTGCATTTCAATCATGTTCGATTCAAACACCAGACTGCACAACAGGCTGCCATCAATGGGATTGATTTCACTGTAACAACAGGCGAAACGATTGCATTTGTAGGTCCTTCTGGCTCCGGCAAGACCACCTTGATGAAATTATTGGTGGGATTATATCGACCGAAAGAGGGACAGATCCTGTACAACGGCATTGATGAGACCGCTATCAATTTCGAAGACCTCCGCAACCAGATAGGATTTGTTACGCAGGATACGCAATTATTTTCAGGTACGATCCGGGAAAACCTGCTGTTTGTAAATCCTTCTGCAACGGCAAATGATCTGCTCGATGCGATGTACAAAGCAGCATGCCAGAATCTACTTTCCCGGGCGGAAAAAGGATTGGATACGATGATTGGAGAAGGAGGATTGAAATTATCAGGGGGTGAGAAACAACGTTTATCCATAGCCCGTGCTCTGTTACGTAAGCCAAGGTTGTTGATTTTTGATGAAGCGACTTCTGCGTTGGATAGTCTTACTGAAGAAGAGATCACATCAACGATCCGTCACGTTTCTTCACAAAGGAATCAGATCACTATTCTGATCGCCCACCGGCTGTCTACGATCATGCATGCCGACCGTATTTATGTTCTTGAACGCGGTGACGTGGTTGAAACAGGCACTCACCATTCTTTGCTGGAAGAAAAAGGATTGTACTATGCCATGTGGCGCCAACAGATAGGAGAAAGGAAAATTCAATCTGCTCCAAGTGCTACACCGGTATAATCAAATTTAAATTGAGCGAATGGATTTTCTATCGGTAGTAGTTATCACGTTCAACGAAGAAAAAAATATAGCCAGATGTTTGGATTCCGTTCAGGCCATTGCCGATGAAATCATTGTGCTTGATTCGTATTCAACAGATAATACCCTCAATCTTGCGAGAGAAAAAAAAGCAATTGTACACCAGCAGCCATTCAAAGGTTACATAGAACAAAAAAACAGTGCTCTTGACTTAGCAACGTACCCTTATGTGTTGAGTCTCGACGCAGACGAAGCACTTGACGCACGACTGATACGGTCTATTGCCGATGCCAAAAAAAAATTTTCTGAAACAGGGTATACCATGAATCGTTGTTCTAATTATTGTGGCCGCTTCATACGACATGGACTGTGGTACCCGGACAAAAAACTCCGACTTTTCAATAAGAAAATTGCCCGATGGGGAGGAACCAATCCTCATGATAAAATAGAAATGCAAGTCGGAAGTACTACTTCACATCTTAAAGGTGATATTCTCCATTTTTCCTATTCGACTATTGATGACCACATTGCCCAGAATAATAAATTCAGCTCTATTTCTGCTTTGGAGATGTTTCATAAAGGAAAGCGGTCAAGCTGGTACAAAATATTAATACATCCTGTATGGACCTTCATTCTTGGTTATATTTTACGATTGGGATTTCTTGATGGATATTATGGTTTCCTGATTGCTATCAATACCGCACATCTCACATTTCTGAAATACAGCAAACTATTGCAAATGCAACGTTCTAAAAAAAATGAGGGGTAAGAGAATTTCGAAAAAATCCCTGTCCCGGAATGAGATACAGCTTCGGGGCCTCTCGGGAATATAGTAGATTTGCGGAAAAGCAATGGCTGATAAACCAAATCTTATCTGGAGCATTCTCACAATGAGATGTCCACGGTGCAGACGCGGACCCATGTTCAGGAATAAGAATCCATGGAATCTGAAAAAAGTATTGGCAATGTATCAGACATGCCCTGAATGTATTCAACCCTTTGAACTGGAACCCGGATTTTACTATGGTACCGGGTATGTGAGTTATGGATTATCTGTTGCCTATTTGATTTTTACTTTTATACTTTGGAAAATAATTATCGGAATGTCGGTTGATGATAACCGTTTTTTCTGGTGGATGGGTTTTGGTATTCTGACCCTCGTCCTACTCCAACCCTGGCTGATGAGAATCAGCCGGGTGATCTATATTTATTTTTTTATTAAATACGACCGCGATTATAAGAACAATCCTGTTATCAGATTCGAATGAATTAATTTCCCAAATCGTCTTTATCATCGCGATTGCGTTGCAGTATATTCGGGAAAAAATCTGTTTTCGTCAATTCTTCTATATCGCTCAATTCTACCTCCAGGGCCCGGGTACTCAATGTAATTTCCACAAGTGAAGTGACCAGAGAAATACTGAAACAACAAATGCTGATGGCAAAGATCCAGAAACTCGCCTCGACCCATCCGCGGAATACAGTGAACATACAGATCACGCAAAAGAGGAAACTTAATACCCCCATGGCCTGCATGGAACGGATCAAACGAATACGCACCCTAAGACTTTTTATCTGAAGTAGAATATGTCTTTCATTAGGGTCAAGTTTGAATTTAGCATGAAGGTTCCGAATAAGATTTGCGATCGCGAGAAATCTGTTTGTATAAGCAAGCATCAGCAATGATATCGCGGGGAACAATAGTGCAGGAGTAGTAATCGATAATTCCATAAGACCAGTGCAAAAGGTCAAAATAAATCCTGAATATAAACACTAAACGATCAGAGCCGTAAAAAAAAATAAGCCGGGGTATTCAGGCCCGGCTCGATAAGTCCCTATGAGGTTTGGGTTAGTAAGTCCCACTTTCTAACGCAAACGTATAAGGGTTAGTATGTATGTCTGTCTCTATTTTTAACTTTTTAGTGACCACGATAATGGAATGTTCATTTTGAAACTGAAATTTCTTCCTGCATTGAAGATTCCTTTTCTGCCTGTGACTGGATTCTCAGCAAAATATTTAAGCCTGCTGAGATGGTTCTGGTAGGCTACATCACCCAGATTCATTGCGGAAATATAAAAAGTGAAGAGCATATTTTTTTTGCTGTATACATCAGTACTGATGCCACTGTTCAGCAGGGTGTAACCGGGTGTTGCAGACTCCGTTCCATACGCAGTAAATGGATGGTCCTGTGAGAACGTTTTTTCAACTTCCATCTTTATTGTAACGTTCCTTAATGTTTTACCTTTTTCAAAAAGCACAGCTCTTAATTCCGACAATAGTCGTGGTGCAGGAATGAGGGGCAGGTTTTTGGTACCACCTGTATTCTGATTAAATCTTCCTGAAACTGTTGAAAAACTATTTTCAAAATGAAGCCAATCGAAAGGATGTGGGTGAATATCAACGGTAAATTCTCCGCCTATCAGCAATGCTTTATCCTGGGAAAATCGATAAGCGGGTATTGGATTGCCACCGGAGTTTACAAGTGAATCACTCCCTGAAGCCGTTAATAATTTTCTATAAAAAATAAAATTATTGATAGAGTTTGTGAACACGGCTGCAGAAAAAGAAATGTGTTCGGTATTCGCCTCGATGGCTCCATCGAATTGCATGCTCGTTTCTGATTTCAGTGAACTGTTTCCATATTCATAACGGTTTGTTCCTTCATGTGCACCGTTTGAGGCAAGTTCAGGAATAGAAGGCGCACGGAAACCTTTTGCTGCATTGAATTTAACCGTCACTTTCGGAGAAACTGCATAGGTAATTCCCAGGCTCCCCGAAACATTTGAAAAATTCTTTCTTAATGCCCGAAATTTCAATTGATTATTCTCTTCGAATTCATCCGCATGAATATGTCTTGTATCAAAACGAAGGCCGCCGCTTACTGTTAGTTGATCCGCCGATTTCTGGGAAAAAACAAAACCTCCGGCATCATTCAGAACATATTCCGGAATGAGCATTTCTTCTCCCCGGTTCCTGTTGGTTTGTCTCATTCCCGTAAATCCTGCTGTGGTACGCCAACCATTTTTTTCAGCAAAATGATAAGCAAGGTTATAGGTTAAGGATCGAAGATCGAAAAACAACCCATAGCTTTCGGGCTGTTCGATATTTCCGAATTCCTTTCTTTTATTTTGCTGATAACCGATATTGAGCGTGATGGTCCCTCCCGATATTTTGAAGCTGTTGTCGGTTGCAATTTTGAAATGGTTGATGTGCTGAAATGGAATTGCGGGATTAACATAATTAAAATCATCAGATGAGAGTATAGCAGTTCCCCCTCCTGACACACGTTTTATAAATTCACCGTTGCTGTTTCGCTCACCTTCAACGAGTCCCGGATGCTGATTGAAGTTACTGGCCAACAGATGCGTAAATCCCCAACGACCATTGTACCCGATATACCCCCCCAGATTTTTTTCTATAAATTTCGAATTATATACACGGCCATCATATCTGTTGGTGTAATCGCCCGCTGCTTTATAGGAACCAAAAGCATTCCAGTTGAAACCGTTATTGTTACCACCGATATTGCCGCCAATTCCACGCATCCGGTTATTCGTCTGGTAATTACTGATCACACTTCCTTTGATGGTTCCCTCTGCAACGGGAACGTTAGTGATAATATTAATTACTCCCGCTAAAGCATCACTCCCATACATTAACGATGCAGGACCTTTCATAATTTCAACCTTACTAACACTGTATTCATCAATTTCAACTCCGTGTTCATCACCCCATTGTTGTCCTTCCTGTCTTACTCCATCATTGATAACAAGAATGCGATTGTATCCCAACCCGCGAATGAAGGGTTTTGAAACTGCCGGACCTGTTGAAAGTTGTGTGATTCCCGGTTTGCGTGCAATTGCATCAAAGAGATTTGTAGAAACTGTACGTACCAGTTCTGCATGTCTTATTACAGATACGGGTGCAGGAGATCGTCGTAACTGCGTCGCTGTATTTACCCCTGTGATTACGACTTCATTATTTTCCAGTAGTGAAAATGCCAGATAAAAATCCCTCGTTACATCACCATTTACATCAATATATTCTGTTGTAGTTGCGTAGCCGACATGGCTAATTTCTATTAGATGTTTTCCCGAGCCCAGATTTGCTAAACGGTAATGGCCAGAGTTATCACATACGATTCCTCGTTTCTGATCTGGAATATATACCGAAGCTCCGGCTAATGGCAAATTCGTTGCCGCGTCTAAAATCCGGCCTGATAAAGAATTTCTGATACGTGGCTGTGTTGAAGGTTCCTGGGATTTACCGTTATGAACAAGAAAAAAAAGAAGGAGAGTTACCGCCACACGATACCAGCCATTCATAGTTGCACCTTTTTGAAACGTTGTTGCAAATATAGACTAGTTAATGTACAGAATAAAATCTGATCAAATCCGCTCAATGATGCCCGCTATTCCTTGTCCTCCACCCACACAGGCGGTGACAATTCCATATTTTTTATTAAGTCGTTTCAAATCCTGTGTAATCTGGATCGTCAGTTTGCATCCGGTGCATCCCAACGGATGGCCGAGTGCGATGGCTCCTCCATTGATGTTAACAATAGCCGGATCAATATCTAACGTCCTGATAACAGCCAACGCCTGGGAGGCAAAGGCTTCGTTCAATTCCACCAGATCAATATCAGCCAGTTTCATACCTGCCTGTTTCAATACTTTGGGTACTGCTTCAACCGGTCCGATACCCATGACACGTGGATGTACGCCTGCACTCACACAATTAACAAGCCTGGCAATAGGTTGTAAACTGAGTTCCTTCACCATTTGTTCACTCATGACGATTACAAAAGCTGCACCATCGGATGTTTGTGAAGAATTCCCTGCTGTCACTGTTCCATTGGCCGCAAAAACAGGTTTTAATTTCGATAATACTTCAACGCTTGTATCCTGACGTGGACCCTCATCAGTATCGATCGTATACTTTTTTGTTTTCTTTTTTCCTTTTTCATCAACATAAATTTGTTCTATCGACACTGGTAGTATTCCACTTTTAAAAAGACCTTTTTGAATCGCATTTATTGCCTTCTGGTGCGATTCATAGGAGAAGCGGTCCTGATCTTCCCGGTTTACTTTATATTCTTTTGCCACTGCTTCTGCGGTCAGACCCATGCTGAGGTAATAATCCGGTTCTTCTTTGGCGATGGAATAAGCCGGAACAGTTTTCCAACCTGCTGTTGGAACCATGCTCATACTTTCGGTACCCCCCGCAATAATACACGACGCCTGCCCCATTCTGATTTTAGCCGTTGCAATAGCTATTGTTTCAAGACCCGATGCACAATAACGGTTTACCGTCATCCCCGGAACTTCATATCCCAAAGCCCGGGCAGCAATGATCCGGCCCACTTGTAGCCCCTGTTCTGCCTCCGGAACCGCATTTCCGACTATTACATCATCGACACGGGAAGCTTCCAACTGTGGAACGCTCGCCATAAGACCGCGTATCACATCTATTGCCAGGTCATCAGGCCGGTAGAAACGGAATCCACCCTTTTTTGCCTTGCCGACGGCAGTTCTGTAGCCCGCAACTATATATGCTTCCTGCATAATAAATGATTTTAGTTGTTTATGCAACTTCTTACTTCAAAGATAACCCACTCCCGCTATATTTCATAGTACGAATTCTCCCGGAATCCCACCTCAACAGGCTTCAAATAGCCACTCTGGGATTTGATATTACCTTCGCGGCATGTACCGGCTTATTCGATCTCTGCTATTTCTGTTTCCTCCCGAGAACGTTCACTATTTCTCCATGAACTCGCTAAAAACCATCTGTAAAATACCAATCATCAGGAAATGGTTACGAAGACGTTTTCAGCCGGTCAATAAGGAAGTAAAGGTTTTAGGACTTCGTTTTCATAATCCGGTCGGCCTCGGGGCCGGATTTGATAAAAATGCCAGGTATCTGTCTGAACTGGAAATGCTTGGGTTTGGATTCGTGGAAATTGGAACAGTTACACCTGAACCCCAGAGAGGTAATGACAAACCCCGTTTATTTCGACTGGCACAGGATAAGGCACTGATAAATCGCATGGGTTTTAACAATGAAGGAGTAAAAAAAATTGCAGTCAGACTTCGTTCATGGCAAACTGATCGAAACAACAGCCGCCGCATGGTCGTCGGAGGAAATATCGGTAAGAACAAACAAACTCCTAATGAAAAGGCGCATGAAGATTATGAAATCTGTTTCAGAGAACTGGCAGATTGTGTGGACTACTTTGTTGTAAATGTAAGCTCGCCGAATACACCCGGGTTACGAGAGCTTCAGGAAAAAGATGCGCTCCGAAATATTCTTTCACGCCTGCAGTTTATAAATCAACGAAGAGCGGTACCGGTACCTTTATTTCTAAAAATCGCACCGGATCTATCGGAATCTCAGCTCACCGATATTCTGGCACTTTCCGATGAAGTGTCCCTCGATGGCCTGGTTATAAGCAATACCACTGTTTCCCGTGAAGGTTTACTCAGTCGTGCAGATAAAGTACAATCAATAGGAAGTGGCGGGCTGAGTGGTGCGCCCCTCTTCAATACTTCTACTGCTGTATTGAAATATATTCATCAGCACAAAAAAAAACAATTTGTCCTGATAGGCTCCGGAGGTATTTTTCAAAGTGCTGATGCGAAAGAAAAAATTGAAGCCGGTGCGCAACTTATTCAAGTATGGACAGGTTTTATTTATGAAGGCCCGGGAATTGTAAAGAAAATCAGCGACGATCTTTAAAATCTTACAACGATACAAACTTACACCGCCTATTTTTACAGGCTTAAAATCACAGTATGGAAGATTTGCTTACAATCGATGCACTTATCAGTTTGCTTACCCTTACTGCACTTGAGGTAGTATTGGGAATCGACAATGTGATTTTTGTTTCCATCATCATGGGTCGGATTGACCGGTCTAAACAAAAAAAGGCAAGAAAGCTCTGGATGATTTCGGGGATCGCGGTGCGTGTAGCATTACTGCTTGTATTGGGATGGCTCGTTAAAAATGGTAACCAGGAAATTTTCCATGTGATGGGATATGGTTTTAGTCTGCGTAACGTGATCATGTTTATAGGGGGACTGTTTCTTTTATATAAAACTGTAAAAGAAATTCACGGCAAACTGGAAGGAGAAGATATTGACGACACCACCATTAAAAAAAAGGCAACAGCTTCGTTCGGCGCCGTGATGATGCAGATCGTCCTCGTTGATATGATCTTTTCATTCGACAGCATTATTACTGCTGTAGGACTTGCAAACCATGTGGAGATAATGATCGTAGCAGTAATTATTGCCATGTTCATTATGTTTCTTTTTTCACAACGGATCTCCGACTTTATCCATAAACATCCCACGCTGAAAATGCTTGCCCTGTCATTTTTGCTGATGGTGGGTTTCAGTTTATTTTTCGAAGGACTTGAGCCAATTCATCACAAAGAAATTCCAAAAGGCTATATCTATTTCGCTATGGCATTTTCATTCGGTGTCGAATTACTTAACCTTTTCATGAAGAAAAAAGCAAAAGGAAAAAAACTCGAATTGCACGAACCAAGAATCCGTCAAACAACAGACAATTATTCGGATTTGGCAAAATGAGTTTTATCAGAGCATCGTCATCAGAACTGCGCCGGTGATGGCTGCTGTCTCTGACCGCAACCGGTTATCACCTAGTGAAACTGGAACAAACTGTTTGTTTAAAGCGTCGTTGATTTCAGCAAGGGTAAAATCACCTTCAGGCCCGACCAGTAGCATCGATGAATCATTTCTGTTTATTAATGTTTTGAAGTGCGGAATAGATGTATCCTCACTGCAATAGGCAATAAATTTATGTTGAACGTTTTGTTGCTGGATGACTTCGTGAAATAGGGCGGGGTGAGCAAGATGCGGAAGGTATGCTTGTTCAGATTGGATCATTGCGCTTACCAGGATCTGTTGCATTCTTTCAAAGCGTAAAGTTTGTTTTTCTGTTCGCTCGCACAAAAGCGGTATGATGGTTTGTATGCCCAGCTCTGCCGATTTTTCAATAAACCATTCAAACCGGCCGGTATTTTTTAAGAGTGAACATGCAATAATCTGGTGAGAATGTTTTCGCGGCCGGAATGAGGAATGAAGAATCCGCGCTTTAACTTTTTTTTTGTGGTGGTCAGTAATTTCCGCTTCATGCAAATTTCCTTTACCATCTGTGAGTGAGATCCTATCTCCGATTTGCATACGCAGCACACCAGAAATATGTTTAGACGTTTCTTCATTCAGCGAAGCTGTTTCCGTAACAGATTCTGCTAAATAAAAAAGAGGAGACTTCATCCGCAAGGAATAGTTAACAATGATAACTGGAAAATCAACAGGGCGTAATTATTGACTATACACTTTTCGATCAGAAAGGTGCTTCATCTTCATCCATTGGAAGGTCATTCATTCGACTTCCTGTCTGGATATACAATTTCGCATTTCCGTCCGGAGGATCATTGGATGGGACAGGTTTCCAACTGCCTCCGGGATGTCCGCCACCTTTAAAATCATCGCCATCCATTTCGGTAAATTTCTGGATATGCAATAGTGCACGTAATTTGATATTTTCCAGCGATCCATTCCGGTGTTTTGCGATACGTACGTGCGTTTCTCCTTTATTACTTTCACCGAATTCGTTTGCAGTAATGTCATAATATTCGGGACGATACAAAAACATCACCATATCTGCATCCTGCTCTATCGCTCCTGATTCTCTCAGATCACTCAGTTGCGGCATTTTATTGCCTTCTTTTCTTTTTTCAACTTCACGACTCAATTGTGACAACGCAATGATCGGCACCTGTAATTCTTTGGCCAGTCCTTTCAGATCGCGCGAGATACGACTGATCTCCTGTTCCCTGTTACTATTCCGGTCATTCGTTCCACTCATTAACTGTAAATAATCAATGATGATGAGTCCAACGTTGTGTTTATTTTTTAATCTTCTGCATTTTGCCCTCAATTCAAAAATATTTAATGCGGCAGTATCATCAATAAAGATCGGGGCAGTTGCGAGTCGCTGAATGCCTTTTGCATAGAGCTGCTTCATTTCATGTTCTTCCAGTTTCCCCCTGGCAATTTTTTCCAGCCAAATTTCGCTTTCTGCACTGAGTATCCGCTGGACCAGCTGACCTGCACTCATTTCAAGACTAAATACCGCAACGGGTGTTTTCTTCGTGGGATGTAAGGCAGCGTTACGGGCAAGGTTCAGTGCAAACGCTGTTTTACCGACCGAAGGACGTGCAGCAAGGATGATAAGGTCAGTATTTTGCCAGCCGTAGGTTATATGATCAAGTGAAGGGAAACCGCTGGGAACTCCCGTAAACTCTTCGTTTCGATGACGCATATCTTCGATCCGCTGCACAGTCTTTACTAATACCGTATCAATGCTGTCAAAATTCTTACGGAGGTGATTGTTGGTTATTTCAAACAGTTTGCTTTCTGCATCATCGAGCAGGTCAAAAACGTCTGTGCTGTCTTCATAAGCATCACCAATAATTTCCCCACTGATCCTGATCAATTCCCGTTGGATAAATTTCTGCAGGATAATCCTTGAATGGGTTTCAATGTTAGCAGAAGACACCACCGCATTTGTCAACCGTGTAACATAATAAGGACCTCCTACCAGGTCGAGTTCTTCGCGCATCCTTAGTTCTTCCACCACCGTGAGAATATCTATTGGCTGGTTCTTCTGCTGCAGACCCTGCATGGCACGGTAAATCCGTTGATTCGATTCCGGGTAAAAACATTCAGGTTTGAGAATTTCAACGACGGTATCAAAAGCGCTTTTTTCAAGCATTATGGCACCAAGCACCGCCTCTTCCAGGTCTTTCGCCTGAGGAGGTACTTTTCCATAAACCATGGTGCTCAGATCTATTGAGCTTTTGCGACGACTTGATTTCCGATCTTTATTCAGGTTAGTAAGATCCATGGTAAATACTGGGTTAGCTTTTTAGTTTCTCATTGAATGGTTCACGAAATTGCCCTGAACAACTGAGCATTTACTTCAAATTTTTCTTAATGCTGAGCTTTTGGTCTTCTTACTACCTTACGATCTGTCTTCAGCAACAATTTTGAAGGGATGGCGAATATATATTCATACGAACGATGTCTGGCTGCCCCTCGTTTAATAAGTTATTACGACTTGTTTCACATCTTTGTCCCCCACTATTACTGCATTATCCACCAAAATTTATCGCCAGTACACAAATTTAGAAAGTTTTGCGATGTGTTGCCAGACTTATGCACAACCCGTGTGCGGAAAGAAAATCCTGATAATTTTTGGTCACCTGCGCTGAACTACAGAATGGAGTTTCGGCGATTTTTGAGATGTAACCGAAAAAAAATAAGAAGATGAAACGGATTCTGCTTCCCGATTTAAACATTTTTATCTAACGGAAGCGTGTAATTGATAATGATTCTCCACGACGGCTTAGACTTCCCTCCTAATACAAACATGCTATATTTGACATTCAAAAATAGCGGAACAGTTCATGACAATTTCTTATAACTGGTTGTTGGATTATTTACCAGTAACCATTGAACCCGATAAGTTGAGTACCATACTTACCTCACTGGGGCTTGAGGTTGAAAATCTGGAAAATACTTTTAGCATAAAAGGTGGATTGAAAGGTTTGATCGCGGGTCTCGTGTTGGAATCTAATCCTCACCCCGATTCGAAAAAACTTAAAGTAACAAAAATTGATATCGGGCAAAAAGACCATCTGCAAATCGTATGCGGAGCGAATAATGTCGCACAAGGACAAAAGGTAATTGTTGCAACCGCCGGAACTACCATATATCCGATGAAAGGAGATCCAATAACCATTCAAACAACAAACATCAGAGGTGTTACAAGCGAAGGAATGTTATGCGCAGAAGATGAGGTAGGGCTGGGAAACGATCATGCAGGCATCATAGTGTTACCCGAAACAGTGAAGGCCGGGAGTGCTGTTTCCGATCTTTATGCCATTCAGCAGGATTGGGTTTATGAAATCGGACTTACACCTAACCGCATGGATGCCATGAGCCATTTAGGAGTGGCCAGGGATGTATGTGCCTATCTGACTCACCATAAACAGAAAGAGTATGTTCCGAAAAACCCGTTAGCAGGATCCTGGAAAGAACAAACCGGTCAACCGGTGGAAGTGATTATTGAGAATGAGGAAAGTTGCCGCCGGTATTCAGGGATCAGTATTTCCGGTATTACCATTGGTCCTTCCCCTGAATGGCTTCAGCAAAAACTCCGGTCAATTGGACAACGACCCATTAATAATATTGTAGATATTACCAATTTCATCCTTCATGAAACCGGACAACCGCTGCACGCATTTGATGCAGATAAGATTTCAGGCCGGAAAATTCTGGTTAAAAATCTTCCTGCCGGATCATCTTTTGTCACCCTTGATGAAAAGAAAAGAACCTTAGATCCGGAGGACCTTATGATATGTAACGGCGAAGGTGAGCCTATGTGTTTTGCTGGTGTTTTTGGTGGATTGTATAGTGGCGTAACAGACCGTACAAAGAATATTTTTTTAGAAAGTGCCTGGTTCAACCCGATTGATATCAGAAAAACATCCTTCAGACATGGGTTAAGAACTGATGCCGCGACAAGATTTGAGAAAAATGTAGATATCAGTAATACCGTTTCCGTATTAAAAAGAGCTGCATTGCTTGTGTGCGAAATTGGTGGTGGACAAATTACATCTGATATCATTGATGTATACCCTCATGAAATGGCAAAGCCGGTGGTGACACTGAAATATGCTTTTCTGAAAAAATTAAGTGGAAAAAGTTATGAGCCATCTTCGGTAAAAAAAATTCTTTCGGCACTGAAATTCGAAATACTGGAGGAAACCAGTGAACATATCACCGTCGGAGTGCCCTACAATAAACCGGATATTACCTTACCTGCTGACATAGTTGAAGAAGTGATGCGCATAGACGGGTACGACAATATCTCCATTCCTGCATCCATTACGATTAGTCCTGCATTGGGTGCCAATTTTTTACCTGGTGTTTATAAAGAAAAAACAGCACACTATCTCACGGGCCTTGGCTTCAATGAAATTTTTACCAACAGCATAACCAACGCTGCGTATTTTGCCGGTGACAATTTACAAAAAGGTGTCAGGCTGCTGAATAATCTCAGTGCAGTGCACAATATTTTACGTCCCTCCATGCTCGAAACCGGACTGGAAGTCATTGCGTATAACCTTAACCGGAAATCGCTGCAACTTCAATTGTTTGAATTCGGAAAAACCTATCAGCAGAATGATATTGGAAAATATGATGAAAGCAATCATCTGAGTTTATTTCTATCCGGTGAATCAACCGAAAATTCCTGGAAACAAAAAGGGAGCCGGCTTGATTTCTTTTATCTCAAAGGAGTATTGGAAAATCTGTTTCGGCTAACAGGATTGAAGAAACCGGTATTTCAAAAAGATGTTTCCGGAGGAAATTATTTCACCATCTCGATTAATCATAAAAATATTGGTACGATGGGCTCTGTAAAAAAAGCCCGTCTGACAACTTTTGATATCCGACAACCCGTATGGTTTGCAGATTTGGAATGGGACAAAATGGAAGAGTTCTTTTCAGCCACACAAATCAGTTTTCGCGAATTGCCAAAGCAATTGCCCGTCCACAGAGACCTGGCAATGATAGTTTCTAATAATCTCCCCTACGGAAGAGTACAAGAAGCAATTCATGATATCCGTTTGAATAAATTACATCAGATAAACCTTTTCGATATTTTTGAAAGTGATAAAGTAGGCGCAGGAAAGAAATCGATTGCAGTCAGTTTAACTTTTTTGGATGAAGAAAAGACTTTAACCGATACAGAGATCGATTCAATGATGCAATCCATTATGAAAACATTGGAAAAAGATTTGGGCGCCGAAATCCGAAAACAATAAATTGCGGGAACGCTTAAGAAGGTATTAATTATGTTAGAAGAAGGACTCAGGCGCGTGCAGGATAAATTGCAGCAATTGCTCAAACAGCATTCGAAGCTCCAGCAGGAGAATGAAAAGCTCCTACATCTGCTACAGGATGCGGAAAGAAAGGAATCCTCTACGAATGAAAAGATTGAACAACTTGAACAGGAGGTAATAATATTGAAATCAGCTACCAGCCAATTGAACGAATCTGATAAGAAAGAATTGGAGAAAAAGTTGAATTACTACCTGAAAGAAATTGACAGATGCATCAATGTTCTGGGTGAATAATTATACTCTTTTAACCATCTTCAACCTGACTTCTTCTTCCCCCTGCGATAATTCCAGGGTATATACACCATAAGGGAGGTCGTTTAAACCTTTCCAGATGATCTCAGGTTCTTCTTGTTTGAAGGTAGTTTCCAGTTGGCTGCAGACACTTCCTTTTTCGTCGCGGAGTACTGCTTTCAGACATGCCTGCGTGCAGGCAATCAGTTGAAAAGTGAGAGTGTCGATGAAAGTCGACGACTTAACTTTGGCAATCATAGGATTCGTTTGGTGGCTTTCATAGGGTTGGGAAGCCGGGTGAATTAAACTCTTTAAATTTAACACAACCTTTTCATAATTGCAAGCATGGAGACCCTAATTCCGATAAATATCATCATTGCAGACCGGTCGTATCGTATCCGTATATCCCCCTCTGATGAAGAGACCGTAAGGGGTACTGTAAAAGTGATAAATGATAAATTACTTGAATTTAAGACCCAGTTCGCAGGTAAGGATATGCAGGACTATGTTTCGATGGTGATCCTCTGGTATGCCACACAACAAAAAGCGGTCGAAAAACGACCGCCTTCAGATGAGAACATGCAAGAAAAAGTAAATTTCCTCGAACAATTACTTGACAAGGCTTTACGACCCTGACCGTTATTTTTTTGAAATCGTACTTGTTACAGTAGTGTCAATTGTCATGGGAATTGACTGACCCATTGCTTCAACAGTTCCTGTCGCTTTAGTTGTGGCTTTCTTCGCCTTTATTATCCCTGTTGCAACATCGAAAGTAAATTCGCCGAGTGTTGTACCCTGAAGGGCGATTTGAATTGTCATTCCCTGTTGTTCAATATCGCGATTCACATTCATATTGCTGTTCAGCGTTACCAACCCATCATTTCCCTTTACTTCCTTTAATGTATAAGTTGTAAATGCTTTTGTGTTCTTATCAGTGGTGGAATCAGACCAGCTGTCTCCGACTTTCACACCTTTTGATGGAAGATTGGCTAAAGCCTGAAACTGCATTCCTTCCTTTTCTTCACCGTCCTGACCAAACATATTGCTCATCATTCCTGCACCCATTCCGCCAGCAGCATCTTCCTCTTTTTCTTTATTCTTAATCTCTGTAATAACTCCTTCGTGGTTAACTGTAAATTCTTTTGTTTTATTAATCTTATCCTTCACGCTTTCTCCCATTTGTCCATCAAGATCTTCTTTTTTATCAGAATCAAATTTCATATCCTGCATGCCACTCATGTTCATCACAATCCGTTTAACTGTACTTGCCAACTGATATGAATTTGCTGATACATCTTTTACTTCTACCAGGCTATTCGTTGTTGCTTCCATTTTTATATCAATGGCCTGCCCCATCATTTCCTGTGTCATGTGCATGTTCATCTGACTCACCTGTTCATATTGCTGTCCCTTGGTGAGCGCAATTTTTTTTGTAACCGATTGCGCATTGATCGCAACTGAAAAGAGAACAAATGCAAAAAGGAATATTTTTTTCATATAAATGACAATTATGTGATGCGTAGACGGTTTCGGGTATCCCTCAGTTGCATTCCTGCGGCAATAGACGAGAGGCTATTATCAGGGTTTATCGAGTAATGCTTCAAGCTTTTTTTGTAATTCATCGCCTCTCAGATTTTTTGCAATGATCTTACCTGTTGGATCGATCAGCAAATTCGCCGGAATTGACTGAATGCCATATTGGATCGCAACAGCATTTTTCCAATATTGAAGGTCCGAAACATGCGTCCAGGTAAGGTTATCATCGTGGATGGCTTTTAACCATTTATCCTTCGCGTTTGGCTGATCAAGTGACACTCCCATTATATGAAAACCTTTTCCTTTGAACTTATTATATGCATTCACAACATTAGGATTTTCCGCCCGGCAAGGACCACACCAACTTGCCCAGAAATCAACCAACACATATTTACCGCGGAGAGATGAAAGGCTTATGGGATTTCCCAATGTATCTGCCTGTGTAAAATCCATAGCAAAACGGCCAACCGCTGTTTTCTTGGCTAATTCAATTTTCTCCTGGAGCAACTTTGCAGTAGGTTGATTTCTCATCGATGCAGGCAGAGAATTAAAAACAGGTTCTACTTCATCCGGATTGATTTCCCAACCTGCATATTGATTTACCACGTAAACTGCTATGGGTGATTCGGGATTTCCTTTGGCATACCCCAGGTATTCTTTTTTTATGGAAGCCTGAATTTCATCAAACTGAGGTTCCATTTTTTTCATTCCCTCTTCATCCTTATTCCTGTACAATGCTGCATACGCCAAACTGAGTTCCTGCATTTTATCATTTAAAGATTTCAAGCGAGTGTCTAAAGAAAGGTAAGCATCATGCGACGCAGAACCTTTGACGATTGAGTGAGAAAAGGAGTCTGTATGCGTAATTGTAATGTTACCCGGTTGAAGAAAAACAACCGCGATATCTTTTTTAGCATTGATTGGTGTATTTTTTCCATCAATTTCAGGATAAATCGCGCGGATCCGTGCGAGGGTGGGCTCCGATAATTGCCCACTGAATTCATATCCGCCGTTTTTTATGATGGCAGTATCTAACTTCCTTTCTCCATTTAAAGCATAAGTAAGGTAAACCCGCGCTACCGGCTCTTTCATGCCGGAGACAGTACCTTTCAGCCGGAACGGCTTCTCTACATTTTGAGCAGTTACCACGACCATCCCAGAGATACCCAGTACCAATAAAAAAATTGATTTCATCAATAATTATTTTAGTGGCGCAATGTACGCCATTCAATACAAATTCGGTTTGCCTTACATGTAATAGGAAGCGTATGAGTGTCTTGTTTTCACATCGTTAAGGCAATCAGTACCTTTTTTTGTATTTTCGCGGACTTTACATCTCTACGAGGTCTCCCATTACCACGAAGTGAGAAACGATATGCCAGAACAATCTAAATCTTTAGCACACGATGGAACCAAATGTCTTAACCTATATAGTGGGTGGAGTGGCGCTGCTCATTGGAATCATTCTCGGGAAACTATTATTCGCCAAAAACACGAAAAAAAAGATAGAGGAAGCTCAACAGGACGCGCGTAAAATCCTTGCAGATGCGCAAACAAATGCCGAAACACTGAAGAATCAAAAGCTTTTGGAGGCAAAAGAGAAATTTCTGCAGTTGAAATCTGAGCATGACAAGGAGGTTTTCGAAAAAAACAGGAAGTTGGGCGAATCTGAAAATCGTGCCCGGCAAAAGGAGCAATCAGTAAATCAAAAGCACGATCAACTCGATAAACAGGTTAAAGAAAACGAAGCCATCAAAGAAAACCTGAACAGACAGATCGAAGTGGTAAACCTGAAACGAAGTGAACTGGAAAAGCATCAGGAAGAACACATCAGAAGGCTCGAGAAGATAGCTGCCCTTTCAGCGGAAGAGGCAAAGGCACAGCTTGTTGAAAGTCTTAAACACGAGGCGCAATCACAAGCGCTTGCCATGCAGCAGGAAATTATTGAAGACGCCCGCCAAAAGGCAAATAAAGAAGCAAGGAAAATAATCATTCAATCCATCCAACGAACAGCAGCAGAACAGGCGATAGAAAATTCTATTACGGTTTTCAACCTGGAAAGCGATGAAATAAAGGGACAAATTATCGGTAGGGAAGGCAGGAACATTCGTGCCATAGAAGCTGCAACAGGTGTAGATCTCATCGTTGACGATACGCCGGAAGCAATCATTCTATCTTCTTTTGATCCCCTCAGAAGGGAAATTGCGCGGTTGAGTCTGCAAAGGCTTGTTACTGATGGACGAATTCACCCTGCAAGGATTGAAGAGGTTGTTGAAAAAACAAGAAAACAGATTGAAGAGCAGGTAATGGATATCGGTGAAAGGACCGTCATCGAACTGGGTATCCACGGACTACATAAAGAGCTGGTACGGATAGTTGGTAAGATGAGGTTCCGTTCCTCCTATGGACAAAACCTTTTGATGCATAGCCGCGAGGTAGCGAACCTGTGTGCTATTATGGCTTCCGAACTGGGCATGAACCCTAAACTAGCAAAAAGAGCGGGATTGTTGCACGACATCGGAAAGGTTCCGGATGAAGAAACAGAATTAAGCCATGCATTACTGGGCGCTAAACTCGCCGAAAAATATGGTGAAAATCCGGCGGTAATAAATGCAATCGGTGCACACCATGATGAAATGGAAATGCAGTATGTAATTTCTCCGATCGTACAAGCGTGTGACGCCATCAGCGGTGCGCGGCCCGGAGCGCGTAGGGAGATAATGCAACAATACCTGCAACGGATAAAGGACCTGGAAAACCTCGCATTAGCTTACCAGGGTGTAGAAAAAGCTTATGCTATACAGGCCGGCCGGGAATTACGGGTAATTGTGGAGGCTGATAAAGTAACAGATGCTGACAGTGATCGTCTGTCGTTCGAAATTGCACAAAAAATCCAAACGGAAATGACCTTCCCCGGACAAATCAAAGTGACAGTAATAAGAGAGAAGCGGGCTGTGAATGTTGCGCGGTAGGTCAATTGATTTTGGAAAATACGATACCTGGCGTTACCTTTGCCGCCTTAAAATGTAAGTCATGAACGCAGCTGTTCAATTTGTACACGAACAACTAACCGGCCAGAAAGAATTTCCTAAGTTCAAGGCCGGGGATAATATTACAGTGAATTATAAGATTGTGGAAGGTGGTAAGGAACGTATCCAGAGTTTCCGGGGGGATGTGATTAAACGCCAGGGTTCCGGCCATACAGCCAGTTTTACGGTAAGAAAAATTTCAGATGGTGTAGGAGTAGAGAGAACATTCCCATTTTTCTCTCCCAATATTGATTCTATCGAATTGAATAAATCAGGTCGTGTTCGTCGCGCCAAATTGTATTTCCTGCGCAGCCGTAGTGGAAAGAGCGCACGGATCAAAGAGAAGCGTATGGCAGTGGCAGAAACTGAATAGTATTCATGATCATATTTTATTCCAAGGCCCTATCGGGCCTTTTTTTATTGCAATGAAAGGTGGTCATGAACCCCTACCATTATTATATGCTATTGTATAAATGCATCCGAAAATCCCTTAATTTCGTATATCTAACTATAAAATTACAGAGTCATGTGCAGCACCAATTTTTTAATGATCTCAATGCCCGGCGGGACGGAGTGGATCCTCATTGTGTTAGCGGTTTTGATCTTGTTTGGAGGTAGAAAGATTCCGGAGTTTATGAGAGGTCTTGGTCGCGGGATCAGGGAATTTAATGACGCGAAAACAAATGTGAAAAAAGAGATTGAAGAGGGAATGACTGAAAAAGAAAAACAGGCTGCAGCTAACCATACAGCGTCATCTACTACTCAACCTTAAAGCACGCGGCGCTTCTTATTGCCCTGAACCGATTTGCTCCCTTTCGGATCAATACAACAATACCATGCTTCTTTACTCAATGGCTCCACTTCCTGTGAAGCAATGGTAACGACTTGTTTAAAAAAAACAACAGAAAAAAAACACCTTAACGCCTTTCTTCGCCTTTATTCCGATGAAGCCCTAATGCGCGCCCGTGCGTTGGATCGACAAAGATCTTCCGGCCAAATAATGGGCAAACTACATGGCGTTGTGATTGCGCTGAAAGATGTGATTTGTTATAAAGATCATCCGGTTACAGCAGCATCGCGCATTCTTGAAAATTATACTGCCATCTACAATTCAACCGTAGTCGAACGTCTGATCGAGGAAGAAGCAATTATTATAGGCCATACCAACTGTGATGAATTCGCCATGGGTTCCACGAATGAGAATTCTGCATTTGGAAAAGTGTTGAACGCAATTGATGAGTCCAGAGTTCCTGGAGGATCATCCGGTGGATCCGCTGTGGCACTTCAATCAGGAATGTGTATGATAAGCCTGGGAACAGATACAGGTGGATCAGTAAGGCAGCCGGCTGACTTTTGTGGCATCATCGGTTTCAAACCTTCGTATGGAGTGATCTCACGGTATGGCATTATCGCATATGCATCATCGTTCGACCAGGTTGGTATTTTTGCAAATTATATAGAAGACGTTGCTGCTGTTCTGGAAGTTATTGAAGGACCTGATTCGTTTGACAGTACTACCTATCCCTTAGAAAAACATCAATACAAAACGACCCTAACAGCCGATAAACAATTTAAGATCGGTTACTTCAAAGATGCTTTTGAGTCCCCTGCATTGGATCCTGAAATGGCGGATGCTTTTTCAGGATTTGTAACAACGCTAAAAAATGACGGCAATACAATCGAACCTGTAAATTTTGATTTCCTCGATTATATTGTTCCTACTTATTATATACTTACTACTGCAGAAGCTTCTTCCAACTTGTCGCGTTATGATGGTATCCGGTACGGTTACCGGGAACCGGGTGATCAGAATAACTTAACAGAATTATATAGTTATTCACGTTCTTCCGGATTTGGGAAAGAGGTAAAACGGCGCATAATGCTCGGAACTTTTGTCTTGTCGGCTGGATATTATGATGCCTATTTCACGAAAGCGCAACAGGTGCGCCAGATTCTAGTAGACAAAATTAAACTGATCTTCAAAGATTTCGACGCTATCATTCTTCCCACCGTCCCTTCACCGGCGTTTCGAGTAGGAGAAATCACAAAAGACCCGATTTCCATGTATATGGCTGACATTTTTACAGTCTTTGCGAATTTAACTGGTCTACCCGCAACTTCCATCCCGCTGTTTTGGCACAAATCGGGGCTTCCTTTTGGACTTCAGATTATGACTTACCAATTTTGCGAATTATCTTTACTTCAGCTATCCAGTCAATGGATGGCGAGGTACAGAAACTCCCAGAGATGAAAAACCCAAACATTTGACCAGGGAGCGGTTTGTACTTTTTCCCATCCTATGTAATTTCCTTCCATTATTTCCTGTGTGAAACATCATCGTTAATCCATTCCTTAGGGTCGACATTGCCTGATCAAACCTGATGATGATGAAAACACAAATTTTAATCGCAGGATTCGTCCTGTGCTTTCTCATGGCAGCTCATGCTACGGGTGGCAACAAAAACAAAAAAGCCGCCCCTGCAAAGAAAGCTGTACCCTCGAAAACAAGATCAACCGTAACCACTCAAATCTTAACGGACAAGGTTACCGGTGCAGCCAAATCCGCTGAATCCACCGATCTGGTTGAAAACACATTGATGGTTGAAGATGCCGTACGACTGAATCCCCGCGCTGTTAGTTTTGTCCAGGATTACAAAAACAAGAACACCAAAAACCTGTTGAAACTGAAAAGTTGGGGCCTTGCTTACTTCAACATGATCGATGAAATTTTTGAACAACATGGATTGCCTACAGAATTGAAGTATCTGGCGGTAATCGAATCAGAACTGAAATCGAATGCTGTTTCTCATGTTGGCGCCGTAGGACCCTGGCAGTTTATGCCTACCACTGCCCGAATAGTGGGATTGAAGGTCACCAAGCATAAAGACGAACGAAAGGATTATTTTAAAAGCACCCATGCAGCAGCCATTTACCTGAAAGATCTCTACAACATTTTTGGCGACTGGTTGCTGGTACTTGCCGCTTATAATGGGGGACCCGGACCAGTTTATGCTGCCATCAGAAAAAGCGGAAGCCGTAATTTCTGGCATCTCCAACAGTATCTTCCTGCTGAATCGAGAATGCACGTAAAGAAATTTATCGGTACGCATTATATTCTCGAAGGCCAGGGAGGAATTACCACACTGACAAAAGCTGAAGTAGCCGCCCAAATGGGACCCTACGCAGGTACACTACTTATTAGAAAACTTACCACACAGGAATTGAAAAATGCCAAAACTTTGACCATTTCCGGGAAATATCTTGCAGCTGTCATCGCCAAATACATCCATATGTCTTTGGAAGATTTCAACAGGTATAATCCTGAATTTGACAAAATGATGGCGGGCGCGGTGAAAGGTTATGACCTTAAGATCCCTGCCGACAAAGTAGAATTGTTTGTTGCTAACAAATACCAGATTCTGAACGAATCGGTCGAACAAATGCTCTCTTCAGTTGCATCAACTTCGTTACCGCGAAAAACTGACGTGGCAAAAAAATAGTTATCAGGGTGTTTAAATTCAGGAGGTATTGGCATTTGCCAATACCTTTTTTATTACTTCTGCCTTCAAAAGGCTTTCCTCATATTCCTCATCACTATTACTGTTGAAAGTTATTGCCGAACCTGCCTGAAAGGAAAGATATTTCTTCGATGCATTGTAAAAAATAGAACGTATTACTACATTGAAATCAAAGTCGCCGGATGGTGTGATATAACCCATTGCGCCCGAGAAAATGCTTCTTTTGGTTTTTTCATATTGTTCTATTATTTCCATGACACGCTTTTTGGGTGCGCCGGTCATTGAACCCATCGGGAAGGTAGCGCTCAGAATATCTTTCAGTCCTTTGTCAGCTTGCACGATACCGGTAATAGTAGATATCATCTGGTGAACCTGAGGAAAAGTATAAACACCGAACAATTCAGAGACCTTGACGCTTCCTTTTTCGCTGACTCTCGCCAGATCGTTTCGTACAAGATCAACTACCATTACATTTTCTGCTTTGTCTTTGGCACTCTCGATCAATAGTTTTCTTTCAGCTATATCTGACCCTTCATTCTTATGCTGTCGGGCAAGTGTTCCCTTAATCGGCTGAGACATCAGCCGGTTCTTTTTCTTTTGCAGGTAACGTTCCGGGCTCCCACATAATACATACAATTCATTGATTCGATAAAATGCAGCGAAAGGATTTGGAGAGATCGTCGCGAGTGCATGATATACTGCAATCGGATCTATGACTGCTTCATTTGCGAAAAATTCCTGGCAAAAATTAACTTCATAACAATCACCAACCAGTATATGATTGCGGATCCTATTGACAGAATCGATGTATGATTCTTTCGTAAAACGGCTGGTTATATTTATTTGTGGATTTTTTGCCGGACTGATCCAGGAAGGACAAGTATTTATTTCCAGAAATATTGAGTCATGAAGATCATTATGTACACCAATTGAAATGAATTTTTCTGACATTGAAATGACTATGTCCGGTTGAAAAAAAAACAGGTCAGGGAAGTAGAGATAGTCAGGATTCGCAGATTGTAATTGTTCAATCTCATTTTTAAGATCATATGCCAGATGACCAAAAATCCAGTCTGAATGCGTTTTATGAAATTCATCTAATTTCAAAAGGGCAGTGCCAGCGGAACTTGTAATGCTGCTTAAGCACCCGGCGGCTGCCAGACATTCTACTTCATGGGCAGGTGTTTGATACAGATGATTATCCAGAAAAGCACAAATGTTGAACCGGTTCAACCAATTCAACATTTGCATTTTTGTTATTCTGTAATCGTGTATGGGAAAGGAAATAAACTTCCTCACATAAAAGTCATAAGTGATTGCGGTTAAAAATCGTCATCCTCATCGTCAACGCCGGCATCATTAAATAAATCAAGGTCTTTAAATTCCTCGTCGAAAGCGACATCATCCTCTTCTTCCCCCTTACCTGTTTTCTTTCCTACAGGACCTGTTGCCTTTTTAGTTTTTGATTTGGGAAGATCAAATTCTTCAAAGTCAGGATCCCACGTCTCTTCCTCTTCAGGCTTTTCCCATTCGTCAACTACTTCCACATCGTCGTCGTCATCTTCATCATCTTCTTTTCCTTTTTTATCTGAGACCTTCGCATTTTTTTTTATTCCTGTTGTATCAACTCCATTTTCATCGTCTATATCATCTTCATCATCCTCAATGACTTTTTTTGCTTTGGGAGTGGTTTTTCCAGGAATATCACCATTTGACTTCGGTGCCGGTTTCCCGCTATTTCCTTTATCAGATTTTGCTGCCATGATCAGGTAAGATTGAATTGTAAAATTTCAGCGAAGTTTTTGAACCTCCAAACTTTTTTTCGGTTTTTTTTTAGGATTGATTTGACTGAAAAGCTACTTAAAATTTCCCTATATTTCTATTAACTGGTCTCTTCCCGGACCATTTGATATATATGAAATTGTTACCCCAAGAAAATTATTGATAAAATCCATATAATTGTTCATTTGCACTGGCAACTCTGCCGCTCTCCTCAATTTGGTAATGTCTGTGTTCCAACCGCTGAAGGATTTCCATTCAGGCGAAATCCTGACTCGGGTCATCTGGAATGGCACCTCAGCCGTTCTTTTGCCATTGACCTGATAAGCAGTACAAACTTCTAAATCTTTGAACGCATCCAGAACATCAGCTTTTGTCATAATAATTTTTGTCACACCATTTACCATGCATGTATATTTTAACGCTACCAGGTCGATCCAACCGCAACGACGGGGTCTTCCGGTAGTAGCGCCGAATTCCTGCC